>JACTMZ010000012.1 GCA_014584375.1 Verrucomicrobiota bacterium | reverse complement strand
GCGGCGAATCCAGCCGGGCTCGCCCTTGGCATCCACGAAGGCGACTCCGATGGGGATGTCCGGTTGTTCGTCGGCAAGGGCGGTCATTTCATCGCGCGCCTGATCGGAGATCGCGATCCATTCCTGCTTGAGCGCAAATGGATCAAGGTCACGCGCCTGTATTTTTCCCAAGGTCCCTGGGCTGATGCGTGCAAATCGCATGATCATTTGGAAAAGCGACAGGGGGTTGAATCCGTCGTCTTTTCCGCAGGCCGCCCAGAGAATGGTTTCGAGTGAATAAATTCGGCTTAGTTCGATAATGTCAATGTAGTCACGCGTCTCGGTGCGGGCGGAAAGGGCCAGAGCCTTGTTCGTCGCCATGTCGAAAAGGTGAAGCCGCCAGCCAAGGACATCGTCTCGGACAACGGGAAAAAATCGAAATGCGGAGTCGTGAGACCAATCAATTGTGACGGAGTCATTCCCTCGGGAGATGCGCGCCTGGCGGATTGATGTGGGCTTCGACCAGTCGTTATTCCGCTCGAGTTTTTCCACCGAGTAACCGGCGTTTATAAGCGCCTGTACATCCCGCTCGCTGGCAGTAACAAGGTCTTCGGCAGTATCGTGGAAAATGTCGAAAACCTTTGAAAAACGTGGCGAGTTTTCCCCTTAGTTGAGGACGAGCCCGCCGGCCAAGTGACTGGACTCGGAGCGCAGGGAATCCAGCACGGACATCACGTCTTTTTGGAATGGCGTTAAAGGCATTTTCGCAATTCCTTGGCCGCTTCCCACGCTGATTTGCCGCCATAGTTTCGAAGGTTGCGTATCACTTCCTCGACATCATCACGGTAAGATATCGGAGGATTCTCCTTCCAGAACCAGAAACACCCTGGGAATTTGCGGACGAAGTCCAATGCGCGTTGTGCCACTTCGGGGGCGGCCGGAATGCGAATCGGATCATCGGCGGCTGGTTCCTCGACCTTCATGACAATCGTCATAATAGCTTGCAGGGCGGCTTGCTCCAAGGCGAAGTGGGACAATCATGAAATCCCACCGCCAGGAACTTTGGTTTGAAACATCCTCCCGCCGGTCGCTTATCAATATCACCCCGCAGGTCGAGAAATGCCTGCGGGACAGCGGTATTCGCGAAGGACTTTGTCTCGTCAACGCCATGCACATCACCGCGAGTGTGTTCATTAATGATGACGAGAGCGGACTGCATCAGGATTTTGAAAAATGGCTCGAAAAGCTCGCGCCGGAAAAGCCGCACAATCAATACAGGCACAATGGTGTCGAGGATAATGCCGACGCGCATCTCAAGCGTACGATCATGGGGCGTGAGGTGGTGTGTTGGTGAAAATTATCGGCGAGTGACTCGGCCTCGCCCGGCGTCAGCCTTCCGGCGCCATTTGCCGCATGGCCAACTCGTGGAAAAAGCCGCGTTGGGACATGAGTTTTTCATAGGAGCCGTCTTCGACAATGCGTCCGTTGCGAATGACGACAATGCGATTGGCCTGCATGATGGTGCTGAGGCGGTGCGCAATGACAAGGCGGGTGGCGTTTAATTTTTCAAGGGATTCGGTGACGACGGCCTGGGTACGGTTGTCGAGGGCGCTGGTGGCTTCGTCGAAGAAAAGGATGCGCGGGGAATTGACGAGCGCCCGCGCAATGGCCAGGCGCTGCTTTTGACCGCCGGAAAATCCCGCGCCGCCCTCGCTGATGACCGTGTGCATTTGCATGGGCATGGCGCGAATGTCGTCGGCTAGGCCCGCCATTTCCGCTGCGCGCCAGGCGTCTTCGAGAGTCAGGCTTGATTCACCGACGATGTTGCGAAAGATGTCTCCCGGAATCAGTTTGGAGCTTTGCAAAACAACGCCGATTTGTCGGCGCACCTCGCGTGGATCGAGGGTTTGCAAATCCTTGCCGTCATAAAAAACCGTTCCGCTCTCCGAAGATTCAAATCCCAGCAGCAGGCGCAGAATGGTGGATTTCCCCGAGCCGGATGGGCCGACCAGTGCCACAAATTCGCCGGGTTCGACGCGCAGGGAAAAGTTTTCCAGGATGGGAGGTGCGCTTTCGGTATAGCGAAAGCGAATGTTCGCCATCTCGATGCCGCCGTCGAGAATTCCCGGGCTGACACGACTGTGCGAAACTTCCGGCTCCGCGTCAAAAATAGGCTTGGTGCGCTCCATAAGTGGAAACAGTCGGAGCAAATTCAGGGAATTGTCAGCCATGGAAGTCAGGCTGCCGACCAGTGCGCCGAACGCCGCGTTGAAGGCGAGAAAGGTGCCTGTGGTAAATGTCGAGCCCTTGATGCTGAGTCCGGCTACCACGGCAAAAATGACAAGCGATGTCAGCAGGGAGTATCCGGCGAAAAACGTGTGTGATGCCACGCCCCAGCGGCCTGCGTGGACGGCATGGCGTTCCTGTTTGGCAAATTCTTTTGCCCATGTACCGAAGGCGAGACGCTCGGCGCCCGCGATGCGAAATTTGGCCACGCCGTTGATGAGTTGAAAGGCGAGTCCGGCCAGTCTGCCTTGCACATGGTATTGTTTGCGCAGCACCAGAATCTGTCGCGCATTGAGAAGAGTCGAGGCGCAGAGGGCCAGCAAAGCCAGGCCAAGGCCCCACAAGGACAGCGTCGTGTTGTATTGAAACATCACGATGAAATTGAAAAGGCCGACGGGAAGGGAAAAAAGGACGGCGGAGCCGGCGGATGACAGAATTTCGTGCATTTCGGTGATGCCCTGTGCGCGTGTCGCCATGTCTCCCGCCGTGTATTTGCGGAAAAAACGCACCGGCATTTTTAACAAACGATCCCAGACGGCGGCCTGCAGGTTGGCATCCGTGCGGTTTTGAATGCGCAAGAGCGAAATGCCCCGCACAAGTTCCAGCATGGATCGGATCAGAGCCGCGCTGATGAGCGCCACACCGATTTGCGCCATCAACTGCCGTTCCGCCTGCGGAATGACAAGATCGAAGATGCGACCTGTCAGTGCGGGTGTTATCAGGCCGAGCAGACCCGTCAGAATGACCATGCCCAGGAGCATGAGGCCGTCACCCTTGTTGCCCCATAGGGAGAAATGGATGACGTCCCGCATGGAGAGTTTGCGATCCGGGAGGCTGCGGTAAAGAAAGTACGCGAAGGGATTCAGCGAGAGCGCGCTTTTGTCGTTTAAATACTGACTGGAGCCGTCGGCCCGACGCAAAAGATAGCCCTTGTGTCCTGCGGGAACAAGGGCAACGGCCTCGCCCGTTTTTTCCAGGAATCCGATAAGCGGCCCGTTGTCGTGGCGAAACCATTCATTTTCAAGGGCGACTGTTCTCATGCGAACGGAAGACGCCCTGGCCATGCGTGCAAGGATTTCCCGGGCGTCGGCGGAGGGATCGGCCTGCCATGTCTCCTCGGGAAACTGCGGTGTGATTCCGCGCAGACGGGCAACGAGGTCGAAGGCGAATGCCAGGGATTCCGCAGGGGAGGAAGACGCCGGGAATGCAAATGCGTCCCGTTCTCCGCCTAACACGGAGGCGATTTCCCCCCATGCCGCGTCTCCGACTGATTCGCGCCGCTGCATCCGGCGTTCCCTCGCATCGAATTCCTGTGCTTCGCGCTCCTTAGTTTTTTCCCGAATCGTGTTTAAGAGCCGTTTGTGAAATTGCGCAATATCCTCCATCCGTACGCCGCCGTCCGGCGACGCGATCGGACGCGGTTTAAATTCGCCGGGAGAAATTTTAGCTACACCAAGCTCGAGCTGTTCCACCCAGTGATTCCAGCTTTTTGCCAGGGAGTCCGAATCACGCTCCTCCGGGAAATCGGATGTTCTGACGGAAGTTTCCGTCTGCCCCGCCGCCAAAATGGAAACGGTGCAATCGGGCGCGCCAAAGCCGATGTCAAAAATGCGACAGCCCGCCGGGAAGCTCGCCAAATGATGGCGTCGTCCGCGCATGGTTGCCGAGTCGCAGATGAAAAATAATTCCACGCAGCCCGTCTCCACGTACAGAACACGATTCCCCGCCTCTCCCAATGCAAGAGTGTGGCTGGCTGAGAGTCGGATGTTGTTTTCCCGCGTCATCAAATTACGCCTCCATCAACGCCTTGAGGGCTCCCTTCGCCTTCATGAGATCCTCGAAATTTCCCCGCTCCGCAACACGGCCGTTTTCCAGCACGATAATTTCATCCGCATCCCGAATCGTGCTCAATCGGTGAGCCACGATGAGGCAGGAGCAGCCTCGACGGCGGATGTTGCGGTCTATCAGCGCTTCCGTCGAGGCATCGAGCGCGCTGGTGGCTTCGTCGAGAATGAGAATGCTGGGATTTGTGACCAGCGAACGTGCGATTTCCAGACGCTGACGCTGTCCGCCGCTGAAATTCACTCCTCCTTCATCCAGCAAACTTTGATAACCGCCCGGACGCGAGGTGATCACCTCGGAAATTTCGGCGTCGTGGGCGGCGGCGGCTATGTCGGTTTCGGAAACGGTTGCGTCCCAAAGACTCAGGTTTTCGCGAACGGTTCCGCTGAAAAAAACAATATCCTGATCCACCATGCCCAGGGAGCTTGCAAATATGTCGCGGGGAATTTCCGCGAGGGGAATTCCATCGAAGGTGATTTCGCCCGACCAGGGGGCGTAGAGGCCCGAAAGGAGTTTGGCGATGGTGGACTTGCCGCTGCCGCTGCCGCCGACCAACGCAATACGCTGCCCGGGTTTCAATGTAAGACCGAAATTTTCAATGAGGGGCGGATCGAGGGGGGAATATCCGAAGGTGATGTTTTTTAATTCCACATGACCGGTGAGTTTTCCGATGCCATGGAATGCGGCGCGATTCCGTTGGTGACTGTAAATCGGATCTTCCTTCGCCCGCATGACGTCGTTGATGCGGGTGACATTGGCCTCCAGCATTTGCAGGCTGTTGCCAAATTGAACCAGGGAATTCAGCGGTGCGTTGAATTGCCCGGCCAGCGCCTGAAAGGCAATCAATGTTCCGACCGTCAGATCTCCATCCATGATGCGAAACGCACCCAGGGTCAGAATGGCGGCGGATGAGACTGCATCCAGCAGCGTCGGCGCCAGCGAGGTGTATTGGGTGAGCGTCATCAGGGACTGCTTTTCCTTGAGTGCGCGCGCCTGATATCCGGCCCAACGGGAAAAAAAGTCGTCCTCCCCGCCGCTGCTTTTCAGATTTTCGATCATGGAAAGTCCGTTGATGGCGGTTCCATAAAGCTTGCCTCCTTCCTGCATGGCCACGCGATTGCGATTGGTGCGTGCCTTGCCGACAAGTTTCAGAATGAAAAAATTGAGCACGGCCACCACGACGACCACGAGGGCGAGGACGGAGTCGTAAAGGAAAAGCAGGACTCCAAAAAAGGCCACCAGTACAAAGTTCAACGCAATGGTGGCCAGCTGTCCGCCGACCATTTCGGAAACCTGGTCGTTTAAGGACAGACGCGAGCCGATTTCCCCGGAGAAACGCTGCGCAAAATACGGGATCGGCAATCGCAGCACATGTGCAAAGAATCGTCCGGAACTTGCCAGCGACAGCTTTGTGCGAAAGCGCAGCAAACACGTCTGCTGCAATCCCGTCAGCATCATTTGAATGAGAACCGTTGCCCCCATGCCGATGAGGAGCGGACGCAGCCAAAGCTTTTCGGTTCCGATCAAATAATC
>JACTMZ010000087.1 GCA_014584375.1 Verrucomicrobiota bacterium | reverse complement strand
CCACCGGTTCCCGGCTGTGAATGCGGAGAAGCGGTTCGCCGGCCTCCACAACATCACCCTGCTTGCGCAAACACTCCGCACCCACGGCAAAATCCACGACATCATCAGACTTGGAGCGTCCGCCGCCGAGGGAAGTGACGAGTTTGGCAATTTCCAGCGCATCCAGTTTGACGAGAGCACCGGAAGTTGTGGCGACAATGTCTGTAATGACCGGAGCGCGATGAATGTCCCGAATTTTTTCCAATGAAGCCGCCTCGCCACCCTGCGCCTCAATCATGGCGACAAACTTTTCCCATGCGTCGCCATTGTGAAGGCGCGCGCGGAGCGCGTCCCGCGATGCGGGAACAAGGTTTTCGGCGAGATCGAGAGTGAGATCAATGAGGTCCTGCGGGCCTGCGCCATGCAATACATCCACACATTCCGCAACCTCCAAGGCGTTGCCAACAGTGCGCCCGAGCGGTTCGTCCATGGGAGTAAGAATTGCGTTCGTCTCGACGCCCGCCCGGCGTCCCACCGCCACCAGCGCGTCGGCGAGACATTGCGCATCATCACGGGTTTGCATGAAGGCGCCGCGTCCGAATTTGACATCCAACGCCAGACGGTCCAACGACTCGGCAAGCTTTTTGGACATGATGCTGGCAACAATGAGCGGCTGTGACGCAACCGTTCCAGTCACGTCGCGCAGAGCGTAGAGCTTTTTGTCGGCAGGACACAAATTGTCCGACTGCCCCGCGATGAAGCAGCCGACTTTTTCCAATTGCGCAAGCATTTCCTCCCAGGACAATTTGAAACGCCATCCGGGAATGCTTTCGAGCTTGTCGAGCGTTCCGCCGGTGAAGCCAAGGCCGCGTCCGGAGATCATGGGCACCCACACATTTTCGCAGGCAAGCAGGGGTGCGAGAATCAGCGAAACCTTGTCGCCTACGCCACCGGTCGAATGCTTGTCCACCTTGGGCGGCGTGCCGTCCGGCCACGCAAAAACATCCCCGGAGTCGCGCATTTGCAGGGTCAATGACGTCGTTTCCGCATCGTTCATTCCCCGAAAAAAAATCGCCATGGCCAGCGCGGACATTTGGTAATCGGGAACATCGCCGCGCACGTAACCGCCGATGAGCACGCGGATTTCCTCGTCGGTCAATGCGCCTCCATCACGCTTTTTTTCGATGAGAGAGGGAATATGCACGACGCAATATGTCCTTCCCTACGGCAAAAGCTCAACTGCAATGTCATCCACGAGATAGGGCGGCTTGGTTCCAACCTGATCCGCGCCGATGTAGAGGCGATTGAATCCGCGTCCGGCGCTCAGGTGACCGTCATGATCCAGCAGTGGCAGATCGGAAAATTTCAAAACCTCCTTCCCGTTCTCGTCAGTCACGCTGCCACCATAGGTCAATTGTCCGTAATTGACTCGCAATTCCACTTTGTAAAATTGATGCGGTTCAAAAACGCCGTCCCCAATTTTTTCAAAAATAATCTTTCCGTTTGAATCAACCATTTTGCGAAAAAATCCGAAATGATCCGGGTCGCCCGTCACCTTGCGAATGCCGAACCACGCGCCGCTGTTCAACCCCGAGCTGCTCATCACGGCAAAATTAAACGTTCCTCCGGAAACTCCTGCGTCAACAGCGAGAAGAAATGTGACTTTGAAATCCTGTTTGATGGCGTCTTTTTCCAACAGGAAGTTTTGAAGAACGCCGGGGTTTTCTTCTCCATATCGAATTTGGAGCATTTGGCTTCCCTGGGGTGCGGAGAGGTGATTGACGGCGCTGTCAGTCACAATGTCCGCGCCGCCTTTCGTTTTGTCATCGGGATAAACCCATTGGGTTATCGCGGGAGGGCGCGCCCCTTGATCCAGCAACGGCCCCGACGTGTATCCTTCGCTTTCCTCAAAGCCATTGCGATACACTGCATCATTGCCTGAAGCGGCAAAGGATGGAAATAGCACCGCCAACAACAGCGCCATTACCGTCGCCGAACGGCTCGGACGCAGACTGCAAAAACAATGCGAATTTTTTTTGCATGCGGAATTTGTGTGATTTCGTGTGTTCATGGTTCTTCGGGTCTTTCGTTTGGTATTTTGTTGTCTGGTGTTTTGTGAAAGGTATGGAAACCGCTTTTCCACCGTCCGCCTGCCACAACCCGACACATCCGCCCTGCACCTTGAGTTAATCCCCAATATCCCAACCATGGGAAAATGAGGCTGAAAAAAATGTGTACACTATGGATTTGGCTTTGTACGCCTGTTGGGAGGAAAAATTTCATAAAAAAATTCTCTGCTCAATTGCATCCAAAATCATTAAACGTCAAACAAAAATTAAATTAAAAATATTTTCAGGCAAAAGTGAGAGAGGGAAGGGAAGGGAAGAGAAGGCTGAAACTTGAGACTTGAAACTTGAAACTTGAGTAAAAAGGGTGTGACGCGTTGAAAATTGAGAGTGGTGTTGTGGGCGGTAAATAAATTGGGAGTCGTCGGTGGCGCAACCAACGGCGGGGAAGTCTCGCTGAAAATCTCTTTTGCAAGCTCACTTATGAAAGGGATTTTTGCGACTTCCGATCGCTCCCAAGCCGATCGCTCCCAATCCCACATCAGACCGCAGGTCTGCCACACAAAAACCGGCCCATTGGCCGATTTTCATAAGTGTCCATTGGTTGTTCAAAAAATCCGCCCACCCGATCACTCAAATCTCCGCCCGTACTTCTCCTCCGCCCCTCAAATTCTTAAAAAACATTTCTTTTAAAAGCAACTTTTACGTGACTTTATCCATTTTCTGCGTAAGGAAGGTATTATGACTCTCAAAAATCCCTCCCTGTCCGCTCTTGCGACGCCTCGCATTCCGGCACGGCCTTGCCGTTTTTCTTTTGTCAGAACAATCGCCTTTCTGGGCATGTTTTCTCTCGCAATCTCCTCGCTTCAGGCCATTGAAATCGCCGATAATTTCACCTATGCGGGAACCAATGGATGGGCCGCCAGCCGCGCTCTTGCGACAAATTACGATGACTATCCGGTTTTTGAAGCCGTCGGCATTCTTAATATTGTCATGGGACAGCTTGAATCCACTGGAACCGCGACTCTTCTCAACAACGAATGGGTGCTCACAGCCGGCCACAATTGGAGCACCAACACCCTTACCGCATTGCAATTCATCCTGCACGGCGTCGAATATGAGGCAGATCTCAATTCGCTCCACCAGCATCCGCTTTGGACTTCCCCGCCGCCTCCCCTGTTACCTGAAAAGGTATATTCATCGCAGGGCTGGGACATCGCTCTCTTCCGTCTTTCCGCGCCAATCACCAATTCCATTGCATTCCCGGAGCTTTACTCGAAATCCGACGAACTCGGAAAAGTCGGCATCACTTTGGGCGGCGGTCGTCAGGGAACGGGAACCGTACCCTGGCAGCCCCAAACCAATTCCCCCCCGATCATCTATGCAGCGGCAAATATTATTGACCGCCTGACTTATCAATCAAACTCCGGCTACACCGGCGGCTTTTTGATCACGGATTTTGACGGCGATTCTGATCCCGATCAAAATACGCTCGGTCAGGCTTACGCCACCAATGATTCGCCATGGATATGGGATTCCGGAGACAGCATCATCACCGAACTGAATCCGGAGGGCGACATCATTGGAACCAACAGCTCCGACAGTCAATATATGGATGAATTTGACAACATCCTGGAAGGGGCAACTGCGCCCGGTGACAGCGGCGGCCCGACATTTATCTACGACAACGGCGCCTGGAAGCTCGCCGGGGTCACATCATGGGGCTTGAATCCGTGGGACGCGCGCACAAATCAAGGGGAGGACCAGGGGCTCTATGGCGATGTCAATTACTACACCCGGGTCTCCGAGCACACCGATTGGATTTACAGCGTGATCCCCGAGCCCGGCTCAGCCGCTCTTCTAACCTTGTGCGGAACCTCTGCACTCTTGTTTGCCCTCCGTCGCAGCCGAAGCCGGGTAATATAAAAAATTGGCGGGCGTCAGCGCTTGTGCGCAGGCCAAAGGGATAATATAATGGCGCACATTATATTTTTTCCATCCCATGTACAAACCCACCCGCCGCGAATTTATTAAAAAAAGCTCCCTCGCCGCCATTGCCGTCGGCATGGGGCCCACGCTTCTTCCGGAATTTGGTCACGCCCAAGCATCGAATGCCCCTGAAAATACTCCGGCGGCAAAAAGGCCGAAAATCACAAACGACACCCCTCCCATCAATCGCATCCCCTATCTCTCCACCTACTTCATCAATCCAAAGGCCGAGGTCGGCAAGGAAATCGTCATCAACTACTATATAACCGACTTTGATCAGAAGGATTACATGCAGGATGATTTCTCCGAGACCTTCACCGTGGACTATTGGGT
>JACTMZ010000014.1 GCA_014584375.1 Verrucomicrobiota bacterium | reverse complement strand
GCAGGATTGAGCGGATGATCCTCGGGGATGCCCGCCTCAACCTTGCCAACCAAATCCGCTCCGACATCCGCCGCCTTCGTGTAAATGCCACCACCCACACGCGCAAACAGCGCAATCGAAGAAGCGCCAAATGAAAATCCGGTCAGAACCGTCAGCACCTTCGACACCTCCATAACGCTGCTCACTCCGAACAAACATGCATAGACGATGAACAGCGTGCTCAATCCCAGCAGACCGAGTCCGACCACGCCCATGCCCATGACCGAGCCGCCGTTGAAAGCAATGAGCAGCGCGCCGTTGAGACTCGTCCGCGCCGCATGGGTTGTCCGCACATTCGCCTTGGTCGCCACGCGCATGCCAATGTAGCCCGCCAATGCGGAACAAAATGCCCCGGCGACAAATGATACGGCCACCAGCGGACTCGATTCGGCCTCCGATGCCCCCTGCCACGCCAACAATGCGGCAACAGCGATCACAAAGAACGCAAGCACCCGATATTCGGCACGCAAAAACGCCATGGCGCCCTTGGTGATAAAACCGCCAATGCGCTGCATCTCCTCGTTACCTGCCGGCTGACGGGCAATCCAACGGGCTCGAATCAAGGTGAATCCAAGTGCAACCAACCCGGCAACGGGCAACAAATAGACGAATTTATTCATGTGCGTTAATAAGAAAGACCGGCTTCCATATTAACGCACAAACCCACGCAACCAAGCTCAAATACCTCAACTTTATGAATAAAATAGTTGAGGCGTAAAATTGGTCAGGAATCGAAGTGTACTTCGCGTCCCGTCGCGGAGGATTCGGCGAGTGCGTCCAGAATGCGCTGCACCACCAGGGCCTGATCCAATGTCACACACAACTCCTCGGTGCCGAGGAGGTGATTGATGAAATTGCAAAAGCGTTCCTGATGTGTGAACGGAACTTCGCCGGGAACAATTTCCCGCGTCAGATATTCCCCGGTTTTTTCATCCTGAGTGAACACCTTTCCCGCGAGAACATGCGCTCCCGCGTCCGTTCCAAACAGCTGCACATCCATCCGATTCGATACATCCGTATGGCAGGCCCAAGTGACATCCAATGACACCGAACTCCCGTCTTCAAAGCGAATGAATCCCGAGGCGAAATCCTCCACGTCGAACTTGATGTCGGAGCGTTCCGATTTTCCCCAGCCACCCTCACCCTTCCCGCGATTACCGAACTTTGTGTAAGTCGCCCCCATCACGCTCACCGGCTTGAATTTTCCGGTGACAAACAGGCACAGATCCAAAAGGTGAACGCCGATGTCATAAAGGCATCCGCCGCCCGCAAGCTCCCTGCTGCCAAACCACGTTCCCAATTTCGGAATCCCAGTGCGTCGCTGCCAATTGGCCTTGGCATGATAGATCTCCCCAAAAAAGCCCTCCTCAACCAGCATCTTCATTTTCTGCTGCATCGCTCCAAAGCGCAGGTTCATTCCCAAAGTCAGGGTTTTCCCACTTTTTTTCGCCGCCTCCGCCGCTTCCAATGCCTCCGTATAATTCATCGCAAAAGGCTTCTCCAAAATCACGTGCTTGCCCGCCTTGAGCGCCTCAATGGTTAGCGGGACATGAAACTTGTTCGGCACGGCCACGTACACCGCGTCCACCTCGGGATCGGAAAAGATCTCGCGAGGCTCGGCGTATGTTTTTCCGATGGCATGCTGTTTGGCGACCGTCCGCGCACGTTCGGGATTCAGATCCTGAATCGCAACAACGCTGGCGTTGGAGTGGGAATTGATTGCCGCAGCACTGGATTCCGCGATTTGACCGGCGCCAATGAAACCGAAACGAATGGAAGAAGGCATGTTTGTAATATTGAGTGAAGTCCACCTTCCTATCGAATGTCTCAAAAATTGCGAGCATCCATTGCAAAAAGCCCGCATTGCGTGCAAAGCCGCATCCGTTAAACTTTTTGCCCTATGTCTTCCTGTTGCCACGCCGCCGACAGCTCCGACGACCGTGAACTCCGCAGCGAAGCCCGCGTGTGGCTGCGCCTTGGCGGAGCCGCGCTGTTGGCGGGTCAGGCCATGATTTTTAGTCTCGCCACAAACCTTTCTCCGGTCAAAGGCACCGCACACATTGTCATTCACGGCATTCTCGCCCTTTCGGCCATCGGTGTCTTTCTGCTCGCCGGTCTTCCCATTCTCCGCGAATCATGGCGCGCGACCCTGCGTGGACGCATCGTGCTGGAGCAGTTTTTTCTGCTGGGCATTGCAGCGGCCTTTGCAGCCTCGGTGCAGTGCTCCCTCACCGGCGAAGGGCACATTTACTACGAAGTCGTCGCGGTGTTGGTGGCCATTTACACATTTGGAACAATCATGGCGCGGCGACGATACGACGCCCTGCGTGATTCCATCGCAAAACTTGGGGCGGCCTTCGACTTTTGCGAACGCGTCTCGTGCTGCGGAAAAACGGAGCGCATTCCGGTGGAAGAAACACTCCCCGGCGATCAAATCCTGGCGGGTGCGGGGCAGGGCGTGCCTGTGGATGGCGTCGTGGTGGAGGGTGCCGCCCTGGTCTCGGAAGCCGCGCTCACCGGCGAACCATATCCCGTGGCGAAACGCCCTGGTGACCGCATCCTCGCAGGCAGCCTGCTTGAGGACAGCAGCCTGCTTATTCGGGCCACATCCAAGGGACGTTCGCGGCGGCTCGATCAACTTTTGCAATCCATTGACGAAGCACGCCGCCACCCCAGCCGCATCCAGCGTGAAGCCGACCGACTCGTGGCATGGTTTCTGCCCGTCGTTCTTTTTGTGGCCGCCGCCACAACAATCGGGTGGAGTCTGCACAGCGGATGGCTCACGGGTGTTTTCAACGGACTGGCGGTACTTCTCATCGCATGCCCCTGCGCCATGGGGCTCGCAACGCCGGTCGCCATTTGGTCCGCCCTGGCCGCACTTGCCAGACGCGGCCTGATCGCCCGCGACGGCGACGCCATCGAAGCCCTTGCTTCGTCCGACATCGCTGTCTTTGACAAAACAGGAACGCTCAGCGAAAGCGATGCCCGGATTGCGGACTTTGTGTGTCTGGCCGATACGGATCGCCCGCAGCTCCTGCGAGAGATTGCAGCTGTTCAAACCGGAAGCACACACCCCATCGCCCGTGCTTTTCGTCATGCGGCGCCGGAGGATGTCCCCCTTCTTGCCAGTGGCATCCGCGTTCTCCCGGGAACCGGAATCGAAGGCATCCTTGCCGACGGCGTTACGCTGCAGATTGGAAACACCGCGCTTCTCAAGCCGGAGGATCATCCCGAAGATCTCCGCAAACTTCCGGAGTCTCACCTCCGCAGTGGTCAGGAAATTTTCATCCGCCGCAACGGACGTCTCTGCGGACTCGCCATCCTTCGCGAATCCCTGCGTGACTCCGCCCGCCCCGCTGTTGAGGAAATGCGACGCCTTAACCTGCGCACCATTGTCATGACCGGCGACAGAAAGGAAAACGCGGCGCAATTTGGATTTTCCGAATGTCTCGCCGGAATGACCCCGGACGACAAACTGCGCGAGGTGGAAAAGCTCCAACGCGACGGGGCCCACGTTCTTTTTATTGGCGACGGAATCAATGACGCCCCGGCCATGGCTGCTGCGGAAGCAAGCATCGCCCTGGCCGCAGGGAACGATCTTCCTCGTAAAACGGCTTCCTTGGAACTCAGCGGCAACGATCTGCGTGCCGTTCCACAAGCCATTGCGCTCTCCCGTGCAACTGTTCGCGCCATTCGCCGCAATCTCGCCTTTGCCGCCTGCTACAATGTCATTGGCATCGCCCTGGCCGCCGCCGGAATTTTACATCCCGTCGCCGCCGCCCTCATCATGATGGCCTCCAGCATGATCGTCACCTGGCGGGTCATCAGCGAAACCTCCGAGGCTTCGCTGGGAAAATGGATCAAACCGCCCGCGCCATGCGCAAATCAAAACAGCGCGCCGTGCTGCTGCGCCGCAACCGGATAATACGCCGCATCAATCAAGCAGGGTAACCTTGCCTGATGACAGGTCAAACATGGCCCCAACGATCTTAATTTGTCCTGACTCCTCCAAGTCAGCCAAAATCGGGCTGTGCATACGAATGGCTCGAACCGTACGACGAACATTCTCAGCGGCAACCTTGTCCACAAAGGCGGAATTGGCGGAGGTGGCATCCTTTTCCGCAACGACTTTTTTAACCGCATCCACCGCCGGGCGGATTTTTTTAAGAATACCGGTCAGGTGTCCAAGCCGAGCGTTGTCACACGCGCCGCGAACCGCTCCACACGAGGTGTGCCCCAGAACCATGACAAGCTTTGCGCCCGCCAATTTCGTCGCAAATTCCATCGAACCCAATTGATCCTTGTCCTCAATATTGCCCGCAACCCGACCGACA
>JACTMZ010000111.1 GCA_014584375.1 Verrucomicrobiota bacterium | reverse complement strand
CGTTCGCCCAACAGCAAATAGCCGCCGAGCGGTTCAAGCACATGCTGCCACGGGCGCGTGGCGCGGGGATTCCGCACGGGAACGGCTTCATTGCGCTGCAAATGCCGGATGCAATCAGGAACAATGCGATCGGCGGCCCAGTCGCCCCCACCGATCACATTTCCCGCCCGGGCACTTGCCACACGAACGTCCGCTGTGCCAGATCGAAAAAACGACCGGCGATAGGCGGAGGTTACAATTTCCGCAGCGGCCTTCGAAGCGCTGTAACAATCATACCCACCCAAGGCGTCAGATTCCCGATAAGCACGACCCGTTTCGAGGTTTTCGTAACATTTGTCGGAAGTAATCACGACAAGAGCGCAGGGGCGGGCGGAAAGCCGGGCGGCTTCAAGAAGATTTACCGTTCCCATCACATTGGTTTCAAACGTCGCCAGCGGCTCTTGATAGGAACGCCTGACCAAAGATTGGGCGGCGAGGTGAAATACGATGTCCGGTTTGAAAGAATCCAGCGCTGCCGTCACAACATGCGGATCGCGAATGTCGCCGATGCGATGGCGAAGGCGGTCTTCGAGTCCAAGCTGCACAAACAGCGACGGCTCGGTATCCGGAGCAAGCGCCAGCCCGCACACGTCGGCCCCGAGGGTCAACAGCCACTCACAAAGCCAGCTTCCCTTGAATCCCGTGTGACCGGTGACCAACACCCGGCGCCCGCTGTAAGTGTCGTTAAAATTTGTCGTCATCTCACAAACCATCCGACCCACAAACAGGTCGTCGGGCTTTTTTAATCACCAAATTTTCCAGGGGGCGCGGTCGGATTTCCACAAATCCTCAAGGATTTGCTGTTCACGAAAGGTGTCCATGCACTGCCAGAATCCATCATGCTCGAACGCGCCCATTTTTCCCTCTGCTGCCAGCACCGGAAGGGCGTCGGTTTCAAACATGCACTGATCGCCGGAAAGGTAGGAATCAATGGAGCGATTCAGCACCATGAACCCGCCATTGATCGGAGAGCTAGAAGCCGTTTTCTCGTGAAATTTCGTCACCTTGCCGGAATCAATCGTGATGTCGCCGAAGCGGCCCTCCGGATTCACCGCCGTAAGAGTCGCCAAATTTCCCGAGCGGCGGTGTGTTTCAATGGATCGTCCGACATCCACATTGCACAGTCCATCGCCGTAGGTGAAAAGAAAATCATCGTCCTCCACATGGGCAAGGGCGCGTTTGAGACGTCCGCCGGTCGCCGTGTTTTCACCTGTCTCCAGCAGAGTGACCGTCCAGTCGTCCTCATCATGCTGCGTATGGTAACGAATCTGCGGAACGCGCCCCAGGCGCAGCGTCACGTCGCTCGTGTTCCATTGATAATTGCGGAAATAGTCACGAATCACCTCCCCTTTGTAGCCCAGGCAGAGAATGAATTCCCGGTGACCGTGGGTGGCGTAAAACTTCATGATATGCCACAGGATCGGACGTCCGCCGACCGGCACCATCGGCTTCGGACGAAACTCCGTTTCCTCGCGCAAACGCGTTCCGAGGCCGCCGCAGAGAATGACAACTTTCATAAAGCGAATTGCGAATGTTTTTTACAGATTGTCTGCATTTCTCACCGGGCGAAAGCGTCCTTGTTCCAACTGCTGCAGTCGCATCCAGGCCCGTTCGATTCCGTTGCGGTAGGCGGTGGAGTTGCGCTGCCAGCTCACATCCACCGCAAGCTCGAGATGTTTGCGTTCCGTCTCGCTGTGCTCCGGCCCAATGTCCATCAGCCGCTGCAAATGGCGGTCGCGATCCATCAAAGCCTCCCGCAGGGATTCCGTAATGGAAACAGCGGCGGAAAAAACAGCCGCATCACCCTTGGGGGCGTTCTCCCGTTCCCATCGAAACTGCGAGGCAAGCGCATCCAGGGCCTCGGTGTCATATCCGGCCGCCCCCACCGCCAGCGGAGCGAGGATGGGATCCACAAAAGGCGCCAACCTTGTCGTGGGCGCCTCACCAGGCAACCGGTATGGAACACTGCGGACGCTGTGCAGGTAAAATGCAAATCCCACAGCGGCGACAATCAGAATGCCAAGCACCCAAAGCCATGCCGTATTGTCACGCGAATCCGCGTCGCGAATTGGCTCCTGCAACCGCACCGCCTTCTCAAACGTCCCCCCTCCCCGCCGCGACGAAGAACGCCGTCCGTCCTCCCGCGAAGATCCTCCGGCTCTGCGGCGACGAACGCGCCTGCGCGGCGGCCCGCTGTCCGGCCGAGGTATGGGTTCGTCAAAAATCATGCCATCCGGACAAGCTGCCGCCCCTGGTTGGGCGAAGCTCCCAACCCTTCCTTCGGGATTTGTTTTTCCCGTGCAAAAATTATTTCTCCAACCGTCATTTATCCGCACGTCCGGAGAGCGGATGAACCTTTCCCGGAACGACGCGATTGGCGGTGATTTCAACTTCCCGCTGCGTTCCAAGCAAGTCGAGAAGCACGGCCACGCGCTCTTTGGCCGGCATGACACGCGTGACGACCGCGCGCAGTCCCTTAAACGGCCCCTCCAGCAAGGTGACCTCATCCCCCGGCACGATGTCCGGCGCAATCTCGATCACCTCGTTGTCCCGCACAAAATGTCGCAAGTCGGCAATCACCGCATCATTCACCACGGCGGGATTTCCCCCGAAGCCGACCACCTTGGTCACTCCCATTGCGGAGGCGACCAGCCGATAGTGGGCATGATATAAAAAGCGTCCGAAAATGTATCCGGGAAACAGCGCCTCCTCGAACCACTTCTTTTGGCCGGTGACCGTCACGCGTTGAAAACGCAGGGAGGGACTGAAGACTTCCAATCCGGCCTTCGACCTTAAAAACTGCGCTGCCAATTTTTCATGCTTCGGCTGCGTCTTGAGACAAAACCAGAACAAGTCCGTAGATTCCTGAAGCGCCGTAATGTCCATGAGGGGGTCAGAAACAAACAAAGCCACCGGCGTCACATTCACGCGTTTCGCTTTTCCATGAGGGTGGCATTGGGGCAATGGAACATGCGGACGGTGGATATTCAAGAATCATTGACCGATCCTTGGAAAGAGGCAAATAAACCGCCATGGCAGCCGGAGCGGCCGCGCCCCCCTGCGCACGCCATGACTCGGCGCGCATTGCAATGCAAAGCGGCGGGCGGATAGATTCTGAAGTCGTGGAAAAATCAGGACAAGGCTGGCTGGAGCAAAAGGATCCTTTTTTGATCCCCCGAGGCGGACTGCTGCTCATGGCGCTGCTGCTGCTTTCGGTCATCCTCGCCGGCGGGCGTCCACTTTGGGCGCAGGGCGTGATCACAATGTGCATCGGTGCCCTGTGGTTCGTATGGCCGCCGCTTCGCGCGCCGCGACGGGAAATTGTGTGGATGACAGCCGCACTCGCCGTGGCACCCCTGACGGCCTGGCTTCCGAAAACCCTGTTTTTCCATCCCCTCTGGCGCAAGGGGCTGGAAGCCCTGCCGGCGCTCCAATCATCACCATTTGTCACTCCCCAGCCCTGGTTTACATTCCACATTTGGTTGCTGTGGCTGACGGGACTCGCCCTTGTCGCGTGGTGCGTTTCGCAGCAATGGGATCACTGCAACCGGGGGGCGTTGGCGCGCCTTTTTGCCGCAGGCATGGTTGCCGTCACGGCATTCGCCCTGTATGCGCATTCGACAGGGCACAATCCGACCCTTTGGCAAAGCACGGACGGATTCGGCCCCTTCCTCAATCGCAACCAATGGGGAACCGCCATGGGAATCACGGGCGTCCTGACGCTGGCGCTCATTCATCAATCCGTAAGACGCCAAAGCAAACGCGGCGTTTTATTTTGGTCCGCCTCGCTGGCGCTTCTGACGATTGCCGTCATCGTCAACGGTTCCCGAGGGGGGCTGCTGGTGCTCTTTGCGGGCGGCGGCGCATACTGGATGCTTCTGGGACTTGCGCGGAAACAATATCACTATGCCGCCGTCGGAATTTCCTTTTTTCTCATTTCCTTCGCGCTTTTTTCCATCAGCGGAACCGCCCTGCTGGAGCGATTCGTCAGCAGCGGACAAGCTGTACAGGCCGGGGGGGAAATGGATTTTCGGATTCATTTTTATCGCATGACCCAAAAGATGCTGGCCGATGCGCCGGTCGCGGGCGCCGGGTTGGGGAATTTTGAATACATCCTGCCGTTCTATCTGGACCTCCCGCCTCTTTTTGACCGTCGCCCGATCCACCCGGAAAGCAGCTTCCTCTGGCTGGTCGGCGAGGGCGGCATTGTCCTCGTCCTCGTCGTCGCCGCCGCCTTCGTCCTGCTTTTTGTCATGGCTCTGCGCATCCGCCGCTCCCGGGCCATCTGCATGAGAACCGCCGGGCTCACCTGCTCCCTCATGCTGATCCTCAATGGTTTTTTTGAAGTAAGCGGG
>JACTMZ010000123.1 GCA_014584375.1 Verrucomicrobiota bacterium | reverse complement strand
CCATGCCGACTGCGCCGCCGTATTCATCGAGCACCAGGGCGAGGTGCGCATGTTTGCCGAGCAGAAATTTGAGCAGCCGCTCCAGCGGCATCATCTCGGGCACTTGAACAAGCTCGCGTTTGATAGAAAGCAGGTCGTCCCGCTTTTCCGCAATCTGCGCCAGCAAATCCTTGATGTGAATAAGGCCGACGGCGTCATCCAAATGCCCCCGGCACAGCGGAAATCTCGTATGCCCCGACTTACGCGCCACGCGCAAATTTTGCTCGAATCCGTCATCCAAATCCAAAAACACAACCTCGCCGCGCGGCGTCATGATGTCGCGCACCACACGCTTGCGCAAATCGAGGGCATTGATGAGGATTTCGTTTCCAAGAGTTGCGGATTCCTTGGAATCCTGTCCCTCGGCCAAGATCAGGCGCAGCTCATCCTCGCTGTGTGCCAGGCCGGATTCCATCACGGGATCAATTCTCAGAACGCGGCGTAAAAAAGCATTGGCGTTTCCATTGAGAAACCAAATTGCGGGTTTGAAGAGTTTGTAAAAAATGCCGAGCGGCCAGCTTACCCACAAGGTGACCTGAACGGCCTTGCGAATGGCGAGCGACTTTGGCGCCAGTTCGCCGAACACAATATGCAGGTAGGTGATGATGGAAAAAGCGCAGACAAAGGAAACGGCGTGAACGAGCGGCGCCGACGAAATGCCGACATAATGAAGGGCGGGCTGAATCATCGCCGCCAAAAACGGCTCACCCAACCATCCCAATCCGAGGCTGGCCAGAGTGATCCCCAGCTGCGTCGCCGAAAGGTATTCATCCAAATGCGCCGTGACCTTGCGTGCCTGCGCGGCCTTGCGAACGCCCTGATCGGCCAGCGCGTCCAGCTGGCTGTTGCGAACCTTTACAATGGCAAACTCCGCCGCCACGAAAAATCCGTTGAGCAGCACCAATGCCAGCACCGCAAGCATTCGGAAAAAAATGGCGTCCACCCCGCCGGAGAATTCCGAAGCGGGCGCTGCCACAGCCAAATGGGAAAATAATAGGTGCATGAAATAAAAAAACCGCCGGAGCCTTTGGCGGCTCCGGCAGTTATTAAATCACGCGGAGGCGGCCAAAAGGGGGGGCCGCACTGTGAGCGCGGTCACCAGCTTGCCTTGGTAACCCCCGGAATAAGACCTGCGCAGGCAAGTTCGCGAAAGGTCAGGCGCGACATCTGGAATTCACGCAAAAACGCCCGCTTGCGGCCTGTGACTCGACAGCGGTTGGAAAGCCGAACCGGACTCGCGTTGCGCGGGAGTTGGGACAAAGCCAGGTAGTCGCCTTTGGCTTTCAGCTCGGCGCGCAAGGCGGCGTACTTTTCTACGGATTTACGTTTGCGCTTTTCGCGCTCTTTCCAGGAAGTCTTGGCCATATTTAAAAATTGGTCGGTCATTCTGTCGCAAACATCCTCACATTGCAAGCAACAAATACACGGCATGAAAAATAAATGTTTCGCGGCGCGGCAAAACGCGCACGACGGCCCAATTTTCTTTTGAGGCAGGAAGCCTGCAAATAGGATCGAGGTGTGGCATTTTCAGAAAACCAAGCACCCGCCGACGGTCTTTCCGGTCTTGTGGAACGCGTGATTTTTCACAATGAGGACACCGGATTTTCCGTGCTTCAGGTGAAGGTGAAGGGGTGGAAGGATTTCGTGGCCGTGGTGGGAGTGACGGCTGCCATTTCGCCCGGTGAATGGATTACGGCCGAAGGTCGCTGGGAAAACAATCGCGAGCATGGAAAGCAGCTTCGCGCCACAAACATTCGCTGCCAGGCACCCGACTCCCGCGAAGGCGTTGAAAAATACCTCGGCAGTGGACTCATTCGCGGCATCGGTCCCGTCTATGCCAAAAAACTCGTGGAAAAATTCGGATGCGCGGTTTTCGACATCATAGAAAATTACTCCGCCCGGCTCGAGGAGGTTGAGGGAATCGGCGCCGAACGCCGGCGGCGAATCAAGGACGCCTGGACGGAGCAAAAAGTCGTCCGGGACATCATGATTTTTCTGCACAGTCACGGAATCAGTTCCAGCCGCGCCCTGCGGGTGTACAAACTTTACGGCGAGGAGGCGGTGACCCGCGTGCGGGCCAATCCCTACCTGCTGGCCCGCGATATTCCCGGCATTGGTTTCAAAACCGCCGACGCCGTGGGAGCCAAACTTGGGTTTGAACATGACTCCATCCTGCGGGCGCGCGGCGGTCTTCGTCACGTTCTCTCGCAGGCTTCCGCCGATGGACACACCGCACTGCCGCGACGCGTCCTTCTTGACAACGCGGTGGAGCTTCTCGGGGTGAATGAACAAACGGTATCGGGCGCGCTTGACCGCGAGGTCGCCGACGGACAGCTCCTCGCCGAGGAAATCAATGGCGAAGCCATGGTTTTTCCGCCCACGTTGCGCGCCGGTGAAGTGACAATCGCCAAAACCCTGCGCCACCTCGCCGGAGAGCCGCCCGCCTATCCCGCGATGGATTTCCCCAAGGCGCTGGACTGGGTTCAAAAAAAGACGGGAAAAACACTTTCCGTCAGTCAGCAAAACGCCCTGCGTCAAGTCCTCAACACGCGTGTTGCTGTCATCACCGGCGGTCCAGGCGTGGGGAAAACGACGCTTCTCGACAGCCTTCTGCGCATCCTTGCGGCCAAGGGAGTGCGCTTCCAACTCTGCGCGCCGACCGGTCGCGCCGCCAAACGCATGGAGGAATCCACCGGATGCCGGGCGCTCACCATCCACCGCCTGCTGGAGCCCCTGCCCTCCGGCGGTTTCAAACACAATGGGCGGCGGAAGCTGAACACGGATCTCGTCGTGGTGGATGAATTTTCCATGGTGGATGTTCCCCTCATGGCCTCGCTTTGCCGCGCCCTGCCGCCACAATGCTCATTGATTCTCACCGGCGATCCGGATCAATTGCCCAGCGTGGGCCCTGGAACCATCCTCGCCGACCTGCTGGCCGACAATGCGGTGACAAGCGTGCGGTTGACGGAAATTTTTCGGCAGTCCGAAGCCGGTCGAATCGTTCAAGCCGCGCACGAGATAAAATGCGGACGCATTCCTGCCGAAACGGGTGAAAAAGGCGCGGACTTCGCATTTATCCATCGTGAAGATCCGGCAGAAATCGCGGATCTTGTTTTACGTTTGGTGCGCGTGGAAATTCCGAAGCGGCTCGGCCTCGATCCATTGCGGGACGTTCAGGTGCTGGCACCCATGCACCGGGGCAGCCTGGGAATCCGCGAGCTCAATCTCGCACTGCAAGCCGCCCTGAATCCCCCAAGGCCCGACCGGCCCGAGATTGAACGTTTCGGCACCAAATTTCGGGTGCATGACAAGGTCCTGCAAACGCGCAACAACTACGACAAGGAGGTTTTCAATGGCGACATCGGCTGGATTCAGCACATAGATCCCGAGGAGCGGCAGGTCGCCGTCACCTTTGAAGATCGCCGTGTTTTTTACGACTTCAACGAACTGGACGAAATTGAACCGGCCTACGCCATCAGCATTCACAAAAGTCAGGGCTCGGAATTCCCGGCCGTCGTCATTCCGCTGGCCATGCAGCATTTTCCGCTTCTGCAGCGCAACCTTCTTTACACCGGCGTCACGCGCGGACGCCGTCTGGTCGTCGTCGTGGGGCAGCGCAAGGCGCTCGCCCGGGCTGTCCGGCAAAATGACACCCGGCGGCGGTTCGGCGGCCTTCTCAGCCGATTGCGCGGGGAAGGACTGACGCAAATGACGCCCGGCGATGAATTTTCCGATGGAGGCGATTCGCCGTCCGATGCAGGATGAGGCGATGGAGTTGTCTCCGCGCAAAATCGCATTTGTATTTGTCAGCATGCCGGTGGGTGGGGCCGAGGATTTCGCCCTCGGAGCGGCGGCGCACCTTGCGCCGGAATTTGAGGCGCATTTTGTCTGTCTGCGGGAATTGGGGCGGCTCGGCGAAGAGCTGCGGGCAAAGGGAGAACGCATTCACCTCGCACCGTTTTTCCCGTCGAAAGTCGTCAATCCACTCCAAATCCGACGCTTCGCCTCCTGGCTGCGACGGGAAAACATCGCCCTTGTTCATTCGCAAACCCACCACGCGCACATCTTCGCCACACGAGCGGCGCGACTGGCCGGAATTCCCTCCGTCGTTCACCAGCAAAAAACACTGGAACCTCTCCCGTGGAGGCGCCGCCGAATTTTTCGAGCCTGCCTGCGCCGGGCGTCCGGCATCATTGCACTTTCCGAACAAACCGCGCGGGATCTGCAAACGACCTTTGGACTCGCGCCAAAGAAAACAGCGGTCGTGCCCAACGCCATTGACACAACGACATTCCGCCCCGCTCCCGATCGTACGGAAATTCGCCGAACGCTGAAATTGCCGGCGGAAGGGCTTCTCATCGGCACGGTGGCGCGTCTTCATTCGGATAAAAACCACGCCGCGATCATTGAGGCACTGTCGCTTTCCCCCGCGCGCGAA
>JACTMZ010000042.1 GCA_014584375.1 Verrucomicrobiota bacterium | reverse complement strand
GGGGATTTTTTCGCAGCCGAATGCGGTCGTTAATGCGCCATTCATCGAGAATGTAAGCGCCATTGCCGACAATCCGCCCAGGCTTGATCCAATCATCGCCATATTTTTCGATAACGTGCAAAGGAACGGGCAGCAGGGTCACAAAAGCGCACAGATCAGGAAAAAACGGCGTTGGATTTTCCAATTCCGCACGCAGGGTCCGATCATCCGGCGCGGAAATTCCAACTTTGGAAAAATCGTGATCCGTTCCTTCGTTAAACGCCTTGGCGCCCCTGATGTAATAAAGCTGATATGCGTATTCCGATGCGGTTTCCGGCTCCAATGTCCGCCGCCACGACTCCACAAAATCACGTGCGGTCAAGGGTGTGCCGTCGCTCCACACCAATCCTTCCCGTAAATGAAACGTGTAAACGCGTCCATCTTCGGACACCTCCCATCTTGCCGCCGCACCGGGCTGGGGCTGTCCGCGTTTGTCAAAGGCAAGCAGTCCTTCGAAAAGCGCATTGGCCACGCGACCCTCGGGCTGACCGGTGATCAGCGCCGGATCCAATGTCTCCGGCTCCGCACCATTGAGAAACACAAGGTCGGCGCGGGGCGCGCGATGGCATCCCGAACCGATCAGAACAAATGCCATCAAAAAACAGGCGACGGTCGGACGAAGGCAGCGCCACCAGGTGATCACGGGAATCATGACCAATGAAACGGCCGCATAAACGGGGTCAATAAGGTAATCCCAAAAGTTATCCGATTCCTGAAGATTCGCGGCAAAGGCCGCCGAGGCAAAAAGAAGAAGAAAGCCGAAGCGATTTCCGCGCCATACAAGAAAGGCGGCGGCGATGGCAACCGCCCCAAACAGCACGGCGGATTCCTCCCAAAACAACCCGGGCCATCCCAGTGCGTAAGCGTCAAAATTTTGCGGCCCGACGCCAAATGCGCTCGGGTAAAGCCCTGTTGCGGCACAGGCGCCAAATATCCACGCCGCATTCCATTCGCTGCGCGAAAACAGAACGCAACCCGATGCGCGCCCGATGATCGCGATCAGCAGCAATCCCACCATCACAATGCTAAAGTCGGCGCTTAAACCGGACGACCACCACGGCAGCGGATGAGAAATCCACGGAACGAAAACCAACAGCGTCGCCAGCACCGCCGCCGCAAGCGTTCCCCTCCAGCCGCGCAAGCCGGGAAGCCGTTGAAGTCCGCAGAGCAGCAAAAGCCAGGGAACAAACGACGCCCAAAAAATGACGAAGCCACTCACAATCCCTCCCCCCTCTCCCGCCGGTCAATCCACGCAAGATTGAACTCCGCAAAACGAATCTGCGAACCGTGCGCCGAATAAACCATCCGAACCCTGCCATCTGCGCCGACAATCATAAACGGATAGGAAAACTCCCGTCCGGACTCCTCTTCCAATGTCGCGATGCGCAGCCAGGAGCGCCCTTCATCCCGCGAAATCGCCAGACGCAGATTTTCCCGCTTGCCCCCCTTGCCTTTCGACAAATCGTTGAAAGCGCAAAGCAAACGCCCGTCCGGAAGGCGCACGGCACACACGCCGGAATTTGGATTTGGCAGCCCTGTGTCCGTCGGTGCCGTCCAAGTTTTCCCGCCGTCCGCCGTCCATGTCGCCATCAAACTTTGCCGCCCCGGCTTTGCATCGCGAAGCAAAACCACCGCCCGTTTCCCGGACAGCGGAACCAGTGCGGGTTGAAAAACCGACATGCCTCCGGCGATGCGCGACACCGTCGCCGAAAAGCCGCCCCTCCCGGGTTGAAGCCACAGAATTTCCGGAAACAATCCAAGAAACTCCTGATATATCGGAACAGCCCAGCCGCCTCCAATCAGCGTCGCCGGCGGATTTCTCGGCAGGGAGCTGAGATTGACAAATGGATTGAGCACAAGCTTGGTTACGGGGCTCCACGATCGTCCGCCATCCGACGACCAGGTGACATTCATCGAGCTGCCCGACCATTTTCCCGCAGAAATTGAAACAAAGGCCATTCCAAGCCGTCCGTTTTCATCCGCAAACAGCACGGGGTTGCCGAGCGACAGGACATGACGGCGCAAATCCTGCGTCACGCGCTCCCGCGAAATCGCTAGACGCGGCTCGGACCACACACCGTCCGCTCCCCGTTCCGCCGTATAAACGCCCACATCCGAAGCCCCCTCCCCGCTGCCCGCATACCAAGCGGACAACAACGAACCGCCGGGCATTTCCACAAGGGTTGCGGAATGCGCCTTGGACTGCGGACTCCCGGGATTGACGATCCTTGTTTTAAAAAACGCAGCCTCCGGCGCATGTTCTGCGGACGGTGGGACGACGAAGCCCGGAAACGAACGCCCTGACGGCATCCGGGCGATCCACCATGGCGCAAGCATGGCCAGCAAAACGGCGATGGCCAGTGGCAAACGCACGAACGCCGGGGACAAAGGACGGGCGGAACTCATGATTGTCAGGAAACCTCCTCCACGGGACATTTCGGCAAAGCCCGTAAAAATGCACGGCCATAACTTTTTGTCGCCACCCGACTGTCCAATAAAACAACGATTCCCTCGTCCGTCGCCGTGCGAATCAAACGTCCGACACCCTGACGCAATTTCAAAACGGCTTCCGGCAGGGAAAATTCGGAAAAAGGATCGCCGCCCTGCGCCTGGATCCGCTCCAGCCGCGCCTCAATGAGCGGATGATCCGGAACGGCAAAGGGAAGGCGGGTGATAATGACATTGCGCAGTGCGGAACCGGGGACATCAACCCCGCTCCAAAAGCTGTCCAAGCCGAAAAGCACCGAGTGCGGCCGATCCCGAAATTCCCCGATCATCTGATGCCGTGACAATCCCTCCCCCTGCACAAACAACGGCCAGTTCCGCTTCGCAAAAAATGCGTCCATCGCACCCGCCACACTCCGCATCAGACGGGCGTTGGTGAAAAGGACAAACGCATGGCCGTCCGTAAGCTTCACAAAACTTTCAATTCTCCGCTGCAATTCCATTTCATAATCCCGCGCACCCGGCTCCGGCATTTTTCGCGCGACATAAATTTTCATCTGACTGGCGTAATCAAACGGACTTCCAATCCGCACCGCCTCCGCAGACTCCGCCCCAACCCGCTCACGAAAGTACCGCAGATCAGAACGCCCGACGGAAAGCGTGGCGCTGATGAGCGCGGCCGTCGTTCCCTCGCGAAAAAGAAGCCGCCGCAGCTCGCCGGCCAAATCAACCGGCGTCACATGCGCCGTTGCAAACTGATTCTGACGCCCGGAAACCGACGCCCAATAAACGCTTTCCTCCTCCCGCTGTTCAATGAAAACAGGCAGTCCCTCCGCAAACGCCTGGAGGCGCAGGGAACACTCGGCCGCCTCGGCCCGCAAATCCTCGTCGGTGTCGGCGGATGCCTCCCTCAAAATCCGCCGCACCGTCTGCAACCGCAACGCAAGATCGCCGGGAAGATCTAGCGGACGACGAACGCGCGCCTCCCGCCCCTTTTCGAAGGAGCAGGCACCTGACAACGCCTGAAAAAATTTTTCATTTTCATCCAGGGCGGCAACGACGGACGACGCGGCATCCATGCCGGCCTTAAGCGTGAGCATCAGCCCCTTTTTGGTTTTCGGATTCCACAGCCTCTGCAAAAGAAAACGCAATTCATACTGCGAAAGACGGATTCCAAGATGCTTCGCCGCCACACCCTCAATCGTGTGGGCCTCGTCAAGAATCAGAAAGTCGTTCGGATAAAGATAACCCGGTGCCCCTTCCGCCGCCCCATCGCTGCCCGCCAGCAGAATGAACAGCAGGCTGTGATTAAGAACAACGATGTCGGCGGCATCAATTTTTCGCCTTGCCCGCTGGTAAAAACAGCGCGGCCCGTGTTGACCGCCGCAGGTGCGCTGTGTGCAAATCCCGCCCTCGCTGCAAACTAGCTGCCACACGGCGGCGTCCGGCTGCGGATCGAGATCGGCCAGCGAGCCGTCCTTCGTGCGCCTGCTCCAGTCCAGCAGCCGCTCCAGCTCGGCGATCTCCGGCGTCGTAAACAACTCCGCCCGGTTTTCCAATGCCTTGTGAAGCCGGCGCTGACACAAATAATTATGGCGCCCCTTGAGCAGCGCGGGTTCGAACTCCAGCGGCAGCAGTTTGGCGACCAGCGGGAGATCCTTGTGGAGCAACTGCTCCTGCAGATTGATGGTGTGCGTCGAAACAATCGCCTTCCGCCCGCCCTCCACGGCGGCAAGAACGGAAGGCACGAGATACGCCAGCGATTTCCCTGTTCCCGTGCCGGCCTCCGCCACAAGATGACCGCCGGAGGACAGCGTTTGCGCCACATGCTGCGCCATGAGCAGTTGCTGAGGGCGAAATTCATAGTGATTGGCCTCGGAGAGCAATCCTCCCGGCGCAAAAATACGCTTCATGCGCTCCGCCGGGTCATTGTCCGCAGGCTCCTCGGGAACAAGCGAAATCATGCGTCCCGCCCCCTTTGCAAAAACCCGGAGGCAACCGTCCGCCAGGGAATCGCATTGATGCGGACGGGCCGATGTCGGATAGTGTCATCCGCACACGTACCGGCGCACCTCACACCGTGCCGAACGCATCCGATGCAAATTCTCGACCGATACATTTTCATCCGTGTTCTCCAGCCATTGCTTTATTGCGTGTTGGGATTCGTTTCCGTCTGGCTCGTTTTCGACCTCAGCGAGAATGCACCTTCCTTCATCGAGAACAAAGCTCCGCTTTCCATCGTCGTTGAATTTTATCTCTACCGTGCTCCGGAAATCATTCTCATGAGCCTTCCGGTCGGCCTTTTGCTGGCCTCACTTTACGCCCTCACGCAAATGTCGCGCCGCAACGAAATCATCTCCATGCTTTGTGCCGGGCGAAGCATTATTCGTCTGCTTACACCGCTGTTTCTCCTCGGTCTTCTCCTCACCGGCATCGCCACCGCCCTCAATTACGCCGCCGCCCCGCATGCCGGCGCTGTCAAAAAGGCGATTCTGACAGATCTGCGAAAAAATCGCGACCTCAACAGCAAGGCTGTGCGCGGACATCTTTACCGCAACCGCGAGGATCGGAGATTCTGGCACATCTGGCGCCTCAATCCCGCCATTGAGCGCCTCAGCTGGGTGCAAATCATCCAGGAAGATCCCGAAGGCAATCTCCTGCGCAACTACTATGCGGAAAAGGCCTCTTACGATCACGAAACCCACACATGGCGGCTGGAAAACGGAAAGGTCGTGGATTTTACCCCGGAGGGCGATGTGCAAAACCTTCGCTATTTCGAACTGCTCAAGCTGCGAAATTTTTCTGAGACTCCATGGCGCATCAGCAGCTCCGTGCTTGACGCCAACCTGCTGTCGGTTCCGGAACTGCGGGAATATCTCGCCAACAATGCGCATTTCAGTCCCGCACGCCTCGCACCCTACCGCACGCAACTGGCCTACCGCTGGGCGCTGCCCTGGGGAACCTTCATTGCCATCCTGATCGCCGGGCCGCTTGGCATTGTTTATTCCCGCCGCGGACTCATGGGCAGCATCACCATGGCCATCGGTTTGTTTTTTCTAATGGTCTTTAGCAGCAGCATTTTTCTCGCCCTCGGCAAAGGACACCGTCTGGATCCCGATGTCGCCGCCTGGGCGCCGGTCGCCATTTTCGGCGGCATCGGCATCCTCATGATATGGATGCGCACGACGAACCGCGAAATTCCAAATATCCTCAGCTGATTCCGCCATGCAACAAGATTGGGAAATCCGAAAACGCTCCGACACCTGCACTGTCACGCAACGCCCATTTCAAGAGGGGGAATTTTTCTTCACCGCGCTGTATCGCGAAGGCGACGGATTTCGCCGCGAGGACGTCTCCGAGGAGGCGCGCGCGTCGCTTCCCGATGAACCCCGTCCGTTTTCGTCCTGGCGATCAAAATTCGAAGCGCCCCCGCCACCGACGCCCGAACCGCTGGCAAAACAGGACGCCGAAAGCATTTTGCGGCGACTTATCGGGGAAAACCAGGAAGGCACCGTCAACGCGCGCTATATCCTCGCCCTCATGCTGGAGCGAAAACGGCTGCTCAAACCCATGACCAGTGAGGCCCCCGACGTGCTCGTTTACGAACACGCGCAAACCGGGGAAACCTTTCTCATTCCCAATCCGCATCTCAACTTTGATCAAATTCCCGATGTACAGCGCGAAGTGAGCGCTCTTCTCGGCGCACCCGACGGCGCTACCGGCGGGATCGGTGGCAGCGCATGAGTGCCGACCCTGGCGACACGGGATTCACACGCCGCCCCGCGCAGCCGGCGCTTTACCTCGCTCCGATGGCCGGTGTGACAAATTCCGTTTTCCGACGCATCTGCAAAAATCTCGGAGCGGACATTCTCACCACCGAATTTGTCTCGTCCGAGGGCATTTTGCACCGCAATGAACGCACGGCGCACTATGTCGAATTTCTGTCCGAAGAACGTCCGATCGGCGTACAACTTTTCGGCGCCGATCCGGATCAGCTGGCGCGTGGAGCTGCCGCCGTCATTGATTGGGTGCAACCCGATTTCATTGACATCAATTTCGGCTGCCCCGTGAACAAGGTTGTCTGCAAAAACGGCGGCTCCGCCCTCCTGCGCGACGGAAATATTCTGGCCGAAATCGCCTCCGCCGTCGTTCGCACCGCCGCCCCTCTGCCCGTCACCGCCAAAATTCGCATCGGATGGGACTCAGCCTCCGTCAATGCGACAGACAATGCCCTGCGCCTGGAGGACGCCGGGATTCGACGTCTCACCATTCACGGGCGCACCCGCGCCCAAGGGTATTCGGGCGAGGCGGACTGGAGCGTCATCGCCGCAGCGGCGTCCGCCCTGCAAATTCCGGTCGTGGGCAATGGCGACATCAACAGCGCCGCCATCGCCCTGCAACGCTGGGAGAACACTCCTGTTTCCGGACTGATGATCGGGCGCGCCGCCATGACTTCTCCATGGATTTTTCAGGAAATTCGCGCCGCTTTTCTCGGAACCGCCGCACCACCACCGCCCACTCTCACCGAGCGTTGGAATCTCATCGAACAGCACTGCCGCGAAGAGCTGGCCCGCTGGCGTCATCCCGACAAAGGCATGCACGCCATGCGCTCCCGGCTCATGGCGTATTCACGCGGACTCCCGGCCAGCCGCGACCTGCGCCGACGCTTTGGTCAGGTGGAAACAATGGAGCAACTTGCCGACATCCGCGCCTGGCACGAAGGTGTCTCTCATGAAGACAACGCAAACAGCGCTCCTGTGGCGGCGTCTTAGCCCGCTGATCTTCGCCTGCATGTCATTCCCCTCCTGCTCCGCTCCCTCCGAGGATGCCTTTGATGCACGACGCCGCGCCATGGTGGAGGAGCAAATTGCCGCCCGTGGCATCTCCGATCCGGCCACCCTCGACGCCATGCGCACCGTCCCCAGGCATGAATTTGTACCACCCGATCTGCGCGGCGCAGCCTATGAAGACCGTCCGCTGCCCATCGGCTACGGGCAAACAATTTCGCAGCCCTACATCGTCGCCTTCATGACCGAAGCCATCCGTCCCCGAAATGGGGAGAAAATTTTGGAAATTGGCGCGGGCTCCGGCTATCAGGCCGCCGTTCTGGCTCACAGCGGTGCTGAAGTTTTCACCGTCGAAATCATCGCTCCCCTTGCGGCTCTGGCCGATGGGAATCTCCGACGCCTCGGCATTGCCAATGTGCGGGTCCGCCACGGTGACGGACACCACGGATGGTTGGAGCACGCGCCCTTTGATGCCATCGTTGTCACCTGCGCGCCTGACAACATCCCCCCCGACCTTGTCGCCCAACTTCGTGATGGCGGACGCATGATTATTCCCGTCGGCGACGCAACCAGCCAACAGCTTGTTTTTCTTCGCAAAAACGGCGGACACATCGAAAAACAATCCGTTCTACCCGTCCGCTTCGTCCCCATGACCGGCAGGGACGGGCGGCCGTAAGGCCTTTCAAAAGGAAGTTTCCTACAATTCCACCGGTTCACCGGGATTCGGAAGAATGATTTCCGAGTGCGGGCAAACCTTTGGAATTTCGCGGGCGAACCATTCCACAGCCGGCGGATCTCCGTGAACCAGCACAACTTTTGCCGGCTGCGCTTTGCGGGCGTAATCCAACAATCCATCACGCACGGCATGGGCGCTCAATGTGTATTCATCCACCCGACAACGCAGGCGAACTGGACGCTGGCCGGCATCAAGCGACACCTCGCCCCCCGATGCGGCGGCGCGCACGCGACCGGCCGGTGAAGCCGGATCCGAATAACCGATGAACATGCAGCGCGCATCCGGATTTTCCAGAATGCGCGGAGCCAGCGCGTTGGAGAGAGTCTTTTCCGTCATCATGCCGCTGGACACCGCGTAAACTGTTTTCGGGGAAACGGAGAGTTTTGCGATATCCCGCCCGCCCACGACTTCCATTGGCAGACACTCCGCAAGTTTCAGGTCTCCGAAATGCCTCGGCGCCCGCCCGCGCAGACGATCCGTCACAGCGGTGACCTTCGCTCCCAGACCGCCGACATACAGTCCAAATCCCCCGCGCAATTCACCGCTTTTGCGCGCCCGATGCAACAGCGCCAACAGCTCCTGCGTTTTGCCAAGCGCAAAAACCGGAATCAGAACCGGGGCGTCGTCATCCAGCGCCGCCTGCAAATCCCCCAAAAAGCGTTTTTCCTCCGCATGGCGCGTAAACCCGGTGGGAACCGGACTGTTGCCACGTGTTGTCTCCATGATCAGCACATCAATGTCATCCACCGGAAACCGTGCACCGCGCATCAGGGTTTGATCCTCAAAATTCACATCCCCCGTATAAAAAATTCGCCGCCCCTCCGCGCGAACAAGCGCCCCAATCGAACCGAGAATATGCCCCGCATCAAAAAATTCACACGTCACTCCACCCGCCAAACCTCCCCGTTCCCCGGACAAATCAAACGGCGCATTCAACGGCGCTATCCTCCATTGTTCCGAAATTTGCTCCACCTCACGATGCGAAAAAAGGGGGTAATCCGACATCCCCTCCGACTCACGTTGCCGCAGCATCACATTGACGGAATTGTGAAGCATGACATCCGTCAGTGCAGCGGTCGCCTGGGTCATGAACACCGGTTTTCCAGGTGCCTGTCGCATGGCCAGTGGCAGGCAGCCGGAATGATCCTGGTGCGCATGCGTCAGCACCATGGCGTCAAAGCCACGCCCGTCCAAAACGGAAAAATCCGGCGTCGCCGCCTGGCCGAGTGCGCGCGGATGCATTCCCGAATCCAATAAAATTCGCGCTCCTCCCGCCTCCAAAAGATAGCAATTGGCCCCGATCTCCCGCGCGCGTGTCAAATTGGTCAGTTTCATAAAAAGGAATCAGCGAAAAATCCGCCCCAGCACCGCCGCCGCCGACAGGGCGATCCATGCGGGTGCCAGCGGAAAGAACAGCCTGGAACCGGCGTAAGCCCCAAGAGCCGCCAACAAAAAGACCATGATCGCAATCATCCACGCAAGCAAGGCCGTCCTGCGCGAAGCCCGCGCGACTCCAAGAGCGAGGGCACACGCCGCCAGCCAGAGCGTCGGGGCAAACCAACCGCCCGCAACCACAAAAAGCCGCCCACTGCGAAGCGGTTCCCACGCCTGGGCCCAAAGCTCCGGCGAAATGACCGGTGCAGCACCCTCGCGGGAAAAGCGCATTACATCAGCGGTCGCCGACGCAAGCGCCAAAATGCGTCCATGCACCGGTGATTTTCCACCCGATCGCTCAAACTCCTCGGCGATCACCAGCAGCTCGTTCAATGTCATTTTTTGAACAGCGCTGGATGGAAAAAAGAAAACTTCGCCATCGCTTCCAACCGGGATTTCTTCGGATGGGCCTGACACCCGGTCATCCATCGCCTTCAAATCCCCGGCCCTCCATCCCTGCGCCGCAGCCCAACCCAAGGCCAGAAATGAAGGGATCGGATGTCCGGTGTTGCGCGCCACCATTTGCAATTTGCGCGGCCCCGCTTTATCCGCCGGCACCGCGATAAATCCGCGCGAAAAAGCGTCCGAATTTCCAGTCAAGCCGCCCATCTCGGGCCAGCGCGCCACGGCGCGTCCGGGTAGCGGCGTCCACCCCTCCTGCGGAGAAGCATCCGGCGCATACCCTCCGAAAACCGGCATTCCACCCGCCGCCTCCATCATGCGCACTGGATTTCCCCGCAGTCCCTCGACACCCGCCGCCGCCGCACCCAGCCGCAAAGCCGCCCTCGTGAAAAGCGCGGCATCCAAAACCGACATGTGAGACTTGCCGGACAATTCCGAGGTTTCGTCATCATAAAGCACCAAGGTCAGCGGAGGAATCCGCGCCGGTGAAGTTGCGTTGGCGGCGAGCCAGGCGACGAAAGGACGTTCCACAGCGTCGAAGGAACCGCGTCCAAATTCCCGCTGAAGCCACAAAACAAGCAGGGCAAGAACCACAGCAAGAATGAGAGCCCGTTTCATGACGCCCCCTCCTTTTGCAACGTCTCGTAATGAGCAATCAATGCCGCAATATGTTTTCCCGGCTCAAAATTTTCCCGCCACACCTCGCGCGCGCGGCGACCGAGGGAGTGCAGGCGTTCGCGATCCTCCAGCAAACTGCGCACCGCATGACGAAACGCCCCCTTGCGGCCGAATGGAACACAGACACCTGTTTCTCCGTCACGCAGCCATTCACCAATTCCCCCGGTGTCGAAGGCCACAACCGGTTTGCCGTAGGCCGTCGCGGCAAGGCCGTCAAGCCCCAGAGGTTCGTTCCACAAAACCGGCATCACCACCAGGGTTGCCTCGCGATAAAGCAGCGACCACTGGGCGGGCGTCGGCTCCCCCACCACACGCACGCGATCTCCCAGCCCCCGACGACGCACATGCCCCTCCAGCAGCTCCTTGTCCAGTCCACCACCGGCAAAAACAATCTGCACATCTCGCGGCAGTTCCCCGGCCATGCGCACAACCATCCAAACCCCCTTGTGACCAAGCAAACCCCCAACATGCAGCACCGTGCGCACGGACGACGAAGAGCCGCGCGGCGGCCCCGGCGGCGGAACACTCGGAGGAAGACGCGTCAAACGAGAGGGATTGACACCATTGGAGAGCAACTGCCGCTCCAAAAGGTTACTCATCACCTGCAACGAATGCGCACCTTCCAATGCTGTCAGATTTCGTGAAACCGCACGGTATCGAACAAGGTTGGCAACGGGATTCGCCGAGCCACAACCACGCAGCCAATGCGCGGCGTGACATCCCCGCCCATGCGCCCGCGCACACGGACGCAGCGGAAAATGCAGGGTTAAAAACCGGCCCGAGCAATAGAAATCATGATTGTGTATAAAACGCGCCGTGGGTCTGCGGGCGGCAAGCCATCCGTCAAGAAGGGTGTTGCGCACTCCGTGCAACTGAATCACATCGGGGGCGAAGTCCTCCAAAATTGCATCCAAACGCAAAGCCTGTCTGCCCTCGGGAAGCACTCGGCGATCCAAGTCGTCAAAAATATACCCGGTGCCGTCAAAATGCCCGCCGTCCCGCCCGTGTACCAACGCCACCTCATGCCCGTGCGAACGCAGCCGGGCCGCCGTATCAATAACATGGCGATTCATCCCTCCTCCGAGGGGAACGGCCGAGCGATTGAAAAAAAGAATGCGCATGGATCAGCCGTGTGAAGCCAGCAAATTGCGGGCGTGATCCATGGCGGACTTGCTGTCATGCCCACCCAGCATCCGCGCCAGTTCTCGTACGCGATCCTCTCCGCCCGACTCCTCAACCGAACTGGTCGTACGCTCTCCGTCAAAGCCCTTGCGCACGACAAACTGCCGTTGAGCAGCCGCCGCAACCTGCGGAAGATGCGTGATGCAAAATACCTGATGGGCTGATGCCAGGGCGCGCATTTTTTGTCCGACCCTGACCGCAATTTCTCCGCCAACATTGGCGTCAATTTCATCAAAAACCAGCAGGGGAACACCACCCTTGCCGGCGAGAACCGACTTGAGGGCGAGCATGACACGCGAAATTTCGCCACTGGAGGCAATGGCGCGCAGGGGCTTTGCGGGTTCTCCGGGATTCGGTGCGAAAACAAAATCCGCAATTTCATTGCCTCCCGGCCCCGGTTTGGACGCCGCCTCCAGGCGCACTTCAAAGGATGATTGGGGAAAGCCGAGTCCGGAAAGCTCGCGCGTGACCGCCTTGGCCAGGGCCGGGGCGGCGCGGGTTCGCAGGGCGGAAAGTTTTTTCGCCAGTCCCGTCGTTTTTTCCACAGCCGCATCCCGCGCCTTTTCCAGTTCCGCAATTCGATCGCCACGCGTTTCAATTTCCTCGAGTTCCATCGCGGCCTTCTCTCCTCGGGCAATCACTTCAGCAAGGGTTCCGCCGTATTTTCGCTTGAGGGAAAGCAACAGATCCGCCCGCTCCTCCAATTCGCGAAGACTGGATGGATCGGAGTCAATTTTTTCCGCATATCCCTCGCATTCCCGCTCCAATTCCGAGAGCCCCGCCGCCAGCGCCTCGGCCTGTCCGCACAAGTTTTCCGCCCCGGGATCCAGCCGTGCAAGCTCGCGGGCGAGCTTGATCACCCCAGCCAGCGCCGGCGCCGATTCCCCATCACCGCCAAGGGCGGACTGCATTTGCGACACAATTTCGAGCAGCCGGCGACTGTTGCCGGCGGTGCGAAGGCGGGCCATGAGATCCTCCTCCTCTCCCTGCGACAATTTGGCGGCGGCGATTTCTCCGGCAACATGTGACAGCATTTCCCGCCGCATCGCCGCATCACTTTCCTTCGCCCGCAAATCCTCCACCTCGGCGGCAAGACGCCGCTCCTCGCGATGTGCGTCGGCAACTCCGGCGGCTTGAGCCGTCGCACCGGCGTACGCATCCAGCACACTGACTTGCGCTTCGCGTGAAAACAACGACTGATGATCATGCGGCCCGTGCAAATCCACCAGCAGATCCCCCAGCTCCTTCAACGCAGCCAAGGTGCAGGGCGAACCATTGACAAACTGACGGCCCGCACCGGCGACCGACAACGTCCGCTTAAGCAACAACTGACCGTCATTGCAAATTTCCGCCCCCCGCTCCTCCAGCAAAATGTTCAAATCATTCGAGTCACCGACATCGAAAGCCGCCTCGACGGTGCAGGAATCGGCGCCGGATCGAATCAAACTCCTGTCGGCACGCTCGCCCAACAGCAGTTGCAGAGCGCCGATCAAAATGGATTTACCCGCGCCCGTTTCACCGGTGATCGCAACAAGCCCGGTTCCCGGCTGCCAGGTCAAATCTTCAACCAGCGCCAAATTTCGAATGCGAAGGGATGTCAGCGTTGCGAGCACGGGGCGAATTATGCAAATGTCACGGGCTCAAGTCATGGCCGAACTTTCAATAACCTTTCTCGGAACCGGAACCTCCCAGGGAATCCCCTTCGTGGCCTGCGACTGCGCGGTGTGCCGATCCGACGATCCGCATGATAGGCGCCTGCGCTCGTCCATCCTCGTCGAATCGGAGAAAATCGTCTTTCTCGTGGACACCACGCCCGATTTTCGGGCTCAGGCATTGCGGCATAATCTTCGCCGCCTGGATGCGGTCGTTTACACACATTCGCACATGGATCACATCGCCGGATTTGATGACTTGCGCAGATTCTGTGAACTCTCCGCGCGCCCCATGCCGATCCATGCCTCGCCTGACACCATGGCTGATCTGCGGAAAATCTTTTACTACGCATTCAACGGACAACAGGCCTCCCCGACTTATGTCCAAGCGGAACCGCACGAAATCAACGGGCCATTTCGACTCGGCGACGTCGAAGTTATTCCGGCTGAGGTTCCGCACGGACGCATGACCGTTTACGGCTATATTTTTTCCCGCGAAGGACGCAAGCTGACGGCCTATTTCAGCGACTGCCATCATGTACCTTCCGAAATCGTGGCGCAAATCCGGGATATCCCCGTACTTATCATTGACACCCTGCGCCACAAACCGCATCCCAGCCATCTTTCGCTCGGCGAAGCTCTCGCCATCGCGGCGGACGTTCGGGCCGGGCGCACCCTGTTGACACACATCGGCCACGAGTTGGGTCATGAAACCACCAATGCAATCCTGCCGCCGGAAGTCCGGCTCGCCTATGACGGCCTGCGCATCGAAATTTAATTTACTCCGCCGCTTTGGGCGCTGCGGAACCGTCGTCATTCTGTCGGCGCTGTATTGCCTGGCATCGGACGCCGGAGCGGCGGACAAAAGTCCGTCACCGTCGCGCGAAGCCGCCGCCACGCTGGTGATCTACAACATCCGCGATCCCGAATCGAAATCCCTCGCCGAATACTATGCGCAAAAGCGTTCCATCCCCGACTCGCAGGTTGTCGGGCTTGATTGCACGACCGACGAGACCATTGCGCGGCAGGATTACATTGACACCATAGAAGCCCCCCTGCGCCGAATGTTTGAAAGTGAAAGTTGGTGGGAAATTCGCGCAGACACTCTCGGACGGCGCGAAGTCACCAATGCGCGCATCCGCTTTGTGGCTCTGATGCGCGGGATGCCCCTCAAAATTCGCACTGTCATCCCACCCGCCGAACCCGACAAACCCCCGCCACCCCGGCCAAACGCCGGAGATCCGGTCCGCAGCCACGACGAAGCTTCGGTGGACTCGGAACTCGCCGCCCTCAGCATTCTCGACAAGGACACCTTTGGCATTGTCTTTAATCCCTACTACCGCCGCTTCACCCCGATTCTTGATGCCGCCAGCACGGTCGGCGTCCTGCTTGTCTGCCGCTTGGACGCCCCGACAGCCGCGACCGTCCGCCGCATGATTGACGATGGAATTGAAGCCGAGCGCAACGGACTTTACGGATGGGCCTATATTGATCGGCGCAGCACACCCGACGGCGGATACAAGGAGGGGGACACATGGCTTCTCTCCGCCGCCGCCGAATGCTGGAACAAGGGGATTCCCGTCATTCTCGACAACATGCCCGCAATTTTCCCGGCGGGATTTCCGATCACCGACGCCGCCCTTTATTACGGCTGGTATGAAGGCGCGATTTCCGGTGCGATGGCCTCTCCTGCTCCTCGATTTCAGCGCGGCGCCGTGGCCGTTCACATTCACTCATTCAGTGCCTCCACCCTGCGCAATCCAGCGGCGTTCTGGGTGGCGCCCCTCATCACCGCCGGTGCCGCCGCAAGCCTGGGAAATGTGTACGAACCCTATCTCGACCTGACCGCCCACCTTGATGTTTTCAACGAGCGCCTGCTCCAATCCTTCACCCTCGCCGAAAGCGCCTACATGAGCCAAAAGGCGCTCTCATGGATGAATGTCGTCATTGGCGATCCGCTCTACCGCCCGTTTGCAACGTCTCAAAATCCATTGCGCAGCCGACAGCCGGATAAGGATGCCACACCGTGGGCGGCTCTGGGCGTTCCGTTGCGCAAGGCCGTCGGCGGCGGATTGGCACAGATTCTTTATCTAAAAAAAATGGCGAGAGAAACGCCATCCGGCCTCAATTACGAAGCCCTGGGCATGCTGCAAAGTTTCAACGAAGAGCCGCTGGATGCCCTCGATTCCCTCGAAAAATCCGGCTCGCTTTACAAAGATTCGGCGGAAACCTTTCGCACCGTCATCGAACGCCTGCGCATTCTGCAATCCATCGGAAACAAAACCGAAGCCCTCAAGCTCATAAGCGACACCCTCCGGCAACCACAACCCCCAGACAGAACAAAACTCCTCGGCGACATTAAAAATGAAATTTCTCCGCCGCCTCCCCCGCCGCCGACACCCGGCAAAAAGCCATGACCGACGCCGCCCTCCGCCGCTCCTACCTCGATGCCCTGGAAAGCTGTTCCGCGCGCATCCGGGAGGAACCGGAGCCTGAAAATGAACTGGAATGGCAGGCGCGATGGTTTTCCGGCGCCTGCGGACGCCAGTTCACAACAACTGACGGCGAAAAAGTCATCATTCTCGACTTCGGCGAATGGAATCGCGAAGCCGGACCGGATTTTGTCCGCGCCGCCGTCCGCATCGGAAATCGGGAAAAAACAGGTGCCATTGAGGTGGATTTGGATGCCGCCGGGTGGGAGCAGCACCGGCACGCGACAAACCCGGATTACAGCAGCGTCGTCCTCCACGTTTTCATTCGTCGCCCGAAACGCCGGCACTTCAGCCGAAACGCCGACAATGCCGAAGTTCCACAAATCTGCCTCGCCGATCATTCTGCTGCCAATGCGGAATGGCGGGTTAATGCCACCGCCCGTCCCGGACGCTGCATGGCACCCCTGCGCAAACTCGCAACGTCGGAACTCTCCGATCTTCTCGCCACCGCCGCGCGCCGGCGTTTCGAACTCAAGGGTGCCGCCCTCGAAACAATGATCGCCGCACGCGGGGCGGACGCCGCCCTTTTTGAAGCCGTCGCCATCGCCCTCGGTTACAAGCACAACAAACTCCCTTTCCAGCTCCTCGCCCAACGCGTGCCACTCCGCCTCGCCGCCGCTCCGCGCGGGGAAGCCCTGCTCTTCGGCGTCGCCGGTTTTCTCGACCGCCCCGAGCCCTCCGCCGCCGACGCCCGTGACACCGCCGCCCGCCTGTGGGCCGACTGGTGGAAACAGCGCGCCGCCTTCGCAAACTCCGTCCTCCCGCCTTCCGCCTGGAAACTCGCCGGCGTGCGTCCCGCCAATCACCCTCTTCGCCGTATCGCGGCACTTCACGCCATCGCCCGACTTTGGAAACCCATGCGCGCCGCCCTGGAAGCCGCCGACGCGTCAAGGCTTCACGACATTCTCAGCTCCCTTCACCATCCATTCTGGTCATGCCACACCACATGGAAAAGCCCCGCGCGCACGGCATCCCTCGCACTTCTCGGAGCCGCCCGCACCAAGGACATCTTCGCCAACATCGCCCTGCCGCTCGCCTTTGTCCGCGACAAAATTCCGTCCGCATGGCTCGACATTCTCGCCGGCGAATCCAACACCGCCGTTCAAACCGCCACCGTCCGCCTCTTCGGCGCAAGCCCCTCCCGACGCCTTCCCCGAAAACTCTTCGTTCAACAGGGACTCCTGCAAATTTACCAGGACTTCTGCCTGCGCGACCACAGCAGCTGCGAACGCTGCAAATTCCCAGATCTCATCGGACGCCTCACAAAATGAGGAGGTAAATTACAAATTCTCCCCTCCATCCAGCAGAAAGCGAAAATCATCGAGCGTGAGGGCTTGGGCGAAGCTTTCTTCGCCGAGGATGTCGCGGGCGAGCGCGCCTTTTTGTTTTTGCAGGAGGCGGATTTTTTCCTCAATGGTTCCCTTGATGAGCAGGCGGTAGGCGAAGACGGTTTTTTTCTGCCCGATGCGATGGGCGCGGTCAATGGCCTGTGCCTCGACGGCAGGATTCCACCACGGATCGAAAAGCACAACATAGCTGGCGGCGGTGAGGTTGAGGCCGCTCCCCCCGGCCTTGAGGCTGATGAGAAACACGGCCTCGCCATTATGCTTTTGAAAAGATTCAACGAGCGGACCGCGATTCTCGGTGACTCCGGTAAGCTGAAACACCGGCCAGCCCCGCGCGGTGATTTCCTGCGCGATGATTTCCAGCATTCCGACAAACTGCGAAAAAACAAGAACCTTGCGCCCCTCCTCCATCAGCGGCTCAATTGTTTCCAGCAGGGCGGAAACCTTGGCGCTGACAGCCTCCGAAGGTGCGCCCGAATCAAATCCGATAAGTTTCGGATGGCAACAAATCTGCCGCAGACGCAGCAGACTGGTCAGAATGTTGAAGCGCGCCTTGTCGAGCTGGCGATTCGTGGAAACGTTGAGAAGAATGGCCCGCGCACGCTTGAGTTCCGCCCGGTAAAGATCGGCCTGCACACCGTCAAACTCGACAATGAGATCCTCCTCGACCTTCTCCGGCAATTCGCGCTCCACCTCCGATTTCGTGCGCCGCAGCAAAAACGGACGCGTGCGCGCGGCGAGGCGTTTCCGGGCCGGAGAGTCACCCTTGGCAGCAAACACCCTCGCAAATGAAGCGCGATTCCCCAAAACACCCGGCATGGCAAAGGCGAAAATGGACCACAAATCCATCAGCCGGTTTTCAATCGGTGTTCCAGTCAGCGCAAGACGGCGGGAGGAAACCAGCGCACACGCCGCGCGGGCGGTTTGTGAGGACGGATTTTTCACGGCCTGGGCCTCGTCGAGAATGACCGCACCCCATTGGCGCGAAGCGAGCAATTCCGCGTGGCTGCGAAGCTGTGCATAATGAATCACCAAAAGCTCCGCACCGCCGTCCAGAAGCGGCTTCCCGGCCGTGTCGCGCGTCCAAACACCGACCTTCAACTCCGGAAAAAACTTCTCACTTTCCGCACGCCAGTTGTCCTGCACCGACTTTGGGCAGACGACAAGAACCGGATCGCCAAGCTGTTTCTCCGCGCGCAGCCAGGCAATCCAGGCCAGCGCCTGCAAGGTTTTTCCCAGTCCCATGTCGTCGGCCAGCACGCCGCCGAAATTATTTTCGGTGAGATAGGACAAAAAATGAAATCCTCCGATTTGGTAGGGACGCATTTGCGCGGTGATGGCTGCCGGAACGGACGGCGTGACGCGGGTCTGGATTTCCTCCATGCGGCGGCGGACCTTCTCCACGCGATCCGTTCCGATCAAGGTTCCACCGGTTTTCACCGCCGCTCCAAGTTGCAACACGTGAAAACACCGTTCTTCCTCGGCAAAGTCATTCTCGGACAAACCAAGCGCGGCCAATTCCGCGCGCTGTTCGTCATTGACGCGCACCTCCAGCTTGCGCCATCCCCGGTCTTTCAGCCGAATCCATTTCCCCCGGGCTTTCAGCAGCAGGTTGATTTCATGCTGCGTGAGCGAGGTGTCGCTGACATCCAAGGACACGCGCAAATCAAACCAGTCAATCCCGCGCTCCGATTTCTCAACATCCAGCCGCACCGTGGCGGTCACCGCCCCTTCCACCATCGAAGCGAGATCCTCGGAAAGTTGAACCTCGCAATCCTTTGGACGCCGTTCCAACCAAGCAATAAAATCATCAGCCCAATTTTTCGTCCGAGTTCTTTGCTCCAGCCGCACCTCCCGCCCGTAATCATACACCGGCTTCAACGACAGCTCCCCGATCCATGCCGCCACCTCATCGAGCGCCGTGTTGTCCGTCCATATCAAATCTTCAGCATCGCTTTTTTCAAATGAAGTCTGGATCCAAATTTCACCCGTCCACATGACATCGCCCGGGCCGCCGGCGGGATAAACGCCGCGTACCGTCAGTTGCAATCGCTCACTTTTCAAATGTGGCGGAACCACGGATTTTGCCGTCACTTTGACCGACGGCTTCAGAACGCGCACACGCCGGGCGATTTTTTCAGGCGTGGGAAGCCCCAGGAAGTGCAGGGCGGAGATTCCCTGATTGGATTCAATCGCACGGGCAGGAATGCGCATGGGGGAAGCCGTGAAATTCAGGCCGCGCGGCCAATGCGTCACCGGATAAACGGCATGGCATGTGACGTAATGTCGGGGATTTCCCGGCAAAACGGCCGCCGGAGGAGAAACCGAATTTCCCTGCGCATCCAAAAGATCCAAACGGTAAAACGCCTCGTCGTCGGGCGACGGCTCCGCAAGGCTCCAGCGCAACGGATCCTTCTCAATGATCAGCGGTCCGCCATTTTCCCCCGCCACATGACGGAAAAACAATTCCGGCAGGGAAAACAAGGATGACAAACCTTCCACCAGCGGCCTTCCGTTCGGCTGGATTTCCCGGTTGTTGTAATTGCCGTATGGATCCGTTGCGACTCTCAACACCAGGGAGATTCCCAGCGGAAACGTCCCGGCCTCCGCACGTCGTTCCATGCGCAACAACTCCTCAATCTGACCGCGCGTCGCCTTGGCGTATTCACCCTCCGCATTTGCACGGCTTTCCAAAAAAATCCCCGACTTGTGAAGTCGCAGCCGAAGCTCGGGAAGCCGCCGCAATGTCGCGCCCGAACTCCATTCGCCAAAGGAGCGCCGCCATTCCTCCACCTTCCTTTCCTCCTCCCATTTTTCGCGCAAACGGGAAATCGTCGCCTCATCAACAATCCCCGGAATCGGCTCCGGAAGCACCAGTCCCAACGCGCGTGCAGCCAGCGTCAAACAAGCCAGAAACTCCATCGCATCCAACGGCGCAAATCCCGGCGGATGCAAGGCAATGTCCCGGTCAAAGCCCGCCACATAAAATGCCCGCCCGCACAGTTTGCTCAGCTCCCCGCCGTCAATCACCGCCGCCTTTGACAAATACCACCTGTCGGCGGCTCCCACAAACGCCTCCGCCTTGTGCGACAAATCCCCGCCGAACAACTTCCGAACCAACCCGCGCACCGAATCAGCCGCTGGTTCCTCCTGTTGTTCCCGCGCTCCGGCCTCATGCTTTCGCTTCACCAAATGCAAAACAAGCGCCGCCGCATGTTCACAGCAGGGCCCGGAATCGCAGGTGCATCTCGGCGTCGGCAGCCTGCCCGCTCCGAAATCCAGCCCCACGTCATAGCCATCCTGCCGCGCCATGAGCAAATCCCCCTCCCAATGCAAATTCTCAAAGGAATGACCGCCTTTTTTTCCAAGAATGCGATCACCGAAGCGGCTGACATATTGCTCAACCAAAGCCATCTCCAGCATCCTTCGATGCTTCGGGGCAAGCCGTATTCTTTGCGACATCACACGCGCTGTTTTACCGGCGGCGGCGCTGGCTGCTGCTGACTCAGGCAATGCACGGTTCCCAGGCCGATAATGAGATCCCGACAGTCCACGGGAACAATTTTGCGATCGGAAAAAACCGACTCCAGCACGGCGCCGGCCTCGTCGTCACGCAGATCGCCAAACACCGGCATCAACACACCTCCGTTGAGAATTAAAAAATTTGCATAACTCGCCGGCAGCCGCCATCCCTCCCATTCAAGGCGTTTGGCCGGCATGGGAAGCTCCGAAATCTCCAGTGCCACACCACGCTCGTCGTGCATCCCGCGAAGCATCCCAAGATTTCTTTCCAAAATCGCATGATTCGCATCCGCCTCATTTTTTTCCACCGCCGTAATCACATGCGAAGGACCGACAAAACGTGTGATGTCATCAATGTGACCGTCCGTGTCATCCCCCTCAATCCCCTCGTCAAGCCACAGGACATGACCCGCACCAAGCCAATCACGCAGATTTTCCTCGATTTGCCGCTGCGTCAGCTCCGGATTGCGATTGGGATTGAGCAGACAGCTTCGCGTGGTCAGGACGCAGCCCGCGCCATTGACGTCCACCGCCCCGCCTTCGAGCACCATCGGATTGGTAAAGCAGCGCAATCCCAGCAGGCGCGCCATCGCCGCAGGTGCCTTGCGATCCTGCTCCACACCCTCATATTTTCCACCCCACGCATTAAAATCAAAATCCGCCGCCGCCACTTCACCCGTGGAATCATTGACCAAAAAAATCGCCCCATGATCACGGCACCACGGCTCGTCCGTCGGGATGGGGAAATACTGCACGTCCGCCCCTCGCCCGACATGACGCCGCGCCTCCGCCTCCGCCTCCGCATCGCGCACATTCAGACGCACCGGCTCAAATTCCGCCGCCGCCCGCAGCAACGCACCCATGGCGGGCGGAATCCGATCATAAGCTCCCGGAAAACTGATCCCCCCCGGATTTGGCCACGAAAACCACACCGCTTCCTGCGGCTCCCATTCCGCAGGCATGCGAAATCCTTCAACAGCGGGAATTGACATGACCGCTACTTTTGCGAACCCATGCCAAAAGGCAAGCCGCGCCGCATGAAAAAAATTTACCGCAGGAAATGCGATGCGTGCGCCGCCACAAGATCAAAGAGCCGTTTTCTTTTCTTCTTGCCCGCATACAAAACCACCCATAGCATAAGCGCAAATCAGCCCTCACATGAAAACCATACTCTCTTTGTTTGCCTCTGTCGCCTTGGGTGCCGCCGCTTATGCCTCCGCCGGACCGGGCCCCTGGGCCAATGCGACATATTTTCCCGGCAATCTTGATGGAAAATATCAGGCTGCCGTTTACGGCAACAACATTTCCGGAGTTCTCGGCTTCGCCCTGGCAAACGGTTCGCCGACCATTTCCACCAACAGCACCCTCAACCTGACCAATGGCAGCTCGCAATCCACCGTTGTGATGGATCCTTTCCAGAATTACTTCGCCATCTTTGTCGAGGGGCGCACCTACACCGGTGGAACCATCGCCAATATCAATTATGACAACAGCACGGTAACCGGTGCCCTCATTGGTACTCAGCCGAACTTCACCGGCACGGCGGTTCCGCTGGACTATCTCAATCGCGGCCTCAACGGCGGATTCCGCGCAGACATCACCGGCAACGGCGGCATATTTACATTTGTGGGCGACGGAGAGTTGAGCACTCCGGCGCAAATTCAAACAGTCCGGACAAATGCAAATCCCGACGGCAGCATCACCGCCTGGGTTGAAACCGCCACGGTTCCTTTCCAACTCAACGGCATCCGGGTTTCCTTCCTCACAGCTCCGTAAAAGCCGATCAGGGCACAATTTCGTAATTTCCCAAGCCCCAACAATGGCCCGCAGGCATTTGGCATTCCCTCCGCGCGCGGCGGGCCGCTCCGGGTTCACCATTTTGGAGGCAGTCGCTGTTTTGGCGATTCTCATGCTTCTGACGGCGGTCATCGCCCCCAATTACGGACGATGGATGACAACAGCCGCCCAAACGCGCTGCATGGCCAATCTGCGTTCCCTGCACGTCGGTCTGGGTTCCTACCTCAACGACCATCAAAACATCTGGCCCCAGGGACCGCCGCCCGACGCCGGGAGAGCATGGTCGGAATTTTGGATTCGTACACTGGAGCCCGTCGGGATCACTTCAAAAACATGGCACTGCCCCTCCATCGCCGCCATGCTGCTGGAATCCAAAAATCAGCAATCCCACGAGGCGTCCATCCATTACGTTCCCACCATGTTTGACGCCAATCCGGGCACCGCTTACAAATGGCCAACCCAACCCTGGCTGATTGAGCGGGCCGACGCCCATGGCAACGGCGCCCTCATCAGCTTCACCGATGGCTCCATCAAGCCGTTCAACAAAGTCCTCGCCGAGCAGGGCGTCCGGTAGGGCGG
>JACTMZ010000021.1 GCA_014584375.1 Verrucomicrobiota bacterium | reverse complement strand
GCGCGCGATGAAATGACCGCCCTTGCCGACGAACAACCGGACATCCCCATCGGAGTCGCCTTCGTGGATGCCAAGGGCGAGCCCGGCTGGATTCGCCGCAATCCGTCACTTCAAGTTCATTACCCGAGCCTGGGAGGATGTTGGCCCGCGTTTTCCGCTTAACAGCCCGGGCCGCCCCATGCTCCCGCACCGCGAAATCTGCTGTATCAGACACGGCGGCGATTTTATAGTGGGTAAAACTTCAACCTGTGGAATTCCGCGATTATTACAAAACACTGGGCGTCTCCAAGACCGCCACGTCCGACGAAATCAAAAAGGCCTTCCGCAAGCTGGCGCGAAAACACCATCCGGATCTGGCAAGCGACAAAAAGGCCGCAGAGGAAAAATTCAAGGAAATCAACGAGGCATACGAAGTTCTGGGCGATCCGGAAAAGCGCAAAAAATACGATGATCTCGGGCCCGATTGGCAACAGCCGGGCGGAGGATTTCGTCCGCCGCCGGGCTGGCAGCAGGCGGGAGGCGGCTTCAGCGGCGGAGGAGGATTTGGCGAGGAATTCCAATTCGGCGGAACGGGTTTCAGCGATTTTTTCGAGCAGTTCTTCGGGCGTTCATCGCGCGGAGGCCGCCCCGGCAGCGCTTTTCGTGGGGCGGAAACGCCGCTGCGCGGGCAGGATGCCGAAGCGGATATCATGGTCACGCTCGAGGAGGCGCTGAACGGCTCCAAGCGACAAATTTCATTCACACGCGGAAGGTCGGGCAAGGTGGAGACTTACACGGTAAAAATTCCCAAGGGCGTGCGCGAAGGGCAGCGCATCCGACTGGCGGGTGTCGGTGGTGAAGGGCGTGGAGGCGGTGGCGCGGGCGATCTGTATTTGCGCGTACGTTTTGAACGACATCCGGAATTTTCGGTGGAGGGGGAGGATGTCATTCATGAAGTGGAACTCCCCGCCTCGCAAGCCGTGCTCGGATGCGAGAAGACCATTCCCACGCTGGACGGACGCATCAAACTCAAAATTCCGGCGGGAACACAAAATGGACGCAAATTTCGCATTCCAGGCAAGGGCATGCCGCGACGCGGCGGAACACGCGGGGACTTTTATGCGGTGATTGACGCGCAGCTTCCGACTTCGCTCAATGCCGCGCAGCGCACCGCATGGGAGGCCGTCGCGCAGAGCGGAGGTTGATTCTTCCCGCGCAGAAATTCATTTGAACAAAACGAATCCTGTTTCCCAACGCTTGCGCGAACGCGGCGAACGGGGCAACTTCGGAAGCCATGGATGACATGACCGGAATCACGGAGGTGCGAACAGTGGGGCGGGAGGGCTGGGTGCGGGCGTGCGTTCCGACGCTGGTCGAAGCGGTGACGGAAAAAGCCTCGCGCGAGGGCAAGCCCTTTCTGGAGATTCAATTGTGCGACGCGCTCGACCGGTTCACCCTGCGGGTGTGGGCGGACAATCCCCGTTACGAAGACTGCAAGATACTCGCGACGGGAGCCTGTCTGCGCTTGGAAGGCGAATTTCATGTGCATCCGACATTCGGTCTCGAAGCGCGCAAGTGGAGTTTCCAGGCGCTGGAGGATGCGGAGAAGGAGAACTTTCTCGCGGGGCCGGTGGAACTGCGCACGCGGCAGGAGGCAGATTACAATTTTATCGTTTCGGAAATCGAAGGGACCCAGGATCCCAGGCTGCGGGCCCTCGGGGAGGCGTTTCTGGAAAAATTCGGCGCACGATTCCGGCGCACGGCAGCGGCACGCTTCTTCCATCACGCACGACGCGGCGGACTTGTGGAGCACACGGCACAGATGATGCGTTACGCGGGAGGAATCTGTTCGGCAAACCCAAGTCTGCACCGTGATCTCCTCATGGCGGGTGTTCTTTTTCACGACTGCGGCAAACTATGGGAAAACTGCACCGCCGAAAACGGATTTGCGATGCCGTTTGACGAACGCGGCGAGCTGCTCGGTCACATCACCATTGGAATCGAGCTGGTCAATTCGATTTGGAAAACACTGCCGCTGGAAACATGGAGCGAAATGATTCCGTGCAACGAGGACGTGCGTCTGCATCTTTTGCACCTGATTGCGTCGCATCATGGTGAGCTGGAATTCGGATCGCCGGTGCAGCCGAAAACGCCGGAAGCCGTGGCGCTGCACTACATTGACAATCTCGACGCCAAACTGGAAATGCTGGCGCGCGGATACAAGGAGGGAACGACGGTGGCGGAGCGCATTTATGACAAGGTGCGCCCGCTCAACATTCGCCCGGTGGCGCCACTGGCAACGGGGACATGAACGCGGCAGTCCGGCGGCACAGCCGCTGCATCGGCGCGTTCCTTTTTTTTGCAATATCGGGGATTTGCGGCGCAGCGACTGACACTTCGACGGAGTTTGCGACCGTTTTTTTTACGAGATTTCCCGCATCGGTGCAGGATGGAATCATCCGTGAAGGCATGATCCGACGCATGGTGGATTCGCTTGTCATCGCCGCATCAGGAAAAGCAGACGTCGCTTCGGCATGGAGGGAATTTGTCAATCCGAAGGATCGCATCGGCATCAAAGTTTCAACCACCGGCGCCCCGGTTTCCTTCTCTCATCCCGCCATCGTGGAGGCCGTGGCCGAAGGGCTGGTTTCTGCGGGCGTACCCCCGGCCAACATTGTCATTTGGGACAGAACGCAACGCGGCCTCGATCGCGCAAACCTCGATCGCCTCGCCCCGCGCTTCCGCGTGATCGGCACGGATCACGCCGGCGGCTATGCCTCCGACTCAACAATCACCGCGCCGGTAATGGGAAGACTCATCGCCGGCGATCATGACTTCACAACGGGCCGCGAGGAAAAAACAAGCAGCCGCAGCCACCTTTCATCCGTTCTGGCAAATCGCGTGGATAAAATCATTCATATCCCCGCATTGGCGGACAGCGTTTTTGCAGGCGTAAACGGGGCGTTTGCGGGAATGACGCTGGACAATCTGGACAACTGGCGCCGTCTGGCCCGCGCGCCACATTACGGCAATCCATTTTTGCCGGAAATTTATGCTGATCCGCGATTTGGAGGACGTGTGGTGCTGACGATCCTTGACGCCCTGCGTCCGCAATATTCGGGCGGTCCTTTTCCCGGAGCGGGTTTCAATGTGAACTATGGCGCGATTTTTGCCTCGCGCGATCCGGTGGCGATTGACGCCACGGGAAGGCGGCTGCTTGATAATTTCCGGCGGGAGGCGGGGTTTCCGCCATTGGAAAAATACACCCGCTGGCTTGATTCGGCGGAATTGATGGAAATGGGATTCGCCTCGTGGGAAAAAATCAAAATGATCCGCGCCGGTTCAAGCGGCGAGGTTCGCTGGCTGCAGCCATGAGGGAGAAGGAGATTCTGCGACAAACGGCACGGTCGTTTTATCTGACCCTGCGCCTCCTGCCGCGCCCGGTACGGGCTGATCTCACCCTGGGCTATCTGCTGGCACGCGCCACGGACACCATCGCCGATTCCTCCGATGTCACTCTGGAGGACAAATTGAAGCTGCTGCACGCAGTCCGCAATTCCATTGGTCACGAAAAAATCGCCGGTTATACGCCACAAGATTCGAATGCCGGGCGACAAAATTTTGCAGAAAGCCGCCTACTCATGGAACTGCCCGCGCTGTGGCGACGCATGTACAGCCTCGACTCTTCCGACCGCAAACGGTTGGAAGTCGTCCTGAATCACATTCTCGAAGGGCAAATTTTCGACCTTGAACGTTTTGTTCCCGGCGCGTCGCCGCTTACCGACGACGAATTGAAGCACTATACTTACCTTGTGGCGGGGAGCGTGGGGGAATTCTGGACGGAGCTTTGCGCGAAGCGGCTGCACCGGTTTGCAAAGGAGCCGCTCGAAACAATGTGCGCCCGGGCGCGGCATTATGGACAAGCCCTGCAACTGGTCAACATCCTCCGGGATCGCCACGCAGATGCCCGTATCGGGCGAATCTATGTGCGGGAGGAAAATGTTTCTCATCAAACCACCCAGGCGCGCACGGGGCTGGAAGCAGGAACGGCATATTGTGCTGCGCTTTACTCCGGACGCCTCCGCTGTGCCACATTGCTTCCAATTTTGCTCGGCTTCCGAACGCTCGCACTCATGGAAAGCAACGCTCCGAAACCCTGGAAAATTTCACGATCCGAAGTTCGAAAATGGACGCTCCGCTCGCTCGCCGCTTGGTGCTCCGCAGAAGCCGTCCGACGACTCGCCCATAAAGCGCGCGAATCCGAAGTTAAAACAGAACAATAACGACAGCCGCAAGAATGAGTGCGCTGCCAAGAAACCGGAGCGCAAAAGTTTTGCGATCCAATGTCCCTTCGGTCACTCCAATCCGCCGTGCCACAAAGGCGAGGATGATCAAAGACCACAATCCGCGCGAGCTGTACACCACATTCACACCGGTGGCATCGCCAAAAAGTCCGATGGCGACGGCTACACCGGCGGATTGCGCGACCAGAACGCCTATGCCCGTCCAACCCCAAACCCATGCCCGAGGTTGCAACGGACGCTTGCGGCGGAATGCCCGGGGTAAC
>JACTMZ010000066.1 GCA_014584375.1 Verrucomicrobiota bacterium | reverse complement strand
GCGACCTTGTGATGACCGAACACCATTGTCGCGGGACGGAAACGGTCAGCGATCCCGCCGGTCTTGCCGCCTACACGATGGATTCGCACAACTGTCGGCGCGTTGTGATTGACGGCGCCGTCCGCAACGAAGGCGACGTGCAGGTGCATTCCGGCCCGCCCTACGGTGTGTCCTACCGATCCATCATTCCCAAGCGCGGCGAATGCAAAAATCTTTTCATTCCGTTCTGCCTTTCCGCCTCACACATCGCCTTCGGCTCAATCCGCATGGAACCCGTGTACATGGTTCTCTCGGAATCCGCCGTACACGCGGCCGCCATCGCAATCAAACAAAACGTCGCCGTACAGGATGTTCCCTATGCGACCTTGCGGGAGCACCTGTTGGAAGCCGGACAGGTTTTGGAAACCAAAGGCTGAGTCGTCCGCGCCGTGGAGAAATTCAAAACAGAACGATCTTTTTGATTCGCACTTTCAGGTTTTCGACGGGCTGCATATCGGTTCCGACGAGTGCCTTGCGCGGCATGGTGAGTTCCAGTCCGGTGACGGAATTATTTTTGCTTCCGTGAACCCAATCGTAATACGGATAGCGAATAAAATTCCATCCGTCGAAATTGAGGCTTTGAAGTGCCCGCCAGTTCATTTGCAAATTTCCATTGGTCGCCCAAGGCCCCCAGGGTTGTGATTTCAAAAGATCCACCCGTCCCCAGCTTCCATTGCCCTTGATCCAAATCCCCGCATTTTTCGCATCCGTCTTCACGGGCTGTTTCAGCTTGAGAGTAATGTACTCAAACACCAGATCCCAAATGTCCCCCTCGGGAGTCAACTCGATCTCCAAACATTTGCCCATCTCCGGATCCTCCACCTCGCGCACCTCAAATTTCCCCTGACGGTATTTGGGAACGCTTCCCGGTTGATTCCTGCTACTCTCCTCACGATTCGGATTGGAAACAACCTCGACGGCATTTAACGAATCCAGGGGAATTTCCTGTATGATTTCCTTTGGCCGGCGTGAATGGATTTCACCGGATCTTTGGAAACCAGGTAATGCACCGCCGTTCCCGCTTGGAATTTCACAGTCTTTCCCGTCACCTCCTTCTCACGGCCATAGAGATCAATCAGCCGCCGCTTCGCGTCATTGCCAAACTCCACCGTCGCCTCCCGCGTGCCGCGCGGCGTCCAAAATGTGTAAACCCACTCATCGCCCCGCTTGAATTCCTGCGCGTAAAAAACCGTCGAACCCGTCGGAACCCATCGCTCAAACTTCGCCTGATCCAGCACCTGCGTCAGCGTGGCAATGCCCGCATACGCCGGCTTCGGCGCCATCTCCGGCCAGCGTCCGGTCAATCCGCCATTGGCCCAAATCGAATAATAATAGCCATCACCCGCATCGTTGAGGCCCGCAACACTCAATGTGTCGAATCCGTAAGCCAGCCCCAGCAGCGTATCCCGCACCTTCCACTCCGCCTGCGCGCGAAGGCCGAGTTTTTCGGTCATGCGCCCAATCCATTCCGTGCAGGCAGTGACAGGTACGTCTTCATAGCCCATTTTCCGCGTTATTTCCCGCAGGTACCAGGCGGAGTGCAGACCGCCGATGCTCAGATTTTCCGGAGTAAAAGTTTGCCCCAAATCTTCGATGGCGACGGTGTCAATCAACTCCCTTGGAAATTTTTGTCGGAACAATTCCCCCACGATGCCGAGACTGTTGCCATCGTTGCCATATTGCATTTTGATCTGCGGAAATTTTTCCCGCACCATCTTTGCCATGGCTGTAAGATATTGTATGCGCTTGGGCCATGATCTTCCCCATGCCTCACGGGCCTTTGTTTCCGACTCCGCCGGAGCCGCAGCCGCAGCCGCAGCCGCGCCTCCGCCCTCCCTGTCCAACAAGGCTTGCGGAGAATTTTCATCCTGAATCTGCGCAAAATTTTTTGCGGGTTCGCCCCACATTTCGGTTGGAAACGGCGCGCTGCTCGCTCCGCTTTCATGAAAAACCAGCATCCGGTCAATCGCGGGCCACAGCTCCACATGCTTGCGAATGTCCGCTTCCTGCATCGCCACCGCTTCCTCCAAGGAAGCCTTGCCCGTTGCAAAATCACGCAACGCATCCCGACCGCCGCGCCAACTGATGGTGGAACCGGTGAAGCCGTATTTTTTTGTCAGGCTCTCCGGAAACTCCTCGGACAACTCCGCGCGACGAACGCCCAGTCTTTGCAGCAGCGGACCAAATTGCTCCAGAGTCACCGGACTTCCGTGATTGTTCCCAAAACACCATCCATAATACGGCGACTCGTAGCCCGCCTTGCGTGTATCCGGCGGCAGCATCACATAGGATGACTGCTTGTCCACCAGCTCAACGCCATCCACCCCGAGCAGCCGTGCCCGCACCGCAAACCAGCCATTATCCGGCTTCATCCGCAGCCGAGCCTCCCCGCTCGCCCCCGCATCCAGCTTGAGCGTCTCCTTTGCGCTGTGAACCACCTTGCCATCCACATCCGCCACGCTCCATTCCACCGTGTATTTGCCCGCCTTGCGCGCCCGCACCTCGGCAATGAACTCCGCCTTGTCGCTCTCGTAAAACGCCTTCATCTCCGGATTCGTCCGCACCTGCAACTCGGCGGGGCTTTGTTCCAGGGCAATGCCAAACACCGTCACACCACTTTCCATCGGAAACGGCAGCAAATCATAAAAATCATAGCCCTTGTAATTTCGATCCAGCGGCTTCCATTGTCTGTGGCGTGCCTCCATTGGGGGCGGAAAGGCTCGTGATGTGTCAGCATTGGCAAGCGGCGCGAGCAGTTCCACATCGAGGTAACGGTGCGTCGGCATGCCACCTCTCTTGGTGTCGTCGTAAATCAAATCCTGTATCAATCCATTGTAAATCGGCACCCGAATCAGCCACAGCGGCACCTTTTTCCCCTGCGCCGTCGTCACGGTTCCCACCCGCCGCGCATCCGGCGATTTGGCATTTTCCCCTCGGGGAACAGTCACCGTTGTATCAGCCATCGCGTTTCCGCGACTGTTCCCATAGCGCGTCACCCGCAGGGTGAACGTATTGGCATCCTCCTTCCCGGGATCCAATGCGGCGAGCACCCACGCATGGGAATACGTCGCCAGTGGCGCGGTGAACATCCGCTGCTCGGGAAGATTATAGAGCGCGCTGCGACGCCAGAAAAAATTCTGCAAATCATCCGTCTGCCAACCGTTAAACTCACCCAATCCATCCACATTGATCCCCGCTGCCTTCGTCATCCCTCGAAAAGCGGACGGCAATTTTGCCGCCTTATCAAAATTCAGCTCTGCTTCATCAAACACTCCGGTTCGTGTATGTTTGCCCACGGGCAAAGAAAGAACATCGGACGCCTCGAAAGGTTCAAATTGCAAAAACTCCAAGCGTGAACCCGGATTTAATGTGATGTGATACGATGCAATTGGCCCCACTTCGAATTCCCACATAAACAGCCCTTCAATCCAGACCTCCGTGGATTTCCCGGCAGGGCGCATTTCCACCGTGAGCGAACTTTCCACGGCTGACGGCAATTGACCCCAGTCATTCCTGCGAGTCTCCCATGCCTTGGGATGATAAAATTTCGGATTGGGGCGAAAATACCATATATTCCAACCAGTCCCCCCTCCCTTCCAATTCATTTGAAGCATGGCATCGGGATAAACGGTGTCGTTGTCCTTGTAATCCTGCGACCGCAACGAAAGTGAGCCTGTCCGGCCTTCCTCATCCCGAATTTCAATCTGGATCGCCCCCCCATTGCCCTTGCCAACCCGGCAGCGGAAGCGAATCACCGGGCGCTCGGGCGGCACGGAGGCTTCCAATGTCACCTTTTTCGCCGCAGGCGTCACAAATCCCTCGGGCGTTTTTTGAATTTCACCGGAAGCCGTGAACTCCTCGAAAGACACGGGCTCACCGGCGCACAACAAAGAGGCAAACATACAAAAAGAGAAAAGCAGGAATGGCAATTTCATGGTTTTAAAAAGGTATGGAAGGGATGACGTGCAATCAATCAGCTGGGATAAAATAAAAGATGGCGGATGGGGGGGGATTCGAACCCCCGGTGCCTTGCGGCACACACGCTTTCCAGGCGTGCACAATCGACCGCTCTGTCACCCATCCGTAAATTCGCAGCACAGTAAACACTCGAATTCACGGCACGGCAAGCCGCCTGTCCCTTGCGATAAAAATCAACTTTAAAAACCCGTTCAAAAACACACACCTCGCCCAACAAATGTCCCACCCCCTGTGGTTTCCTTGTGCGCATGAACGCACTCGCCGATTTCCTCTTCTTCATTCTCGCCCTCCTCTCCTCCGCCTCCGCCATTCTGCTCCTTGGAGAACTGTGGGGAAAAACGAGGCGATAAAATTTTACCGCGTCACATTCTTCCCGCTGTTGCTTTCACCGTGCAACCGCGCTTCACTGGAGGTTTGCATGGCCAAGGAAGAATCCATCCCCGCCGAAGGCGTCGTTGTCGAGGTGCTGCCCGGAACGATGTTTCGCGTCAAACTGCCAAACGATAAAATCGTTCTCGCCCACATCGGCGGAAAAATGCGCAAACATTTTGTTCGCATTGTTCCCGGCGATGCGGTGCAGGTGGAAATTTCGCCCTACGATTTAAGCAAGGCACGCATCACGTTTCGCGAGAAATAATCCGCTGCGCGCCCGCTTACGGGATCGGAATATCCAACGGCACGGAACCACTGCGCAAAGACTGGGCACCGAGAACTCCCGTCGCCACCGCCATGCGCGCATCCCACGGAGTGGCGCCAGTCAGCGGTTTCCCGCGCAGGAAGCCGATGAATTCCTCAATCATGACGGGATCTGCGCCGCCGTGGGAACCATCAACTGCCGGAATTCGGAAAACCTCATTGCCCTGCCATTGGAACGGCTCGTCCATGCGCCGGTTCCAAAGTTGGATGGTGGCCCATTGTGAGGACGAGGAATGATCGCCGTAATTTTCAATGCGTCCCTCGGTGCCGATGACGGTGTAATTGCGGGTGCTGTCAGGCGTGTAATGGCACTGCAAATAGGAGGCCTGAACGCCATTGGCCAGCTGCATCATGATCATGCTGTGATCCTCCACATCAATGATCGGGCTCAGCTTTTTCTGACTCAGCGGCGGCCAGTGGGAAGTCGTAAACGTGTAATCGCCGGGTTCATCGGGACTACGGCGATCTGTCACCTCATTGTAAACACTGAGTTTTCCCATGCCCGTCACACGCTGGGTGTGGCTGCCAGCGAGATAGTGAATCACGTCAATATCATGCGCCCCCTTTTGCAACAGAAGGCTGGTTGTGTAACGGCGCTCGGAATGCCAGTCCTTGAAATAAGCGTCGCCGCCATAATTGATAAAATGACGACACCAAATCGCCTCCACACGTCCGATGCGACCCTGCTCGATCAATTCGCGCATTTTTTGAATCACGGGGAAATAGCGCATGTTGTGCCCGACAAAAAGTTTGCCCGCACTTTTTTTCGCCGCTGCGATGATGCGATCACAATCCTCGATCGTAATGGCCATGGGCTTTTCGAGAAAAACATGCTTGCCCGCCTCAAGAGCCGC
>JACTMZ010000004.1 GCA_014584375.1 Verrucomicrobiota bacterium | reverse complement strand
TTACCGATGGCGGAAGTGGAAACTGGACTTTGGCCGACGGCTACAAGACCTGGACATTCCAGGAGAGCACGGGTGTCCTCAATGTCGTTCCCGAACCGGGTTCACTTGCGCTGGCGGCCATGGGGCTCGGTGCGATGTTGCTTGGCCGCCGCCGCAGGATGCGTTCGTAATACGCAAGGGCGGCGCCTGCGCGCGCCAAAGTTGGTGTTTCAAAATTGAAGTCCGGGTGATAGTGTCGCACGTCAAATGGCGACCGGCGTTTCGCCCCGCCTTGCAATATTCCTTTTTATGAAATCCGACTGCATCCCTCTGGTTTTGGCCTCCGCTGTTTTAATACTGACAACACCTGCCCTGCTGGCGTCGTCAAAAAAATACGGATTCATTGTTCGTCCGGGCTCCAATGCGTCGGAGGAATACATCGTCCGCCGGGCGGTGAAGCCGGTGGGTATTTCCTCAGGTTGGACGAGTGCGAGTTGGAAAAACATCAAACCAATCCGCCTGGAAACGGTGTTGTATCGTCCGGGCATCTCGACGGATCACAATCCGGACACGCAGGTGAAATTGCAGTATGATGACAAATTCATTTACGGACTTTTTCGCGTCAAGGATCGCTATGTGAAGGCCGTTGCGCGCAAGGATCAGGAGCAGGTTTGCCGCGACAGCACCGTGGAGTTTTTTGTCAGGCCGCCCAAAAGCCGCCGGTATTTCAATTTTGAATTCAACTGCGGTGGCACCATGCTGCTCTACGACATCCGCAATCTCCAGGCCAAGAAGTTTGAGGAGGTTCCGCAGAAGGAGTTGGATTCGATCATTCGGTTTCACTCCCTGCCCAAGCGTATCCCCGTCGAAATCACCGACCCGGTGACATGGGAACTTGGCTTTAAAATTCCGGTGGACTTTTTCGTGCGGCGCGCCGGCGTCAAATTGCCGCTTAGTGGACAAACCTGGACCGCCAATTTTACCAAGTGCGCGGATAAAACATCGCATCCGCACTGGCTGTCCTGGGCTGCAGCGCGCACCTTCCATTTTCCGAAGGACTTCAACCGGCTCGTTTTTGAATAGCACCCGGTGGAGGCGTTTGTCGGCCCGATGGTTTTGAAAAAAGCAAAAAAGGGGAAATTATGTCTTGAAATGTCGGCGCAAGCCGAACTATAAGGAGTGTTCTGCTGCGAGTTGGCGCTTGCGGCTTTTTTGATTCATGATTTCGATTTTACCCATCGCTTCCGGAGGCCTTGCGGCGGAAAAACTCCCGTTGGAAATTTTGGGCGGAGTGGAGTGGCTAACAAATTCCATCCTCGTCGCGCTGTTGGTCGTCGCGATTGTGCTGTTTTTTGCGCGTCGGGCGACACGGAATGTGAAGCTGATTCCCGATGGTCCGCAAAATTCCTTCGAGGCGATTATCGAAATTCTTTACAGCACGGTGGAGGAAATTGTCGGCCCCAAAATGGTGGCGAAAATTTTTCCGCTTTTGGCCGCGCTTTTCCTTTTCATTCTCACCGCGAATTGGTTTGGACTTCTGCCCGGCGTGGGCTCGATTGGCTTTGGGGAAAAGACGGGGTTTCTCACCCTTTCCCATGTCACGGAACCCCTGCTGCGTCCGGCCACGGCGGATCTCAACATGACCCTCGCCATGGCGGCGATTTTCATGGTTCTTTGGCTTTATTGGTCCATCCAGGAAATGGGCGTATGGGGATTTCTCAAGCACATGTTTGGAGTCAAGGGCGGCCTGCGCGGCGCCATGGCCATTGCGCTCACGCCCATTTTTTTCGGCGTCGGCCTCATTGAAATCGTCTCCATCGCCTTTCGCCCGGTTTCGCTCTCACTCCGGTTGTTCGGAAACGTTTTTGCCGGAGAAACGCTTCTCTCCACCATGATCACGCTGGGAGACATTCTGCATCTGCCCAAGGCGGTCGGCTACGTCATGAGCGTGATCATTCCCATTCCCTTTTACGGCCTCGAATTGCTCGTGGGCCTCTTGCAAGCCATGGTCTTCACTCTGCTGTGTGCGGTGTATGTGGCTCTTTCCACATCGCATGATGAGGAGGATCACGAAGGGCACGAGCACGCATGACCAATTTCCCGTCGGGACCATGCCAATGAGCGTGGGCGGCGCGGAGCAAACAAAACCATAAACACAATACAAACATGATCATCCCATTCATCGCAGAAGCCGCCGCAGCAGCGGGCGGTATCACGGGAAGCTTCACCCTGGCTCTGGCCGGCGCCGGCGCCGCCATTGGCATCGGCCTGATTGGCGCCAAGGCCGTCGAGGCCGTCGGACGCAATCCTGGTGCATTTGGCAAGGTGATGACCCTCGCCATTCTCGGTATGGCGCTGGCGGAAGCCATTGCCATTTACGCCCTGATTCGCGCCTTCATGGAGTAGTCTTTCCGGTCGCGGCCGCCTCCGTGCGGCCGCGACCTGAATTTAATTTCCGCATCGCATGGACGTCCTTACATCCCTTTTTGAGCATTTCGGAGTCACTTGGCCAAAGTTTATCGCCCAGTGCATTTTGTTTCTTTTCGTCTATTGGGCGCTGAATAAATTCGCCTTCGGCCCGATTGTTTCCGTCCTGGCCGAACGCCGCCGCCGTATTGCGGAAGCGCAGGATAATGCGGAAAAAATCAAGCAACAGCTTGCCGAGGCCGAAACGCGTTATAATGAAATTCTGGCCAAGGCGGATTTGGAGGCGAAATCGCTTATTGACGAAGCCCGCTCCAGCGCCGAGGCCGTGCGTGAGAAGCGCGTGCAGGAGGCTGTCGCCGAAGCCGAGGGCGTGATTCGCAAGGCTCATGAGGCCATCGAGCAGGATCGGCGCAAGATGGAGGCCGAGGTGAAGGAAGCCATGGTCGGACTCGTCGCCGCGACTGCATCGAAGGTGACGGGTAAAATTTTGACGGATGAGGATCGCAAGCGCCTCAATGACGAAACGATTCGGGAAATTGCCGCATGAAATCCTCCCGAGAAGCCCGAAAATCCGCACGTTCGCTTTTCCGCAGTTGTTTGACTGACGGCAGGCTGGATCATGCCCGTGTTCGTGCGATTGCCGACACTTTGGCGTCGGAAAAACCGCGCGGCTGTCTTGCCATTTTACAGATTTTCGCCCGCCTTGTTCGTTTGGAATTGAATCGCCGTCATGCGGTGATCGAAAGCGCCGCGCCTCTTGCCGAATCCGAAATGTCCGCGCTGCGGGAGGAGATTGCGCGAACGCATGGTAATGATTTGACATTCGCCTCCGCCATTCGCCCCGAGTTGATTGGTGGGATGCGCGTACGCGTGGGCAGCGATGTCTGGGATGGAAGCATTCGGGCGCGCCTTGAGGCGCTGCCTGCCTGAAAAAATTTAGAAAACCAAGCTCATGAGCACACTTGTTGAAGAAATCGAAGCAAAGATCAAGGGCCTCCAGGCCGGAGCCGCCCACACCAACACCGGAACGGTTCGCGAAGTCGGCGACGGCATCGCCCGCGTCGAAGGGTTGAGCAATGTCATGCTCAACGAAATGGTGGAATTTCCCGTCGGAGTTTTCGGCCTCGCCCTCAACCTCGAAGAAAACGAAGTCGGCGTCATTCTCCTCGGCGACTATCGCAACATCAAGGAAGGCGATGAGGCGAAAACCACCGGACGTCTCCTGTCAGTTCCCGTCGGCAAGGGCCTTCTCGGACGCGTGGTCAACACGCTCGGTGAGCCGGTGGACGGCAAGGGGCCGATTGATTCAACGGCGTTTTATCCGTTGGAAAAAATCGCCCCCGGCATCATCAAGCGCCGCCCTGTCTCGCAGCCGGTGCAAACGGGCATTATGGCGATTGACGCGATGATTCCCATCGGACGCGGCCAGCGTGAACTCATCATTGGCGACCGCGCCACCGGCAAGACGACCGTGGCGATTGACACCATCATCAGTCAGGCGCGCCTGAACCAAAAGGGCGAGGCTTCCGGCGATAAAAATTTCCGCCCGCTTTACTCGATCTATGTGGCGGTCGGACAAAAAAACGCCAACGTCGCCCGCGTCATTTCCACCCTCGAGAAGGAAGGCGCGATGCCTTACACCATCGTCGTTACGGCGTCCGCTTCGGATGACGCCGCCAGTCAGTATCTCGCGCCGTTTGCCGGTGCGGCCATCGGTGAATGGTTCATGGACAATGGCATGGATGCGCTGGTGGTTTTTGACGATCTCTCGAAACAGGCTGTTGCCTATCGTCAGATTTCGCTGCTGTTGAAGCGTCCGTCCGGACGTGAAGCATATCCGGGCGATGTTTTCTATCTTCACTCCCGCCTGCTGGAGCGCAGTGCGCGCCTGAGCGAGGAAGCGGGGGGCGGTTCGCTGACCGCGCTGCCCATCATTGAAACCCAGGCCGGTGACGTTTCAGCCTATATTCCGACCAATGTGATCTCGATCACCGACGGTCAGATTTACCTCGAAGGCGATCTTTTTTATCAGGGCATTCGTCCGGCCATCAACGTGGGTCTTTCGGTCAGCCGCGTGGGATCGGCGGCGCAGATCAAGGCCATGAAGCAGGTTGCCGGAAAAATCAAGGGCGAGCTGGCGCAGTTCCGCGAAATGGCGGCGTTTGCGCAGTTTGGCTCCGA
>JACTMZ010000082.1:1192-5803 GCA_014584375.1 Verrucomicrobiota bacterium | reverse complement strand
CATTGGATGTCGCCTCTTTACACAGCAGGAAGCGCTTCTTGGAACCGGCTTGCTCATCGTAACCGGACTCTTGTGGCGTTTCTCCTCATCCGGTCTGCCGCAAATCCCCATGCTGTTCTTTTTCAGCACATCCATGCTGAGCCTCATCGCCGCCCTCGAAGCGCAGGAACGCACGCGCAAACACAAGGCGCTTTTTCTAACCCTCGTGTCCTCATTGCTCCTCGGTATCATGACCCTGGGCAACGGAATCGGCCTGTGGTTTTTTCCGGGATTCTGGATTTTCGCCGTCGCCGCCATGCGTCCGCGACGCACAATCGCCCTTGCCGTTCCCGCTGTTTACATTCTGCCGCTGCTTCCATGGGCGCTGCACAATTGGATGGCAATCGGCAATCCCTTTGGAATGGCCTTCTACGAATTGTTCCGGCCATACAAAATGGATCGCTTCGCGTTTCAGGCCGACTTCGATCCGTTTCTGTATTTTCATTGGGCGGATTTTTTAAAAAACACGGGGACACAAGCGCTCTCTCAGCTCTCTCTCCTCATTTCCCATTTCAATGGAAACATCGTGGCCGCCGCCTTTTTCCCCGCTGTTTTTCTGCTTCCGTTTCAACGCTGGCAGGCGGCGCAATTTCGCTGGGTTTTTCTCATGATGTGGGCGGGTGCCTTTATCGGAATGAGCATTTTTGGCGTGAATGACGAGGTTTCGGTCAATCAACTCCACATTCTCTTTCTGCCAATAATGGTATTTTACGGCCTGTGGTTTCTTCTGGTTCTATGGGATCGCCTTGAGATGGAGATGCCCCTGCTGCGCAACACCTTTATCATCGCGCTCTACGCCATTGTCGCCACCCCCCTTGGGCTGACCCTGTTTTCGAGAACACCGCACGTCAATTGGCCGCCCTACCTTCCTCCGCTCATTTCGCAATTTCATCAATGGGTGACTCCATCGGAAGCCATGGCCTCCGATATCCCCTGGGCCACCGCATGGTATGCCGAGCGCAAGTCCCTCCTGCTGCCCGCCAACATCAACCAATTTGAATTAATCCACACCGAACGCCTCCTCGATGCACCCCTGGTCGGAATTTACCTCACTCCCTTCAGCGGCGGACAGCGAACCTACGCCGATATCATCAACGGTCCCTACAAAAATTGGGCCCGCTTTGTTCTTCACGAGGTTCGCGAGGCGGACATCCGTGAATGGATTCTCTCCACCATGGTCAACCTTCCCGTTGACGGCGGGTCAGTCTTTTACTCCGATCGCGTGCGCTGGCAACAAGGTCAATCGTCGCCCGGACCGTAGGACACTATATTTTGGCGAACTTCGTCCACTTTCCTCCAGCCTTGGCCGATTTCACGCATGTCTCAATAAATGCCATGCCTTCCACTCCGTCATCAACCGTAGGAAAATCGAACGCCGCAGCTTTTTTGCCGGACGCATGCGCACGAATTGCCGCCGCTGCTTCAAGATAGATGTTTGCAAATGCCTCGATGAAGGCCTCGGGATGTCCGGGCGGGAGACGTGTGAATTTTTTGGCGGCATCGGATAAGTCCGCATTTCCACGCCGCAGTATTCTTGTTGGCTCTCCCTTGGGGGAAAATCGCAGGTCATTCGGCTCCTCCTGTCTCCACGCCAGGGAGCCCTTTGTGCCATAGACGCGAATGTTCAGATTGTTTTCCTCGCCGCAGGAGATCTGGGAACAATGCAAGACCCCCTTGGCTCCGCCCTGATAGCGAATCAACATGCTCGCGTCGTCCTCGAGTCGGCGCCCCGGAAGAAAGCTGGTGAACTCCGCGCACAGCTCCTCAATGTGCAGTCCCGTAATGTAACGCCCCAAATGCTCCGCATGCGTCCCTATGTCCCCCACGCAACTGCTTGCGCCCGCACGCTTCGGATCCAACCGCCAGGCAGCCTGCTTCTGACCATCGGATTCAATTTTATCCAACAGCCAGCCCTGCGGATATTCGGCGACAACTTTTAAAATACGCCCGAGTTTTCCGCTTCGCACAAGTTCCCGCGCCTCCTTGACCATCGGATACCCGGTATAATTGTGCGTCAGCGCAAACACACGTCCCGCCTTGCGGGCGGCCCCCCTCAACGCCTTGGCCTCGCTCAATGTGAGCGTCATCGGTTTGTCGCAAACAACATGAAACCCCGCCTTTAAAAATGTGGACGCCACCGGCGCATGCAAAAAATTCGGCGTGACAATGGAGACAAAATCCATTCGCTCCTCCGCCGGAAGCTTCGCCTCGACGCGCGCCATTTCCTCATAGGTCTTGTAAATGCGCGAGGGATTCAAAAACAACTGCTCCCCGGTTCGCTGCGAATTTTTCAAGTCGGTCGAAAATGCGCCCGCCACCAGCTCCATTTGTCCGTCCAAATTCGCGGCCATGCGATGCACTGCGCCAATGAAGGCCCCCTGCCCGCCGCCAACCATTCCGTATCGAAGTTTGCGTTTCATTATTTTTCGGAAAATGCCGCGTCAAACGCCGCCTTGCTGGCGGGAAAATCCAGGCGTCGCAAAAATTCACAACTCTCGGTCGCCCCATGAATGCGATCCATGCGCCCGTCCTCCCATTCCACGGAAAGCGGCCCGCGATAGCCAATGTCATTCAAGGCGACAATGATTTCCTCAAAATTGATGTCGCCCCTGCCCACCGATCGAAAATCCCAATATCGCCGCGCATCGGTAAAATCCGTGTGTCCGCCAAACACGCCCACACTGCCGTCGCCATGACCCCACCAAACATCCTTCATGTGCGCGTGAAAAATGCGGTCGCGAAACTCACGAATGAATTTTACATAATCCACACCCTGATAGCCGAGGTGCGAGGGATCATAATTGAACCCGAAGCGGGGATGATTCTTCACGGCCTCCAGCGCGCGCCGCGCCGTGGCAATGTCAAAGGCGATCTCCGTGGGATGTACTTCGAGGGCAAAATTGATGTTCTCCTTGTCAAAAACATCGAGAATCGGCGTCCAACGCCGCGCGAAATCCGCAAAACCTTCATTCCAATATTCCTGACTCGTCGGCGGGAAAGCATAAATTGACGACCAAATGCTGGAGCCGGTGAAACCATTGACAACGGCCGCCTCTCCTCCTCCGCCCGGCTTTGCGTTGAAAAACTTTCGCGCCGCCCGCGCCGTGTCCTTCATTTTTTCCGCAGCGCGACCGCGAACTCCCTCGGCATCTCCATCGCCCCAGACATCCGCCGGCAAAATCGCGCGGTGACGGCTGTCAATCAAATCACACACAGCCTGTCCTACAAGGTGATTGGAGATCGCGTAACAATCCAAGCCATGCTCCCGGAGCAAAGCCCATTTTTGCGCGCAGTAATCCTTCTCCCCAAGGGCGCGATCCACATCAAAGTGATCACCCCAACAGGCAAGCTCCACACCGTCATAGCCCATTTTTTTGACAAGCGGCAGCAGTTCGGCCAGGGGCAAATCCGCCCACTGACCCGTAAAGAGTGTGATTGGTCGTTTCATGATAAAATAATTTTCAGCCAAGCAGGTGATCAATGACCATCTGATCCAGCGCCTGATAGTCCCGCTTGGCGATCAATGCAGCGGCGGCAGCCTCGTCAAATGAGCGAACCTTTTCCAACAGCCGCAAAAATGTCTTCCTGCTGTTGATGGCGTGATCCAGGGCGTGCTCAATGGTTGAAGTGCGGAACGCATGCGCATCGAAGGCCACGCAGGCGTTGTGACTGTCACCATAGGAATGACGATCAAGAACCCGCACCTGATCGAAGGCCGAACGAAGGCTCACGCTGCCAAAGGGCTTGTCCTGATCAAATTTCAATCCGTTTTGATCGTTGAGGTGAACCGACCACAGCTTTTTATTCGCCATGGCAAACTCAAGTTCGTCGGACGGATCGAGGCCCGCCAAAACGCAGTGGGCGCTTTCAACAACCACGCCAACGCGTGAGGAATCGCTCGTCATGTGCGCAAAAGCCAGCGCATGACCAATCGTCGGCAAGTAGGCGACATCCACCGGCTCATTCGGCTTCGGCTCAATGGCAATGCGGATGTTTGGATCATGAGCCAGCATCTTGTTCACCGCATCCGCCAAATATTCCAAGGAACGCACATGGCTCTTGGATTCGCGAACATAAGTCCCCTCGCGTGCAAGCCACAGAACGATCAATTCCGTTCCAAGCTCCTTCGCAATGTCAATCGTCTGCAAGGAGCGCCGAATGGCATATTCACGATCCCCGGGATTGTTGCTGGTAAATCCTCCGTCAATCGTCCGATCGCTGAACCAAAGGCGCGGCGCCACCATTTCGGCGATCAGCCCCTCTCCATCGAGCTGCCGCCGCAACTCCGCCGCCTCCTTGAGAACCTGCGCGGAGCTCTTGGCGTCAATATCCGGCACTGCGTCATCATCGTGAAACATCACCGCGTCAAATCCGCCTTTTTTAAACAGCGGAAGTTTCCAAGCCAAATCCTTGGCCGGACGTGTTTCGGGGCCGTAGGGATCGCGCCCTTCGCTGATGTTCCAAGGTCCAATCGAGAATCGGTAGCCGACGTTTTTGTTCGTTGTCATGGTTCCCGATTAGACTGATTTGAAACCGCGCGGCATGACAAGAGCTTTTGCGAAAAAACAATCC
>JACTMZ010000082.1:0-1177 GCA_014584375.1 Verrucomicrobiota bacterium | reverse complement strand
CCCTTGAGCCAGGTGCCGCCAAAATCCAATGCCAGAATTCTTTCGTTCTGCCGCCGATCGAACAAGCCCTGCCTCTTTTGAAAATTCATGAAACAACGCTGGGCGTCATAACCCTTCGATGGAGAAAATACATCGTCGAATAATTTTCCGGTCGGACAATTTGCTGAGGGATAAACTCAAACTCCTCGATCGTGGAGTCGGGATTCGCAAGCCAGGCTCCGATGATTTCTTCGAGGCGTTCCAACCTTGCAATGACCGTAACATAACGGGAATCAATCACCTCCCAGCCGAATGGACAATTCCATTCATTCCAAACAGCACCGTGCATTTTCCGGAGATCCGTCATGTCGCGAAGAACGCTGGGAAGAATTTCCTGATAAAGGTGGCGCATTTTATCAGTGTTTTTTTCCCGATAGCATTGGGAAACTTGGAGGTGCAAGCGCACCTTGTTCGCCAGGGTTTTTGCAAGGAGCGCCGGAAAAGCAAGCGCACCGGAGGCGTCGGTACGCGCCGCCCGTTCCAACTTCGCAAAAAGTTGATCGTAATGCTCCGGAAGATCCGCCGGAATTTGAGGATTTAAAAAACCAAGAACCGGATCATGCCAAAGAACCCATTTCCCAAAATTTGCATCCGGCGTGGAACGCCCCTTGACGCAGGGAACCGTGTCAATTTCCGCCGCCAGCGAACAGGCGGCAAAGGAACCCCCGCTTGATACGGAAAACAGCGCCTCCAAATTCTGAAAATCCGGATTCTCCTCATAGGCGCATTCCGCAAAATACTGAACACCCGCCAACATGGAAAACGGATGAAACTCCGCGCCATCATCTCCCCACACCGTAATAAACGCCTTGCGCACATTTTTGCGACGTGCGGCGAGCATACCGGGATGATTCGTCGTAACAACTCTCTCCATGCAGAGCCAAAAACGCCCCCATGTCCATGCGCCGGATGCAAAAACAGGCTCCTTCCCCAGCAAGCGATGACGGTCAATCCACTCCTCATAAAACCCGGCGTCCTCATGATAATAGTCCCAATACACCATTTCGGCGGTCGGCGGTATTTTATTGGCAATCTCCAGCGGAACCCGGGAATCCCTGTCATAATAGTCGTGTGTGTGGGAACCGATGCGAAAATACATGTCACTCCACATCATTGGCTGAAGCCCGCGCTCCGCACA
>JACTMZ010000169.1 GCA_014584375.1 Verrucomicrobiota bacterium | reverse complement strand
CGCGAGGCAAGAATGCGGCAGATGGTTTGGTATCGCGGATACATTTTCCCATCCAACGAATGACCGCACAGAAACAAAACCGCCGGAGCCTTTCCTTCGATTCCATCGGGCAAATAAAGATTGGCCGTCGCACGGACACCCGGGCGAACCTCCAACGTCAAATTTTGAATCGTCAATCCCTCCTCCCTTGTTTCCCCAAAATATTCCGCCTTCACCAAATCCCCCGCGACGGGCAATCCGCCGATGCGATCCAAAAAATGAGCCCGCAATTTTTGCACATGATTCTCCAGCGCCACCGCATCGCCAATCTCCCCGCGCACCCGCCGCCCGGCGTCCGCCGCACCACAAATGCGACCCTTCAAATACTCCCAAAGCTGAATCCCCGAATTGTAATAAGTAAGACGATCATCAATATGGGAAAAGTTCATAACAGGCCGTTTGTACACCGACAGCATTCGCTCTAATTCGAAGTTCTTCCAGCGAAATCACAACAGCAGCACAAGAACTTGACGACACGAAAGTGATGAATTATGATTTTTATCACTCGTCATGCCAAAGCCTCGTCCAACAAAGGAGCAAACCCGGGATCGCATTCTGGGCAAAGCTCAGGAGCTTTTCAAAATTTACGGGTTCAGCAAAACGACGGTTGCCGACATTGCAGACGGTTTAAAAATGTCATCGGCCAATGTTTACAAGTTTTTCCCGGCGAAAAGCGCCATTGTCGAAGCCTGTGCGTCGCGGGGGCTTGACGCCATTCGCCGGGAAGTCACCGTGATTGTCGAGTCCGACGACAGTGCGATGAGCCGCATTGAACGGACCGTTCTTGCCATCTATCACTTCAACCGCCGGATGCTTCGCAATGAACGTCAGATTTTCAAACTGGTTGCAACGGCGATTGACGAAGCCTGGCCCTGCATCAATGATTTCCGGACTTTTCTGCGGACGACGGTGATACGCTTGGTGCGCGATGGGATCACCGCGCATGAATTTGCACCCGGTTCGCCTCCGCAGATCGCAAGTCTGCTGCTGGACTGCCTCCAGGCGCCGCTGCACGCTCATTTGCATCCGGATTACACTCCGGGAAAAAATCACGAAAAACGAATTCGCGCTCAAATCCGGTTTCTGTCCGGCGCGCTGCAATGCACAAAATGAACAACACCAATCTCAGACTTACCATCTGTCTCGTCGCCGCCACTCTCGTCTCCGGATGCGGGAAACCCTCCGCACCCGCGACGCCCCCCCAAATGCCTCCGCAGGAAGTCGGCGTTGTGACGATCAAACCCGAAACCATCGAAATTTTCACCGAACTGCCCGGACGAACCACCGCCCTGCGCGTGGCCGAGGTGCGCCCGCAGGTAAGCGGCGTCATTCTCAAACGCCTTTTCACCGAAGGAAGCGACGTCAAGGAGGGCGAACAGCTTTACCAAATTGACCCGGCCACCTATCAGGCGGCGGCGGACAGCGCAGCGGCCTCGCTTGCCAAGGCGGAAGCCGCTGCGGATTTGGCAAAGCTGGCCGTGCAAAGGCGGAAAAAACTCGCCGCCAATGATGTCATCAGCAAGGAGGCTTACGATGATGTACTCGCCACGTTGAAGCAGGCGGATGCGGGTGTCGCCGCCGCAAAGGCCGCGCTGGAAACCGCGCGGATTGATCTTGAATACACAATCTGTCGCCGATCTCCGGGCGCATCGGGCGTTCCTATGTCACCGAAGGCGCGCTGGTCACGGCCCGGCAGGCCAATCCCCTGGCCACCGTGCAGCAGCTTGATCCGATCTATGTGGACGCCACCCAGTCGAGCACGGAGCTGCTGCGCCTGCAACGCGAAGTCGCAAATGGTCACATCAAGACGGCTGACAACGGCCACGCCGTCGCCCGCCTGAGCTTTGAGGACGGCGCGCCCTATGCCAACGAGGGAAAAATCCAATTCTCCGAAGTGAGCGTTGACCCCGGAACCGGATCGGTGACGCTGCGCGCCGTCTTTCCCAATCCCAAAGCCCAGCTGCTTCCCGGCATGTTCGTGCGGGCAAAGGTCAGCGAAGGTGTTCGCGAAAACGCCATCCTCGTTCCGCAACGTGGCGTCACCCGCAATCCGCGGGGCGAACCAACCGCCCTCGTTGTGGGCAAGGACAACATTGTGGAGCTTCGCACCCTCGAAGTGGATCGAACCGTCGGAGACAAATGGCTCGTCAAAAAAGGCATTGAACCCAGCGATCGAATCATTGTGGAAGGTCTGCAAAAAACCGCGCCCGGACGCGAGGTGAATCCGGTGGAAATGACATCGGAGAAGTAATCCATGGTTAATTTTTTCATCAACCGCCCCATCTTTGCCTGGGTGGTGGCCATCATCATCATGCTCGCCGGGTTCCTCGCCCTGCGCACCCTTCCCATTGCGCAATATCCCGCGATCGCCCCACCCGCCGTTTCCATCACCGCCCGCTATCCCGGCGCCTCGGCGGAAACCATTCAAAGCTCGGTCGTGCAGGTGATCGAACAGCAGATGAACGGCGTGGACAATCTGCTTTATTTCACCTCGGAAAGCACCAAGGACGGCATGATGAACATCACGATGACCTTCCGACAAGGCACTGATCCCGATGTCGCGCAGGTGCAGGTGCAAAACAAACTCTCCTTGGCCATTCCCCTCCTCCCCCAGGAGGTTCAACAACAGGGCATCCGCGTCGCCAAATCCGTAAAAAACTTTCTCATGGTCGTCGCCTTCGTTTCGTCCGACGGAAGCATGGACGCCAACGACATCAGCGATTTCGTGGTTTCGCAGGTTCAGGATCCCATCAGCCGCACGCCGGGTGTGGGCGATTTCACCGTGTTTGGATCGCAATACGCCATGCGCATCTGGCTCGATCCTGCCAAACTCAACAACTACAAACTCACGCCGGTGGATGTGCGCACCGCCATCCAAAATCAAAACATCCAGCTCGCTTCGGGTGAACTCGGCGGACGCCCCGCCGTCGAAGGTCAGGAACTCAATGCCACGGTCATCGGCCCCACACGATTTTCCACCCCGGAGGAATTCGGTGACATTTTGCTCAAGGTCAAACCCGACGGCAGCCAGGTGCGCCTGCGTGATGTCGCGGACATTCGTCTGGGGGCGGAAAACTACGCCACTTATGGAAAATACAATGGCAAGCCGGCATCCGGCATGGCCGTGCGTCTGGCCACCGGCGCCAATGCGCTGGAAACAGCCGACAACGTGCGCGCCACGATTGAACGTCTGCGCCCGATTTTTCCCCCGGGCATCGAGGTCACCTATCCCTTCGACACCACCCCGTTTGTCGAACTCTCCATCGCCGAAGTCGTAAAAACGCTCTTTGAAGCCGTTCTCCTCGTCTTCTGCGTCATGTATCTTTTCCTGCAAAATTTCCGTGCCACCCTCATTCCCACGATCGCCATCCCCGTGGTTCTGCTCGGAACTTTCGCCGTACTGGCGGCGGCGGGCTTCAGCATCAACACGCTCACGATGTTCGCCATGGTGCTGGCGATCGGACTTCTGGTGGACGATGCCATTGTGGTCGTGGAAAACGTTGAACGCGTCATGAGCGAGGAAGGCCTTCCCGCCAAGGAAGCGACGATCAAATCCATGAACCAAATCACCGGGGCCCTCATCGGCATCGGCATCGTCCTTTCCGCCGTGTTCATTCCCATGGCCTTTTTCAGCGGCTCCACCGGCGTCATTTATCGCCAGTTTTCCATCACCATCGTCACGGCCATGAGCCTGTCGGTTCTCGTCGCCCTTATTTTTACTCCCTCGCTCTGCGCCACCATGCTCAAACAGGTCAAAGCCGGCCACCACCTCGAAAAACGCGGATTTTTCGGATGGTTCAATCGCGCTTTCTCCTCGGGCACGAACGGCTACGAACGCATGGTCGCCCATATCCTGCGACGCACAAAACGCTTTGTCTTCATCTACGCCCTGCTGATGGCCGGACTGTGGTATCTTTTTTCCCACCTGCCCACGTCGTTTTTGCCGGATGAGGATCAGGGCATTCTTTTCGTTCAGGTCACAACGCCGCCGGGTACCACCGCGCACAATACCGAGGCGGTGATGACGAAGATTCAGGAATATTTTCTCACCGAGGAAAAGGACAATGTGAACTCCGTCTTCAGCGTGGTCGGATTCAGCTTTGGCGGACGCGGACAAAACGCGGCCATCGCCTTTGTAAAGCTCAAGCCTTGGGATGAACGTCCGGGTGCTGCCAATCGCGTGCAGGCCATCGCGAAGCGGGCAATGGGCCGCCTGATGCAATACCGCGAAGCCATGGCCTTCGCCTTCGCGCCGCCGGCCGTAAGCGAGCTGGGCAATGCCACCGGTTTTGACTTCCAACTCGTGGACAAAGCCGGACTCGGTCACAACGCACTCATGCAGGCGCGCAATCAACTCCTCGGCATGGCTGCAAAAGATCCGCGCCTTGCGGGCGTCCGCCCCAACGGACTCGATGACGAGCCGCAATACCATGTGATCATTGACCGTGAAAAAGCCTGGGCCCTCGGCCTCAGCATTGCGGACGTCAACAACACCCTCTCCGCCGCCTGGGCGTCGGCTTATGTGAACGATTTTATAGATCGCGGACGCGTCAAGCGCGTCTTCATCCAGGGCCAGGCTGATTCCCGGATGCAGCCCGAGGATTTCAACCAGTGGTATGTGCGCAACAATACGGGTCAAATGGTTCCCTTTGCCGCGTTCTCCAGCGGAGAATGGGGCCACGGCTCTCCGCGTCTGGAACGCTTCAACGGACACCCCTCCATCCAAATCATGGGCCAGCCCGTGCCGGGCGAAAGCAGCGGAACCGCCATGAAAGTCATGGAGGAACTCGCCGCAAAAATGCCACCGGGCATCGGCTATGAATGGAGCGGACTCTCCTACGAGGAACTTGCCGCCGGCAAGCAGGCCGGATTTCTCTACGCCGTCTCCCTGCTCATCGTTTTCCTCAGCCTCGCCGCACTCTACGAAAGCTGGTCCATCCCGGCGTCCGTCATGATGGCCGTCCCTCTCGGCATCCTCGGTGCTGTGACGGCCACAATCGCCCGAGGACTTTCCAATGACGTGTTTTTGCAGGTCGGCCTCCTGACCATCATCGGTCTCTCCGCCAAAAACGCCATCCTCATCATCGAATTCGCCAAGGCGAATTATGACAATGGAATGAGTTTGATTGACTCCGCCCTGCTTGCGTCCCGTCAGCGTCTGCGTCCGATCCTCATGACCTCCCTCGCCTTCATGCTCGGCGTGCTGCCCCTGGCGATTTCAACCGGCGCGGGATCCGGCGGACAAAACGCCATCGGAACCAGCGTCATCGGCGGCACTTTCACCGCGACATTCATCGGCGTGCTTTTTATCCCGCTATTCTTTATCGTCATCCTGCGCCTCTTCCGCACCAAACCGGCGCCGGAACTCTCGGCGTAACGGCAAAAAATTTCCGCAATCCGCAAAAACATGACACAACCCGCCCGCATCGCCCTCGTCACCGGCGCCAACAAAGGCATCGGTTTGGAAATCTGCCGTCAGCTCGGCCGCCTCGGCTTCACCGTTCTTCTCGGCTCACGCGACACGGCGCGCGGCGAAAGCGCCGCACAACTGCTGCGTGCTGAAATTCCAAACGTCCACGCCGTTCATGTGGACGCCACCGCTCCCGAAACCTTCGTCGCCCTCCGGGAGCGCATCGCCTCGGATTACGGCCATCTTGACGCGCTCGTCAACAACGCCGGCATCGGCCTCGATTGGGATCTCACCGCCGACAATGTCCCCATCCAAACCATCCGCGACACATTCGAGACCAATTTCTTCGGCGTTATTGAACTCACCCAAATTCTTTTGCCCCTCCTGCGTCAAAGCCCCGCCGCTCGCATCGTGAATCAATCCAGCATCCTCGGCTCCCTTTCCATCCACGCCCAACCGGATTCAAAACTCCAGGATATCAAGCCCCTCGCCTACAACGCCAGCAAGGCTGCGCTGAACGCCTTCACCATTCACCTCGCAGCCGCACTCAAGGACACGCCGATCAAAGTCAATTCCGCCCACCCAGGCTCCGTGCTCACCGATCTGAATCCGGAGGGGACGTTGAGCGTGGAACAAGGCGCACTCACGGCCGTGCGCCTCGCCACCCTGCCTCCCGACGGACCCACCGGCGGATTTTTCCACCTCGACAAATCCATCCCCTGGTAATCCTCGTTGCATGCCAAAAAAAATCGGCAAACATTTCGGCAAACATTTGACCTGCCTTGCGGCGACTGATAGAGTTCGCGGTTTCTTTCTGCAGCCATAGCTCAATTGGATAGAGCATCTGACTACGGATCAGAAGGTTTGAGGTTCGAGTCCTCATGGCTGCGCCACTCGTAATCAACGAGTTGCGCACTTCGCTTCGTGGCCCTCGTTGGCCAGCAGT
>JACTMZ010000155.1 GCA_014584375.1 Verrucomicrobiota bacterium | reverse complement strand
GGGATGCGCAGCATGCAGCGGAAGTCAATGGGACACACGCGAAGGAAGCATGGGCTGCATTCCACCTTGTGTCTTATGACGCGGTGAAAATCACCCAGCGGCGAGGTGAGATCGGGTTCGGTCGAACCGAAAATGGCAACCGTTGGAATGCCAAGAAAGGCGGCCAGGTGCATGGTTCCCGTGTCATTGGTCAGCAGGGCATCGCAGGTGGCCAATTCGTCCATCAATTCATCAAGGGTGGTGCGTCCGATGAGATTTTTGACCGGGAATGGACAGGACTTTTCGATGATGTCGCCAATGGGCTCGTCGGTTTTTACTCCGAAGAGCATCCAGTCGGATGGTGTGTCGCTTTGGAATTCGCGCATGGCGGCGGCGAAGCGGTCTGCGGGCCAGCGTTTGGCGGGGCCATATTCCGCGCCGGGACAAATGCCGATACGAGGGGGACGGCCATTGCGGGGCTCTTTTTTTCTGCGGGGGAAGGACGGGTTGGGATCGGTTGGCACATCGGCTCCGCAATAGCGGGCCAGGGCCAGATGTCCTTTGGCATGGTGTCCGCAGACCTCGGGGCCGAAACGGGGCATTTGTCCGATAAGCCAGCGGCGGTGATGTCCGCGATAACCCGCAATTCTCGGAATTCCCAAGGCGCGGGCTTCGAGGGCGGAGCGCAGGGAGTTTGGAAATAAAATGGCTGCATCAAACTTTTCTTTAATGCGACGCCCGAGGCGAAATGGGGATTCGCCGGGCGAGATTTCCAGTACGGCATCCACACTGGGAACACGCCGCCAAAGCGGTGCGAGCTTGGATGGCGTGAGGACGGTGAGATGCAAATCCGGGCGGGTCGCCTTGCAGGAAAGCACCGCAGGGATGTTCATCACGGCGTCGCCGAGCCAGTTGCTTGACCGGATGAGCAGGCGAAACGGCTGGAGGGCATCCTGTCCCGGCGGAATGTAATGCCCGCGCTTGGAACGCCCGGCGAGGAAGTAAGGAAGCGGAATTTTCCAACGGTTGTGGATCCAAAACCAATCAGGCGGAGAACCGGCGATTTGTTTTTCCAAAATGCGATTAAGCCGCCCCGTGAGTTCCTCCACGGAGCGATCGGATGTCGCGACAGCCGGCTCAATTTCGCAGCGCCAGCGGGCTGTTCCGACGGTGTGGATGGCCACCGAGATGAGCGGCGCTCCAGTGCGCGTGGCAAGTGTGGCCGCCAGGGTCGAGGTGGAGGCGAGTTTGCTGAAAAGGGGCGTCCACAGCCCTTTCTCGCCGGCATGTTGATCAATCAGCACCGCAAGGATGCCTCCCCGTTGAATAAGATTTGCAGCGCCAAGATAGCCGCGCCGCCGGTCAAAAGTGTGCAATCCAAGCCGCCGCCGATCACGGTCAATCAGCCGATTGAGATACTTGTTCCGCTGGGATTGAAAAATTGTCCCGACCGGAACATCCCGCACACGTCCGATCAATTGTGCATAAAGCTCCCAATTACCGATGTGATTGATGGCCAGAACGACGCCCTTGTCGTCGTCAAGCGCCGCGCGCAAATGGTGAAAGCCGATCATTTCCACCCGCTCCTGTACATCCTCCTCCGGCATGCGGGCCAATCGCGGGGCGCTGAGCAGATTGGCACCCAGAGTCATGAAATGTCGCCGCACTGTCCGACGAATTTCGCGTGCAGACAGGGTTGCTCCAAATGCAATGGTGAGATTTTGGCGGGCAAGCCGTCGGTATTTCGGAAGAAGAACCCAGGCGAGCCATCCGAAAAATTGCCCGGTGCGAAAGGTGGCCGTCAGGGGCGCACGCCCCAGAATTGCAAGCAGGGTGAGCGCCATCAAATATACCGCGTAATCCATGACAAATGTGTGTCAAAGGTAGCGGGCCGGACGCATTGGCGAAAGGCTTTGCTTTCGCGGCCTCTTGCTACATTGTCGGAGTCGGGGCGGGCTGCGAAAAATGAAATTCTCCGGGGATGCCGCCGGCGGATTGGATGAGTTCGGAAAGTTGCGCTTTCAACGAGTCTTCGCTTTGCCGTCGCAGGATTTCGGAATTTTGCGCGTCCTGCCTGGCTTCGGTCATCATATTTTGTACGACCTGATTGCGGTCATCCGTGGAAAGCCAATTCCACCAGCCGCTACTTTCCTCTTCGAGTTTCCAGTCCCTCATTTCAAACGCGAGAAGCTCTGTGCGCATTTCGGGAAGAACGACATTGACCGTGAGGTTTTTTGAATTGATTTCAAATTGCGGTGCTTCGCGAAGGTTCACGCCATAGGATGCGGTGAAGCGGCCCTTGAGGCGGATAATCTTTGTGCTGCCCGCCCAGGTGTTGGTCCAGCTGTATGCATGTTCGCCGTCGCTTTTCAGCGTGATCAATTCCAACGCCTCGTGCGCAGGGCCGATGATGGTTGTGCGATCAATTTTCACCTCGGGGCGCAGGTGAAGGAGGCGTTCCGCATGGGAGGCGATGCCTTCAGCCACCCGCAGGACTTCGTCTCCCGGAATTCTTGCGCAGGAACGGATGAAGTAAACCGTCGAAACCGCAAGGGTGATGATGACAATCGCTCCGGCGCAGGCGCGAATGATCGGTTTCATCAGGCGCTGGATCAGCCGAGTTTTTTCTCAATGAGCGCTTCGAGTTTGTGAATATCTTCGGTGAATTTACGAATGCCCTCGGAGAGCTTGTCCCCGGCCATGGCGTCCTCGTTAAGCATCCAACGAAAGGTTTTTTCATCGAGGCGGATTTTTTCCGCATGGGATTTTTTTGCCTCATCCTCGGAAAGGCAGCGTTCGACGGGCGCATCGGATTCGCTCAATGCCTGCATCAATTCCGGGCTGATCGTCAGAAGATCACAACCTGCGAGGGCGAGAATCTGTGAAGTATTGCGGAAACTTGCACCCATGACCTCGGTTTTACAGCCGAACTTTTTGTAATAGTTGTAGATGGTGCGCACAGACTGTACGCCGGGATCTTCGGCGCCATGGTATTCCTTGCCGGTTTTTGCCTTAAACCAGTCGTAAATGCGTCCGACGAATGGCGAAATGAGCCGGGCATTGGCTTCGGCTCCCGCGATGGCCTGCGGGAGTGAAAAGAGCAGCGTGAGATTGCAATTGATACTTTCCTTTTGCAGCGTCTCTGCAGCGCGAATTCCCTCCCATGTTGAAGCGATCTTAATGAGCACGCGTTCGCGCGGCACGCCACGCTTTTCATAAAGAGCGATGATTTTTCGCGCCTTTTCGATCGTGGCCGGAGTGTCGAAGGAAAGCCGTGCATCCACTTCCGTCGAAACGCGTCCGGGTACAATTTCCAAAATCTTTTCCCCAAAGGCCGTGAGAAGGTCGTCCACAATTTCGCGGAGAAGCTGTGAGCGTGGGATGTTGGAGTGACGGAAATCCGCCACCGATTTGTCGAGGAGGGGCGTGTATTCCTTGTCGCTTGCCGCCTTGTAAATGAGGGAGGGATTTGTCGTGGCGTCCTGCGGGGCGTATTGACGAATGTTTTCAAAGTCCCCCGTGTCGGCGACGACAGCGGTGAACTTTTTGAGCTGCTCGAGCTGATTCATAAGGTCTGAACATTAGGCCATTCGCTTTCCAATGGCAAACGGCGGCTCTGCAAGTGCGGGAGTCAGGCGGGTGTGCGCCCGGCGGATTCCTTGTGTTTCAAGGCGGCGGCGACGAAGCCTTCAAACAGCGGATGCGCGGCGCGGGGGCGCGAGCGGAATTCGGGGTGAAATTGGCAGGCGACAAACCACGGGTGGTCACGCAGTTCGATGATTTCGGCCAGCGTGCCATCGGGGGAGGTTCCGGAAATGACGAGGCCGTGTTTTTCCATCTCGTCCCGATATTTCATGTTGAACTCGTAGCGGTGACGGTGCCGCTCTTCAATTTTCACCGCACCGTAGAGTCGGTGCGCGAGGGAGTCTTTGCGCAGGACGCAGGGATAGGAACCCAGCCGCATGGTGGCGCCCTTGTCGGTCACGCCCTCCTGTTCCTCCATCAAATAGATCACCGGATCAGGTGTCGCGGGATCAAACTCGGCGCTGTCGGCCTTCGAGCGTCCGCAAACACCGCGCGCAAATTCCACTACGGCAACCTGCATGCCGAGGCAAATGCCGAAGTAGGGCGCCCCTGTCGTCCGCGCATGACGGGCGGCGACGATTTTTCCTTCAATCCCGCGATCGCCGAATCCGCCGGGCACAAGAATGCCGTCAGCATCGCGCAGGTGCCTGCAAGCGCCGTCCTCCTCCTCAAGGTCAGCCGCATCCACCAAAACAAGGTCAATCCCGCAGTCATTCGCCGCGCCGGCGTGGGTGAGGGATTCGTAAATGCTTTTGTATGCGTCCTGCAGTTCGATGTATTTGCCGACGACGGCAATGGTCGCGCGACGGCGCGGATGCACCACGCGTTGGACAAAATCGGACCAGTCGGCCATTTGCGCGGGTTCGGTGTCCAATCGCAGTGCCTCGCAAACGGCGGTGTCGAGTCCCTCCTTTTGCAGCATGAGCGGGAATTCGTAGATGGAATGGGGAACGTCGAGCGCCTCGATGACGGCACGTTTGGGGACATTGCAAAACATGGACAGCTTTCCGCGAAGATCGTCATCGAGCGGATATTCGGATCGGGCGATGACCACCTTGGGCTGCAGGCCGATCTCACGAAGTTTGGCCACGCTTTGCTGGGTGGGTTTGGTTTTTAATTCTCCCGCCGCCTTGATAAATGGCACGAGGGTGACATGAATGAGCAGGGC
>JACTMZ010000187.1 GCA_014584375.1 Verrucomicrobiota bacterium | reverse complement strand
CGCCGAAGGAAATTGCGGAGTCGGTGGCGCTCGTCAATCCGGAGTGGAAATTTTATTCGGCTCAAGTTGCCGCGCTGCCCGATCCGTTGAAGATCGAGGTGCCGATTGTCGGACAGCCGCTGGAGTTTCCTTCACGGGATAAAATGCGGGCTGCCGTACTCGGATTGGACGCCGGGCTGGCGAGGTTGTATCTGGCGGAGTTTCGGGAGGTTCTTGAGAGCGATGCGCGATTGAAGGCGATGGAATACGCCTCCTCCTCCCATATTGCCGGAGTCGCCGCTGATTTGGCTGAAAGAATTTCAGCGTTGGTGAAAATGCTCGATGAACGGCCCGCAGCCGGAGTCGGGGAACTTGTCGAAAGGCGGATTCTCGAAGGTGCGGCGATTCCTTTTGTCACCCAGGCCGCAGAATTCAAGGTGCGTGCGGAAATTTTGAAAAACGAAATTAACGGACTTCTTGGCGGGGAGGGCGGGGAGCCTTTGGACATTGTGATGGAGGACTCGCTTCCGCCGGAGGTTGTCGAGGACGCTCCTGAGTCGTCTTTGATTCTTGAAATTCGCAGGGCGTGTCTGGATCGCGGCGTGGGCGGTCCGGATGCGGGAATGGATCTTGAGGATTTTGAGATCGGCGGATGGTTTTCCCGCGATGGCTTGGGGGCAATCGGAGCGGCCTCCGGTCTGATGCGCCCGGGAACGACCGCCGGAGAGACGACGGATGCGCGTCGGGCGCGTTTGTTGGATGATGCGCGGCGAAAGTTCGATCAGATCAGAGCCCAGCGAATTATTGCATTTGAAGCCGCGATGAAGGCGGCGCGGTCAATCCCTGCCGAGCTGACGGAAAACCTGCGGGCTGCGTCGGATTTGGCGGAGCGTCAATACCGCGTCGGCGCACTTGGAGTGAGTCAGCTTGTTGAAATTCACAGGGAGTATTTGAATGTTCTCATTAGCCGCAATGACGCCATTTTGCAGGCGTGGGAAAATTATTTCGACCTGCGCCTTTTGGATCTCAAACACGGGGGAAACGGGTGCGCCGGAACGGAGCGCAAATGATGAATGTACGCCGCAAGGTTTCTACGGCTGCAATGCGGCGAGAACGGCGCGCGCCGGAGAAATGGCGGCGGGAGAGCGAAGGTTTTCGCGAATGGCCGCAAAATCAGCCGACATGCTTTCGCGCGCAGCGGTGTCATTGAGGAGGCGGAGCGCCTCGGCGGCAAGGGCGGGCGGCGTGGTATCGCCTTGAATAAACTCCTTCGTGATTTCCCGTCCGGCAAGAAGGTTGGACATGCCGAGATGGGGAACCCGGATAACAAGGCGTCCGGCGATGTAGGTAAGCGGAGCGACTTTGTAAACGAGAGCGTGGGGAAGTCCGCAAAGTGCGGCTTCAAGCGTGGCCGTGCCGGAGGCGACAAGTCCGGCGGACGCCGTGAGCATGACCTCGCGTGCGTTGCGCAGTCCGACATGGCAGTTGATGCCGGAATTCGTAGCCATGGAACGCATGAGAATTTGTAGTTTTTCGGATGAGGCTGCGGAGACGAAGGCGGCGTTTGGTTTTTGTGCAAGAATGAGCTTTGCCGCCTCAAGCATGACAGGGAAAATTTTGCGCACCTCGCGTTCGCGGCTTCCGGGGAGAAGGGCAAGAAGATCCGGCATGCGGTCTTCACTGCCTGCGGGTGTGATTTTTTCCGCCATGGGATGTCCCACAAAAACGGTGTCGAGGCCGGATTTTTCGTACAGTTCCTTCTCAAAGGGAAAGATGCAGAACATGCGGTCAAGGCGTCGCGCCATGCACGGAATGCGCGCCCGATTCCATGCCCAGACCTGCGGACTGATGTAATAGAGCAGCCGGATTCCGGGACGGCGGCTTTGGAGGGCTTTGGCAAGCCGTAGGTTAAAGCCGGGATAGTCAACAAACAAAACGGCGTCGGGTTTTGTGCAGTCAATTCTGGCGATGACTTCGTGAAATTTTTTGCGAAACCAGCCGTAGCGTCGAAGCACGTCCCACAGGCCGACAACGGCGGCGTCGTGGGACCAGTCCTCGACATCGGGCGAGAGCGCGTGGAGCTTCGGGCCGCCGAGACCGGAAATGTGGAGGTTGGGCGTGAGGAATTGCAGTTCTGCAAGCAGCGCGGCGGCATGGGTGTCGCCGCTGGTTTCGCCGGCTAGGACAAGGATGTGCATTGCGGGGCGCGTTCGGCGATTTGGCGTGTAATCCGAAGGGCGAGATCGAGGGCGGCGGCGGCCTCAATTCCGCCGACTTTCGGCTGCGCCCCGGCGCGGGCACACTCGACAAAATGCCGGATTTCCCGAAGAAGCGGCTCGCCCTTTTGAATGGCGACACGTTCGCGGACAATTCTACCCTCCTTGAGACGAAACATTTTCGCCGTTTGTTTTTGGTAGTTGAGCGAAAGGTAGGCGTCCTCCTGAAAAAGGCGAATTTCACGCATTTTTTTCATGCTGATGCGGCTGGCGGTGACATTGGCAACGCAGCCGTTTGCAAAATGAAGACGAACGCTGGCAATGTCCTCGCCCTTGCTGAGAACGGCGACGCCAACGGCGTCAATGCTTGTGACCGGCGAGCGGACGAGGTGAAGGATGATTTCAAGATCATGGATCATGACATCGAGAACGACGCCAATATCGAGGCTGCGTCCGGGGTAAGGGGAGAGTCGGGTGACTTCGAGAAAGCGTGGGCGATTGAGGCGTTGTTCGAGAGCATCAAGGGCGGGATTGAAGCGTTCGATGTGTCCGACTTGAAGAACAAGATCACGTTCGCGGGCAAGCGCCGCCATTTCGGCGGCGTGCGTGGGATTGTTGGCGATGGGTTTTTCCACCAAAACATGGCGTCCCGCACCGAGGAGTTGCATGACGATTTCGTGATGGAGGTGGGTGGGGGCGGCGACGGAGACGGCATCGCAGCACTTGATGAGTTCGTCAAGCGAGGCGACGGATTTTCCGCCGAATTTACGGGCGGCTCTTTCGGCGGCGGCGGGATTGGCGTCGTAAATGGCGGTGAGTTCCGCAGTTTCCAGCTCGCTGTAAATTCTGGCGTGATTCCAGCCCATGCTGCCGACGCCGACGACTCCGGTGCGGAGTTTGGTGTTCATTGTTTGATTCCGAGAATGGTGACCTTGTGTTTAAGCGCCAGGGCGTAAAGACGCTCCGGCTCGACAATAAGCGTCCGCCCGGCTTCCACGGCGATGGCCGAAAGCCCCGCCCGGGCGCCCGTTTCGAGAGTGATGGGGCCAATTACCGGAACATCAAAACGAAAGTCCTGATTGGGCTTGGAAACCTTCACCGCCACGGCCTGTCCGCGTCCGAGAAGCGCGCCGCGTTTGATCGCTTCATCCGTGCCTTCAAATCCTTCGACGGCAAGAACCGTGCCATGACGCACAACCACGGTTTGTCCAATGTCCAGGCGGCTGACTTCCTTGGCGATTCGCAAGCCGAAGGCGACGTCGTCATATACCCGGCGCCGTGGTTTTGGTCCGGCAATATGACCTTCCGGCGCCAGGAAATCATCGAGGAATGTTGTGGCTGGAAGCAGTTCGACCCCCGCCTTGGAAAGGGCGTCCGCCACCGCGCCAAAGAGCGTTTCCGCATTGCGTTCGCGCAGTTTGACAAGAAGCATCAGCGCCGCGAAATCGGGGCGCAGATCGAAAAGATTTTTCGGTGCGATTTGCCCGGCCATGATGGCCTGACGCACACCGGTTTCCTTGGCAAAGGCGATGAGTTTGCCAAGCTGTCCGACGCGGTGCCAGCGGATGTCGTCCACATGATCCGCCAGGGCGGGGTCGGTTTCGCGGTCAAAGGCCAGCGCAAAAATTCGCTTCACACCGGCGCGCTGTGCGGCGGCGGCCAGTTGAAACGGATAGCGTCCGCTACCGGCAATGATAAGGAGCGATTCAGGAGTGCTCACTGTGTGCGCATTGTTGCGATGAAGAGGAAAAACGGCGAGTGTTTTCCTGTGCGGCATGAACGAGTGGGAAATCGCCCGGCGCTAACATGTTTTTTTGCGGAAAAGAAACGATGCGACCTTTACAGCGACTTTTTGAGCAGTGTCGCTACGCCTTTTGTGTTGTCCGCAAGATTGCCCATTCGGAAAAAAATAAATCCGGAGGCGCCGTGTCCGATGGTGCGTGCCAATGAAACCTGGCGGACAATTTCCTGCGGCGGCCAACCCTGTTCGCTGATGCGGTAGGCGGCAATTCCGGGATAGATGGGGACTCCGCGTGGATTGGCAAGGGAGCCGCGCCACCATTTGAGAAGTTCGCTGAAGGATTGTGGTGATTGATCCTTCCAATAAAGCTGCGGTGCCAGGTAATCCACCCATCCACTGCGCATCCATTGCACGGGATCGGCGAAAATTTCATTAAGCTGATCCAGTCCCGCCTGCACCGTGTTTGGCTGTCCTTTTGTATAAATGCCAAATGGGCTGACTCCAAAAATGATTCCCGGGCGAATACTTTTCACCGTCTTTGAAACGCGGGCGATCAGGCGGTTGACATTGTCCCGTCGCCAGTCGGCCAGGCTTAGTTTGCCACCGGAGGAGCGATAGCGTTCGTAAGTCTTGGCGTCCGGGAAGGTGATTTTTCCATGGGAGGGGGGATACGGGTAAAAGTAATCGTCAAAATGCACACCCGCCACGTCGTAACGGCGAACGTTGAAGCGGCGCGCCATGTGATTGGATGCCAGCGGGGCTTTGGCTTTTACCGAGGCACGGTAGGGGTTGAACCACGCGTGAACACGAATGCCGCGCTTTTTTGCCTGTGCGATGCAAAACTCAAGCGGATCATAACCCGGATCACGCCCTTGTGTTCCGGTAAGAAAGCGGCTCCACGGCTCCAGCGAGGAACGGTAAAGCGCGTCCCCTTCGGGGCGGACTTGGAAAAGAACATCGGTCAAACCCAGGGATTTTGCCGAGTCAAGCAAACGCACCAGCTCCGCCTTCTGCTGTTCGGCGGAGGCCCCTTGCGTTGGCCAGTCGAGATTGTGAACGGTCGAAATCCACGCGCCGCGAAATTCCGCACGCACCGCACCCGCCGCCAGCAGAAACAGGGTTGTGAGGCAAAGGAACGTTTTCATGTCAGGCTACGATTTCAGTGCCCACACCTTCATTGGTGAAAATTTCCAGCAGCAGGGCGTGTGGAAGTCGTCCGTCAATCATGTGGGTTTTCAATGCTCCGCGCTTCAGGGCCTTGATGGCTCCCCGAATTTTCGGAATCATTCCGCCTTCAATCACTTTTTGTCGGATGAGGGGCTCGATGTCATCCGCGCGCACCGAGGGAATCAGCGTTCCGGGGTCCGTTCGATCCCGCATGATGCCGGGGACATCGCTGAGAAAAATGAGTTTTGCCGCCTGCAATTCTCCGGCGATCGCCGCTGCTGCCTCGTCCGCGTTGACATTGAGGGATTGACCGCCTGAATCTGCGGCGACCGGCGAGACGACTGGAACAAACTCTTCGGCGAGCATTTTTTCCAATTCCACCGGTTTGACTCCCGTGACGCGTCCGACAAAGCCGAGATCCTCCTGCTCACCGCTTTCATTTTCAAAGGGCGGAAGTTTTTCCGCAATGAGAACGTTGCGACCGGAGACTCCGCGGGCGTTGCCGCCGAAGCCATTGAGTGTGGCGACGAGGTGCGGGTTGACGTGACGATCGAGGACATCCTCGACGATGCGAATGGACTCTGCATCGGTCACGCGCAATCCCTGCACAAAACGCGCGGACAGTCCGGCTTCGCACACGCGGGCGCTGATCGCCTTGCCGCCGCCGTGAACAAGAACGGGATTGATGCCGACCGCTTCGAGAAAAACCACGTCGCGCAGCAGGCGTTCGACGACACCCTCGTCCTCCATGGCACTGCCGCCGTATTTGATGACAAAAGTTTTCCCACGGAATTTTTGGATGTAGGGGAGCGCCTCGATCAATGTGTCGGCGCGCAGGGCGGCGTCGTGAAGGTTCATGATTTTATTCGCCAAGGTTGAGTTGCACGTATTTCTCCGTCAGGTCGGTGGTGTACACCGTGTGGGAGGCGTCGCCCTGATGAAGGTCTATGGTCACGGTGAATTTTTTCCCCGACACCGCCTTAATCAGCCGTTCTTTGGGCGTCGGTGCGGCCATTCCGCCCCGCACCGCAGCCACACCATCGTAGTAAATGTCCACAAGCTCCTCGCGAATGGGGACTCCGCAATAGCCGGCGGCGTCGAGGATGCGCCCCCAGTTCGGGTCATTGCCGGCCCAGGAGCATTTGACGAGGGTGGAATTGGCCACAGCCTCGGCCACCCGACGGGCTGAACGCATACCCGAGGCGCCGCGCACCTGCACGGTGACAAATTTCGACACGCCTTCGCCGTCCGTGACGATCATGTGCGCCAGCTTCAGGCAAACCTCGTGGAGGGCCTCGACAAACAGGGTGTAGTCCGGCGAACCCGGTTTGATGATGGGGCCGCCCGCCGCGCCATTGGAAAGCAGGAGTACCGTGTCGTTTGTGCTCATGTCGCCATCCACCGTGATGCGGTTGAACGTTCGCTCCGTCACCGAGTGGAGCGCGTTTTGCAGGGATTTTTTGGTGAGGGACGCATCCGTGGTCACCACGCAGAGCATGGTCGCCATGTCCGGATTGATCATTCCCGCTCCCTTGGCCATGCCGCCGACGCGGAATACGCCACCTTCGCCCCGCGCTTCAACGGCGAATTCCTTGGGAAATGTGTCGCTTGTCATGATGGCACGCGCTGCCGCGTTGCCGCCGTCGGCGGATAATCCGGCGACAAGCCCCGGGATGGCGTCCGTCATTTTATCAACCGGCAGGGGAATGCCGATGCGTCCAGTCGAACAAACGAGAACCCGCCGCAGGGCGCAGCGCAGCGCTTTGGCGGCGGCGCCAGCCAGCGTTTTGGCCGCCACAATGCCGTGCGGCCCGGTGCAGGCATTGGCGTTGCCGCTGTTGAGAAGAACCGCATCGGTGCGCGGTGCGCGCAGGTGGGAAATGGAAACGCGGACCGGCGCGGCTTTGACGCGGTTTGTTGTAAAGACTCCCGCTGCGACGGAGGGAAGATCCGACGTTACCAGCGCCATGTCTTTGCGGTTTTTATTTCCCGGCTTGATTCCGGCAAAAACGGCGGCAGCACGAAAACTTTTTGCGGCAGTGACTCCTCCCTTGATGATCTTGATTGCGCTCATAAAAGTCCCGTGGTCTCGTCCCAGCCTTGTGAAATGTTGAACGCCTGGACAGCCTGGCCGGAGGCGCCTTTTATGAGATTGTCCTCGGCGCTGAAAAGCAAAAGGTTTCCGGCCCGCGAATCCTCCCGCACTGCGATATCAATGAAATTTGTGCCGGTGACATTTTTCGTGTCGGGAAAATGCCGCACTCGGCGGACGAATTTTCTTTCCGCATAGTCCTCCTCCCATGCCGCCTCCACTGCGGCGGCATCGGCGCCATTTGCCGGCTTTGCGACGATGGTGGAAAGGATGCCGCGTGTGACCGGCGCGAGATGCGGAACGAAGCTGACAACAACCTTTATTCCGGCGGCGATGGAAAGCTGTTGTTCGACTTCCGGAAGATGCCGGTGCTTTGGAGCGCCGTAGGCACGCAGGCTTTCGTTGCATTCCGCAAAAAGCAGCGACACATCCGCCTTGCGTCCCGCACCGCTTGTGCCGCTGAGGCTGTTGATCACGATGGAGTCGGCGGCGACAAGTCCGCGCCGAAGCAGGGGAACAAGGGGAATCTGGATGCTTGTCGGATAACATCCCGGACAGGCCAACAGTCCCGCTCCCCGCAGGGCCTGGTCTCCGCAAATTTCGGGCAGCGCATAAACAGCTTCCTTCAGAAGCTCCGGCGCAGGGTGGGGGCCCCCGTAATATTCGGCAAAAACTTCCGTGGATTGGAGTCGGAAATCCGCGCTCAAATCCACGACCTGCACTCCGGCGGCACGCAGCGGAACGGCAAACTCCGCCGCGAGACCGTGTGGCAGGGCGAGAAACGCCGTTTCTGCACCGGAAACAGCCAGGGCATCCGCCGATGAATCCACAAATTTCATCGTCGCCAAGGGCGAGCCGGACATTTTTGGGAAAACCTCGGCGACGGTTCGTCCTGCGGATTGCCGCGAGGTGAGCGCCACCACTTCCGTCATCGGATGCCGTGCCAGCAGTGTCACCAACTCCTCGCCCGAATAACCGCTCGCGCCGACTATGGCTGCTTTTACTTTCCGCATGGCCTCATGTTGTAGCGCGTTCTTTGTGTGATGAAACGAGCAAAATTGCAAAAGGCTCTATTCGATCCGCAGTTTGACGACATCCTCCGTTCCCAGAGGAGGCTTGGGGGCATTTGGCCCGAAAAAGTGGATGTGGGTGAGAACCGAGCCGCTGTGCAGGGTCGCCTGCATGGTCCAAAGCAAAAGCAGGGCGGCACCCACGGTCAGTAGACGGGCCGCCAGCGAAACACCCGGAATTTTTGCGCCAAACAACGCCGTGACCGCCGCCGCCGAAGTCAGCCACGCCACCCAGACCATCAATGTGGACACGTTTTTGTGCTCCTGCACCGCCGGGACGACCGGTGCCGCGACGGCCCGTACTTCGGCGGCGGCTTCCATGCCCGTGCGGTGCGCCCACAGCGTCCCCAGCGATCCGAGTAGCAGGGTCGCCACCAAAAGTGACAGCACCATTCGATGCGGCCAAAGGAGCGACAGCGCGGCCAGGACGCATCCCGTCAGCAAAAACACCACGGGAAAATGAACTGCAAAGGGATGCAGGGGATCGGGCAAATGCAACATGACTGAAAAGCTGCCCGCACCAGGCGCGTTAATCAATCCCTCGCCGATTCCTTACAAGAACTCGGTGGACTCCGGGGCGTCCATGCGGAAAGATTGCGGCTTCCATGTTCGAGGATTTTTTGCAGGGCATCCTTGCCGATCTTGACCGGCGGAATCTCCGCCGAAACCTGCGTGTTTCTGAATCTGTGACCGGAGCGTCTGTAACGTTTGGGCGGCGCGTGCTGCACAATTTTGCCTCAAACGACTATCTGGGACTCGCCGCACATCCCGATGTGATCGAAGCCGCTGTTCGTGCGGTGCGAGACCAGGGTGCCGGCTCTGGAGCATCCCGTCTGCTCACCGGCACGCAATCTTCCCACCGGGAACTGGAGGAAAAAATTGCGGCATTTAAACAAACCGAGGTGGAGGAAAAAATTGCGGCATTTAAACAAACCGAGGCCGCTCTTGTTTTCGGCAGCGGCTATGCGACGGGAACCGGAATCTTGGCGGCTTTGGCGGGGAGGAGTGACGTGATTTTGCCGGACCGCCTGGCCCATGCTTGTTTGATTGACGGCGCGCGGCTCTCCGGCGCGGTTGTGCGTCCGTGGCGGCACAATGACATGAATGATCTGGAACATCACTTGCGCTGGGCGCGGAAAAAATATCCGCAGGCCCGTGTTTTTATCGTGACGGAATCCGTCTTCAGCATGGATGGCGACCTCGCGCCGTTGCGTGAAATCGTGGAACTTAAAAATCGTCATGGGGCAGTGTTGATACTCGACGAAGCCCATGCTGTGGGAATTCGCGGGCGAGGGGGGCGCGGGCTTGCGGATGAATTGTCCCTTGGTTCGCAGATTGAGGTGCAAATGGGAACCCTCGGCAAGGCGCTCGGCGGCTCGGGCGGCTATATTGCGGGATCGCGGGACTTGATTGATGTG
>JACTMZ010000010.1 GCA_014584375.1 Verrucomicrobiota bacterium | reverse complement strand
GAATCCGCCGGATCGTCGGTCGTACACACGACTTCGACATGAAAGCGTTCCATCATGCCGCGCGCGGAAAATCCGGGCTGCGCGAGCTTTTCATTGCAGCGGTCGTAAATGGCGCGGGCCGTTGATGGCGAGAGGAGATCATGAATGCCGAAGTAGCGGGCCAGTTCCAATTGCGTCCAATGGTACAGCGGATTACGAAGAAGTTTGGGCGCGATTTCGGCGAATTTTTCAAATTTTTCCCACGGACTCGCATTGCCGGTGATGTAACGTTCGTCAATTCCGGAAGTGCGCATGGCCCGCCATTTGTAATGATCGCCACCGAGCCAGACGGCGGCCATGTCCGTCCAACGCTTGTCCTCGGCGATTTCCGCAGGCGGCAGGTGGCAGTGATAGTCAATAATCGGCAGCGAAGCCGCGTGATCGTGATAGAGTTTGCGTGCCTGCTTGGTTCCGAGCAGGAAGTCGTCGTGGATGAAGTTCATATCGTCATTGCGGCGAATCCGCCGTCCACGACAATTTCAGCGCCGGTGATAAAGCTGCCTGCCACCGATGCGAGAAGCAGGGTGGCGCCAATGAGTTCGTGAGCTTCTCCGAAACGGTTCATTGGAGTGTGGCCCATGATGGATGCCACACGTTCCGGAGTGAGAACCTTGCGGTTTTGCTCGGCGGGAAAAAATCCGGGCACAAGCGTGTTGACCCGCAGTCCGCGCGGCGCCCATTCGCGTGCGAGATTTTTGGAGAGATTGTGAACGGCCGCTTTTGTGGCCGAGTAGGTGAAGACACGGGAGAGGGGAATGACTCCGGACATGGAGCCGAGATTGATGATGCTTCCTCCTCCGGTCTCCAACATGCGGGCACCGAAAATTTGGCACGAAGCAATGACGGATTTCAGATTGACCGAAATAATGCGGTCAATCTCTTCGTCCGTGATGTCGAGAAACGGGGTGGCGCTGTTGACGCCTGCGCCGTTGACGAGGATGTCAATGCGCTGCGTTTTTGCGCTGATGCGATCCGCCAGTTCGTTGAGCGCGGCGCGTGAAGTGACTTCGCAGGATTCAAAGTCGCATTCCCCGCCATCCGCCCGGATTGCGGCGAGTCGTTTTTCGGCCTTGCCGGCATCCCGGCCCACCAAAACAACCCTGGCACCGGCAGCAGCCATGCCGCCTGCCATGGCACTGCAAAGTTCGCCTGTTCCGCCGATCACTACGGCCGTTTTTCCTGTGAGGCTGAAGAGTTCGGATGGTTTCATGTCAGCGCACAACGCGGGCGCTGCCGCCCTTCATGAGTTTTTCGACTTCCTTGCGTGTCGCCATCGAGGTGTCGCCGGGAGTGGTTGAGGCGTGCGCGCCGTGGGCCGCGCCGTAATCCACGGCAAGCTGCGGATCGTTGTGTTCGAGAAAACCAAAGGCCACACCGCTGGCGAAACTGTCTCCGCCTCCCACGCGATCCATGATGTCGAGGCCGGGATATTTGCGGCTTTCGTAAAATTTGCCATCGTGCCAGCAAATTGCGCTCCAGTCATTTTTGCTTGCGGTGATGACTTCGCGCAGGGTTGTCGCGGCAACCTTGAAGTTTTTATATTCCTTCACGGCGGTTTCGATCATGCGCTTAAAGGCGGCAGTTTCGATGTTGCTGATGTTGTGATCCACGCCTTCGACCTCAAAGCCGAGTGACGCAGTGAAGTCTTCCTCGTTGCCGAGCATCACATCCACATATTTGGCGATTTCACGATTGACCTCGCGCGCCTTGGTTTGGCCACCGATGGATTTCCACAGGGAGGGGCGGTAGTTGAGGTCGTAGCTGACGATGGTGCCGTGCTTTTTGGCGGCTTGTACGGCTTCAATGACAAGATCCGCCGTGGTTTCCGAGAGAGCCGCAAAAATTCCTCCGGTGTGGAACCAGCGGGCCCCCAGCTTTCCAAAAATGTGATCCCAATCAAAGTCACCGCGTTTGAGCTGCGAGGCGGCAGTGTGGCCGCGATCGGGAACGCCGACGGCACCCCGGACGCCGAAGCCGCGTTCGGTGAAGTTGAGGCCGTTGCGAACGGAGCGTCCGATGCCGTCGTCTTCGCGCCATTTGATGAAGGCCGTGTCCACGCCACCCTGCATGATGAAATCCTCAATAAGCCGTCCGACCTCGTTGTCCACAAGACCCGTGCAAACGGCGGTGCGAAGCCCGAAACATTTGCGGAGCCCGCGTGACGTATTGTATTCGCCGCCGCCTTCCCAGGCGGTGAAGTGGCGCGCCGTGCGAACGCGGCCTTCGCCTGGATCGAGGCGAAGCATGATTTCGCCCAGCGAAATTTGATCGTAGTGACAGGTGGATTTGTCCCGAAGTTGGAGAGCCATGGTGTTGTTGTTGGGGTTTAGATTTTAATGGATGGAAAATCAGCGGGTTTCCACGCCGGTTCGCCAAGGTCGGCGGTGATGTGGGCAAAGCCTTCAATTTCGGCTTCGCTGAAAAGCAGTCCGCCATGTTCGTCGGTGCGGCGTGCCGCCTCGGCTTCGAGCTGTCCGGGCAGGAGACAGGATTCATTGCCATGACCGAGAATGTCCCGCAGGCAGGCCTTGAGGTTTTCCTGCTGCGAACGTCCCAGGGCGTAGTCATGCCCGCGCAGGGCTTCCGGATGAATGCACTGGAAGAAAAACGTGGAGCCGCGTTTTTCCCCTGTGTCGCCTTTGGCCGTGCCGCGAATGGAAGGGAGTCCGCCCCCGATGAAGGCGGCGTAAAGCTCGTCAATAAGCCCGAGTCCGTAGCCCTTGTGTGCGCCGAAGGGAAGAAGGGCGGCGGCCTTGTTGGGGTCGTTGGTCGGCTTGCCGTCCTTGTCCACCGCGCAGCCGGGAGGCAGCTCCCTGCCTTCGCGGGCGAGTTGCTGGACGCGCCCCATGGCGACGGTGGATGTCGCCCAGTCAATGACGATGGGAAAACCGATTGCATCCTGGGTGGGGAATCCCCACGAGTGCGGATTGGTGCCCATGGTCGGCGTTTTGCCGCCGAAGGGGACGACTTCCGATGTGGCCGAGGTGCAGTTTGTGTAGGCGATAAAACCTTTGAGCGCGGCATCAATCACATAGCCGCCGCCCCAAAGATAATGCGTGGCGTTGTCCACGCTGACGATTCCCACGCCGTATTGTTCCGCCAATTCCATGCAGCGATGCATGGCACGGTAGGCGACGGCCTGACCGAGCTTTTTGTGTCCGTCCCACGCCTCCGCCGCCGCGAAGCGCGAGGGGAGCTTTTCAATTTCCGCGCCGGGCGTCCATTGTCCGACCTTGCTTCCAAACAGATCGTCAAGATGGAGTGCCTTGAGGGCATTGTGGGTGCGGATGCCGTGGCGCGTCGCACTGTGACAAAAACGGGCGGCGTCATTGGCTTCGTCCTCGCTGTAGCCGCGTGCGCGGTAGGCGCGGGCCACAAGCGCGTCGTGCTGTTCCGCCGGAACAATATACCAGGTGTCCGCCATGAATCAGACCTCGTGCTGTTGTTTGTCGCCAACCCAGTCGTAGTGGAAAAATTTTCCGCGCGGCTGGTCGGTTCTCTCGTAGGTGTGGGCTCCGAAGTAGTCGCGCTGCGCCTGCAGGAGATTGGCCGGAAGGCGAGCCGAACGGTAGCTGTCGAAGTAGGCAAGGGACGCGCTGAACGCCGGAGTGGGGATGCCGGAAAGGACCGAGTCGGAAACAATCTGACGCCAATTCTTTTGAGTGCGTTCGATGATGTCCTTGAAATACGGATCCAGCAGCAAATTGGGCAGCGCCGGATCGCGGTCAAACGCCTCTTTAATGCGTTGGAGGAAGCGTGCGCGGATGATGCACCCGCCCCGCCAGATCATCGCGATTTCGCCAAAGTGAAGTTTCCAACCCTGTTCTTCAGCCGCTGCGCGCATGAGTGCAAATCCCTGGGCGTAGGAGCAGATTTTCGAGGCGTAAAGCGAATCGCGCACCGCATCGGTGAGTACCTTTTTGTCTCCGGTGAAACGGGATTCCGGCCCGCTGAGAATTTTGGATGCGGCGACGCGTTCCTCCTTGATGGCCGATAAACACCGTGCAAACACGGCTTCGGAAATGGTGGAAATGGGAATGCCGAGGTGAAGGCCGTCCATGACGGTCCATTTGCCCGTTCCCTTTTGTCCGGCACGATCCATGATCACATCCACAATCGGACTTCCGGTTACGGGATCATTGACGGCGAGAATGTTGGCCGTGATTTCAATGAGGAAGGAGTCAAGGTCTCCGGCGTTCCACGAGGCGAAGGCCGCCTGGGTTTCCTCGATGCTCAGTCCGATGCCATGGCGCAGGATGTTGTAGGCTTCGCAGATGAGCTGCATGTCGCCGTACTCGATTCCGTTGTGAACCATTTTGACGAAATGTCCCGCGCCATTGGGCCCGATGTAAGCGGTGCAGGGGACGCCGCCTTCAACGGGTTTCCCGGGTGCAGCGCCTTCCAGCGGCTTGCCGGTTTCGGCATCCACCTTGGCGGCGATGGCATTCCAGATCGGAGCGAGTTCCTCCCAGGAGGATTCCGCACCGCCGGGCATGAGCGAAGGGCCGAAACGCGCGCCTTCCTCGCCGCCGGAAACACCGGAACCGATGAAACGCAGACCTTTTCCCGTGAGATCCTTCTCGCGGCGCACCGTGTCGGTCCACAGGGCGTTGCCGCCGTCAATGATGATGTCGTTTTTGTCGAGAAGTGGCACAAGGCTGTCAATCACCGCATCGGTCGCCTTGCCTGCCTGCACGAGAATGATGATTTTGCG
>JACTMZ010000189.1 GCA_014584375.1 Verrucomicrobiota bacterium | reverse complement strand
CTCACGTCGGTAGAGATCATCGGCCACCGGACACTGATCATAGCGCGTGGCCGTCCCGAAAGTATCGATGAGCGGCAACATTTCGCTGGCGACGTGCCAGTCGTGATTGTTGTTCAAGGGGCCACGCGAACTGGCGGGCACACCTTCGGCCCGCAACGCGGCGACCACATCGGCACGCAACTCGTGCGTGGCTGGAAAGAAGCGCAGTTGGTAACCAATCAGCCCTTCACGGTCGTTGACTTTTTGCGGTGTGATTTCGCGGAACGTCCCGAGCTGCTCCGCCACACGCAGGTGGTTGGCGCGATAGCGTCCCACGATGCCGCTCAACTTGCCAAGCTGCACCAAGTCAACCGTCGCTTCCAAGTCGGACATGCGATAGTTGGTGCCAATGAAAAGCTCGCCTTCGTAGCGTGCGGGCGCAAAGCGTTTTTCCCGCCACAGCCCTCCACATTCGGCGAGCTGGCAGGCGCGCTCGAAAAGCCGTTCGTCCTTGGCCAGCAGCAAACCGCCTTCGCCACCGCCGATGATTTTGTAGGCCGAAATGCTAAAGCATCCCAAATCGCCGATGGTACCGACGTAGCGGCCTTTGTATTGCGCGCCCGGCGACTGCGCACAGTCTTCGATGACTTTGATGTTGTGGCGTCGCGCGATTTCCAAAATCGGATCCATGTCGGCCACCACGCCCCAGTGATGTGTGGGCGCAACCGCCACGGTGCTTGCCGTGATGCAGGCTTCAAGCTTGGTGGGGTCGAGCTGCAACGATTCATCCACGTCGCAAAACACCGGCGTCGCACCACAAATCGCCGCCGCTGCCGCAGTGGCCATGAAGCCCATCGCGGGGACGATGACTTCTTTGCCGGTCTGCGCACCCGCTGCCACCATCGCTGCGTGCAGCGCACCCGTGCCCGAGCTCGTGCCGAGCGCAAAAGGCGAATCAAACAGCTCGCGCGCCTTGGCTTCATATTGAAAACCCGAAGCCGGTGCCGGATGTGCCGACCAGTACTTGGCGAGGTTGGGGCCGCCCTCGATGAAGTCGCTGTCATTGATCGTCGCTGCCAGCCGCTCCAAAGTTTCGGGCTTGATGCCAAAACGTTTGGCAATCGCCAAAAACTCTTCACTGCCGATTTTGGGTTCGGCCTGCCCCTCGAAATGCTGCACACTTTGAGGTCCGCCGTTGACAGCCAATTCCGCCGGGTTAACAGGGGGCGCTACACTCATTCCTCCAGTACTCCTTGCATATTTGAATGCGACGCACTTTATGATTGTTCTGGTTCAGCGTCAATTGGGGAAAACGATTTGAGCAAAACGAACGCATCAAAATTTCAGAAGAGAGAAGAGATAGGGGTGATCCCAAGAGGCGTTCTTTTGTTTGCCGTGGATGCCGCGTTTTTTTGAAGAGTCGCGTTTGAGGATATTGAGGGGGAAGATTTTCCTCATGGGATGCGTAAAAGTCCAAATACGCCATTTAAATATCAAGACTTGACCCCATTGTGGTTTGGCAAGCTTTGGAATTGTTTTGGGTTTAAAAATCTTCCACTTGCCGCACGGGCACGAAGTGCCCGGTTGAGGCGGATTCCTTGGCGGCGAGGCAGGCGTAAACGCTGCGCAAGCCATCTTGGATGGATGACAGAGGAGGGGCGCCGTTTTGGACCATGTTCAGAAAATTTTGTACGAGTTTCGGATCGCCGCCCCAGTGATCTTCCTCGCTCTTTATTGTTGTCACACTATGGATGGGTTGTTCGTAGTCTGTGGATTTTATCTGACTTTGATACCAATCGAATTCCAGCAGGCCTTTTGTTCCGGACAAAACAGCTCCGCGTCGGGTTACTCCCTTGGAAAAGAAAACCTGTGTGTACACCCCTTTGGTCCCGTCGGCAAATTCCAGGAGGGCACTGGAGGAATCCTCATTCATGCCGGTCTCCGGCGTTCCGATATTGTCATAATAAATGGCTTCGGGATCACGGAGATCTTTGGGCGTGTTGCTGTCGCGGTACACACGTCCCAGGGAATGCATGGCAGCCACCCGCACGATGGGCGTTCCGATCAAATACGCTAGGTAATCCAGATCGTGGGTTGCCTTTTGTAAAAACAATCCCTGAGTTATGGAATATTCCCGATATGGCCCGTAAAAATAGCCCCATCCGTAGGCCACATAATTGGTTGCCAGGACATGTTCCACCCGTCCTACGATGCCCTGATTCAGCAGTTCCTTGGTCTTGCGGCAAAGGGTGGATGCCCTCAGGGGAAAGCTCACAAGCACGGGACACTTGGAGTTTCTGAAGGCTGCTTCCAAAGCCAGCGCCTGCTCCATGCTGTGAGAAACGGGTTTTTCCAAAAAAATCGGCAGGTTGTATTTTGCCGCCTCCATGGCAAGGGGCGTGTGCATGTCGCAGCGTGTTCCGATATACAGCGCATCGGGCCTGCCCTGACGAATCAGGGCGTCCATCGAGCCAAAACGCCGGAGAGAGGCGCGTTCTTCATCCGTAATATGAGCGCGCTGTAATTTCGGGTCGGGATCCACAACACCTGCAATGGAATGATCCGGATCGCCTGTTTGAAAGTTTCTCCAAATTCCGCTGAAACGCTTGCCGAAGCCTATGACACCCAATTTCATTCGCGATGAATCTTTGGATGTTTCAAAAGATTATCAGAAGCAAAAAACGACATTTGTCCATTCTTCGATGGACACGCCGACATTTTTACTCCGCATGGGAGATGTTTTGTGTGCCCCACTTGCTGGCGGATGGCCGCAATGCTACATGAGCAGCAGCGCGGGTTTTTCAACGAGGCGGCGCAGGGCGTTCATATAGCCTGCCGCCACGGCACCGTCTATGACACGATGATCGCCGCTGGCTGACATGGTGAGACGATGCCCGACTGTCACGAGGTCGTATTCATTGACAACGGGTTGTTTGGTGATGGCACCGACGCCGAGAATGAAGGATTGCGGGGGATTGATGATGGGCAGGAAGTCCTCAATGCCAAATCCGCCGAGGCTGGAGAGCGTGATGGTTCCGCCCTGGTATTCCTCGGGTTTAAGTTTTTTGGCCCGGGCCTTGGCGGCAAGTTCCTTCATCTGCGCGCTGATTTCACGCAATGAAAGCGTATTGGCCTTGCGAATCACGGGCGTGATAAGTCCGTCTTCAACCGCCACGGCCACGGCGAGATTCACGTCGGCGTATTCAATGATGGCGTCGCCGTCAAAAGCCGCGTTGATTTTCGGAACCTCCGCAGCGGCGCGTGCAGCGGCGAGGAGAATGAAATCATTAACCGTCAGTTTCTCACCGTTTTCCTTGGCCGCCATGGCGTTGAGTTCCTTGCGAAGTTCCATCAGCGGGCCGCCATCCATCGTCACGCTCAGGTAAAAGTGAGGAATCTGCGTTTTGCTGGCGAGCAGACGTTCGGCAATTGTTTTACGCATTCCGGTGAGCGGAATCACTTTTTCTTCACCGGCGATGCCGCGCACGGCGCGGATGGCGGGTGAGGCGGAAGCGGTGGGGCCGGAAGGTGCGTTTTCCACATCGCGTTTCACGATACGTCCGCCTGGACCCGTGCCGGCGATTGTGGAGAGATTGACACCGCGGGCGGCGGCAATTTTGCGAGCCAAGGGTGAGGCTTTGATCCGGGCTGTGGCGGCGGGCAGGCTTCTTGGAGCGGGTGCCTTGGAAATTCCCTTGCGTGGCGAACCGCTTGATTTGGGGGCGGCGGCCTTGGGTTTTTCTGCAGGCGCGGCGGCGCTTTCGGCGGTTTCGCCCTCGGCAAGGATGAGCGCGATACGATCGCCGACTTTGACGACAGAGCCCTGCTCGACATAAAGCTCGGCCAGCGTCCCGTCGTCAAAGGCCTCCATTTCCATCGTCGCCTTATCGGTTTCGACTTCGGCCAAAATTTCCCCTGTTTCGATTTTATCGCCCTTCGCCTTGCACCAGCGGGCGAGGGTTCCCTCGACCATGGTGTCGCTGAGTTTGGGCATGGTGACAACCGGCATGACCGCAAAGTAAAAGGCAAAAGACGGAAAGTGAAAAGTAGAAAGGCCGTCAAAATGCGGCGGCCCTCAAAAAAAGCGGCATTAAAATCCCAGGCCGGGCAGTCCGCCGAGTCCGCCGGTGACTTTGCCCATGGATTCCGCCTGCAGGCGGCGCGCCGCCTCCTGGGCTTCGCGAACGCCGGAGAGCACGAGATCTTCGAGCATTTCGACATCCTGCGGATCAACCGCCTCGGGAGAGATTTTGATCGCGGTGATGTCGCCGGAGCCGCTGGCGGTGACGGTCACCCGTCCGCCGCCCGCCGAAGCCTCGACGGTTTGTTCGGCCAGATCGCTTTGGGCTTTGGCGAGGCGCTCCTGCATTTTTTGCGCCTCCTTCATCATTTTTTGGATGTTCATGATTTTTTAACGTTTTGAGATTCCAATGTGGCGCCGAACAATTCCACGGCCGCCTCAATGCCGGGATCATTTTCAAAGTCATCCGCCGTTGGCACCACAGGGCCAGCCGCCGGCGGTGCGGCCGGTTCGGCGCCGGTGGCTTCCGGACGAAACGCGACCTTGCGACCGGTCCGATCCATCCACAGCTCCTGGATCAGCCTCCCCAGCTCCTCGGCGACGGGCATTCGCAATTGTTTTTCCAATGACACCGGGAAAACCACCCGCAAAACGGCATCCTTTTCCCCGACATCAATCGCCTGCCCCAGCCAGGCGCCGCGAATCGGATGACGTCTGGAAATTTCATTCGCCACGGTTTCCCAAACATTTTTGGGATCATCGTCGCTCATTGAGGTATCCTTTGATGGTTTCCCAAACATTTTTGGGATCATCGTCGCTCATTGAGGTATCCTTTGATTTCGGCGCAGGCTTTCTTTCGATCTCTGCAACTTTCGGCGCGGGTGCGGGCTGCTGGGAAATGACGGATGCGGGAGCGGCGGATGGTGCGGCGGCGCGGCGTGAGGGCGTCTGAGGGAGCGGTGCTCCTGACGATGCGGCTTCGAGCACTTCGTCCAAATCGGCCGTCTGCAAAAGCTGAATACATTTTACAGCCGCGATTTCCAGCGGAAGTTTTTTATCCGGAGAAAACCGCAGGCCCGCCTCGGCTGCGGACAAAATTTCGAGAAGCTCGGCGAGTTTGCGTACGGAAAATTTTCCCCGCAGGGGTGCGAGCAATTTTCCCCGCCGATCCGGAAATTCCCTGCCCGTAGCCTCGCTGACCAGCAGATCACGCGCCAGCGAAACCAGATCGGCCAGCAGCCGCCCGAGATCCTTGCCCGCCTCGGACTGCTCCGCGATCATATCCAGCGCGGCGGCGGTGTCCCCCGCGAGAATATGTCCGGCGAAGGCGGCCACATCCTCGGTTGAAACAAACCCGAAAATTGACAGCACGTCATTTTCCGAAATGTTGTCGCCGCAAAACGAAACGACCTGATCGAGCATGGACTCGGCGTCGCGCATTCCTCCCTCGGCGGCGCGCGCGATCACATCCGCCGCAGCGGGATCCAGCTTCACCTTTTCGGTTTTTGCAATGGTCAGCAAATGTTTCGCCGCAACATCATCACGAATCGGCTGGAGGTCGAAGCGCTGGCAGCGGCTGATGATCGTGGCCGGCAATTTGTGCGCCTCGGTGGTGGCGAAAAAGAATTTCACATGCGCCGGAGGCTCCTCCAGCGTCTTGAGCAGGGCGTTGAACGCGGCACCGCTGAGCATGTGTACCTCGTCAATAAGGTAAATACGGTATTTGCCGCGTGTGGGGAGAAAGCGGACATTCTCGCGCAACTCGCGCACCTGTTCGACGCCATTGTTGCTCGCGCCGTCAATTTCCAGCACATCCAGGCTGATGCCCGCCGCAATTTCCCGACACGGATCACACTCCCCGCAGGGAGTCTCCGTCGGGCCCTTCACGCAATTGAGAGCCTTGGCGAAAATGCGGGCGGTCGAGGTTTTGCCCACGCCGCGCGGACCCACAAAAAGATAGGCATGTGCCAGCCGATCCCCCTTGATGGCATTGCGCAGGGTGCGGATGACAACATCCTGTCCCAGCACCTCATCAAAAAGCTGCGGGCGGTATTTTCGGGCGAAAACCTGATAGCTCACGGCAGGAAGTTTACCCGATCCACGATCAACATGCGGAGAACTTTAATGCCGAAAATGGCGTTTTCCGGTAAAAATCATCGCCATTTTGCGTTCATCCGCTTCGGCGATCACATCATTGTCCCGCACCGATCCACCCGGCTGCACAGCGGCCGTCGCTCCGGCCTCGGCGGCGGCAGCAAGGCCGTCTGGAAACGGAAAAAACGCATCGCTCGCCACCGCGCTGCCCGCAAGGGAGATGCCTGCCTCGTTGGCTTTCCAAATGGCGATGCGCACGGCATCCACGCGGGACATTTGGCCGGCGCCAATGCCGAGCGTGCGATCAGCCCCGGCAAAAACAATGGCGTTGGACTTGACGTGTTTGACGACCTTCCATCCGAACTCCAGGGCGCGCAGTTCGGACTGCGTGGGCGGGCGACGGGTCACGATGCGTCCGTCCGCCGGATTCTCGGCGGATTCATCATGATCCTGCGCGAGCACGCCGCCGATGACGGAGCGAATGTCGCGCGGAGGAGGTTTCGGCAGATCGCGCAGGCGCAGAAGGCGCAGATTTTTTTTCTTTTGCAAGACGCCGCGCGCCTCAGGCTCAAACTCGGGGGCAATAATCACCTCGCTGAAAATTTCCGCGATGCCCTTGGCCAGGGCGCCTGTGAGGGGGCGGTTGCAGATGATGATGCCGCCGAACGGCGCCTGACGGTCGGTCGCAAACGCCTTGTCCCACGCAGCGCACAGATCGTCATCACTCCCCACACCGCAGGGATTGGTGTGCTTGAGAATGGCCACTGTCGCGGCGGAAAATTCGCCGATCAGATCCACCGCCGCCGTGATGTCGAGAATGTTGTTGTAGGAAAGTTCCTTGCCGTGCAATTGCTCGAGATATTCGTCAAAACGTCCGTAAAGCTCGGCTTTTTGATGCGGATTTTCGCCGTAGCGAAGGTGTGCTGTCAGCGGTTGCGAGCAAATAAAGGAGGCGCCGGTTTGCTGACGGCTCTGCAAATACCGGGCAATGCCCTGATCATACCGCGCCGTCCGGTCAAAAACGCGCACGGCGAGGCGTTCGCGCAATTTGAGGGTGGTTCCCCCATCGTGCTCCTCCATTTCCCGCAGCACTTCCGGATAATCCGACGGATCGCACACCACCGTCACGGAAGCATAGTTTTTTGCCGCGCTGCGAAGCATGGACGGTCCGCCGATGTCAATATTCTCGATGGCCTCCTCCAGCGTCACGCCCTCGCGGGCCACGGTGCGTTCAAACGGGTAAAGATTGACCACGACAAGGTCAATGGGGCCGATTCCGTGGGCAGCGGCCTGTTTGACATGCTCCGGATTATCCCGGCGAAAAAGCAGTCCGCCGTGAATCATGGGATGCAGGGTCTTAACGCGTCCGTCGAGCATTTCGGGAAATCCCGTGTGCTCCGCGACGTCCTTCACTTTCACGCCCGCCTCACGCAGGGCCGCCGCCGTTCCGCCTGTGGATAGAATTTCAACTCCGGCTGCATCCAAATTTTGGGCAAAGGGAATCAAACCGGTTTTGTCGGAAACAGAGATTAAAGCGCGCTGAATTTTCATGATAAATCGGTAGTGTCCGGAGCGACGGCGTGGTTGAATTGCATTTCGTAGAGGTTGCGATATTCGGGGGAGGTCCGCAACAACTCCGCATGGGTTCCGGTGGCCACAATCAATCCGCCGCTCATTACGGCGATCAGATCGGAGGTTAAGACTGTGGACAGCCGGTGGGCGATGGCAACGACCGTTTTCCCGGCGGACAGTTTTTCCAAGGCCGCCTGAATCATGTGTTCGCTCTCCGAATCCAAAGCCGACGTGGCTTCGTCCAAAAGCAAAATCGGCGCATTTTTCAGCAGGGCCCGGGCGATGGCGAGACGCTGCTGCTGACCGCCGGACAGCATGCATCCCTTGTCGCCCACAATCGAATCGTAGCCCTGCGGCTGGGCCAAAATAAAATCATGGGCGAAGGCCTGTCGCGCCGCCTCCTCCACCTCCTCCCGCGAGGCGTCCGGACGCCCGAAGCGGATGTTGTTGAAAATGGTGTCGTGAAAAAGAAAGGTGTCCTGCGTCACGATTCCGATGTGTCCCCGCAGGGAATCCGTCTGCAAAGACGGCAGATCATGTCCGTCCAGCCG
>JACTMZ010000184.1 GCA_014584375.1 Verrucomicrobiota bacterium | reverse complement strand
AGCATGACGAAGAGCATGGAGAGTCCGCCGAGGATGCCGAACGCAGCCATGATGACATACCAAAACAGCCATCCGTGCTCCGCCTTTGTTGCGTCAAGCACGCGACCGGTGACTGCCAGCGATAGCGCTGCACCGTAATATTGGAAGGAATCAATGACACCCGCCGCAAAGCCGGCCATTTTTTTTCCTCCGATGTCCATGGGCGCCGCCGCGCCTACGATGGAATGCGTGGAATTGGCGGTGAGAGCGATGACAATAAGAATTCCGCAACCCACAAGAACGCCGGCCGGAGTCGGTCCGACAAGCCCGCGCAGCAGGAGAAACGCCGACACCATGATCACCGTCGCCTCAATAAAATAAAGTGTCATCGCCACGGGTGCCCGAAGCCCTTTGAAAAATTTGTCAGAAATCCATCCCGAAGCGAGCGATCCCATCACGGCGGCCATCGGCATAAGGGCGAGCGTCCAAACCACGGTGGGCGGAATGTTTGTTTTCATATCCATCCCGAGCTGTTCCTGAAAATAAAGAATGGCGAGCTGATCCGAGCTGGTTCGCACCGCACCCGTACAGGCGTAGGCGACGGCATAAAACCACACCAGGGGATGAGTAAATATGGTCCGAAAAGACTCCTTCAAAGGCACCGTCACGCCTTCCGAGTTGTCAATTTCATCCACAATGACGCCCGGGTAGCCGGCCTCCTCGGGCGTTTGCTTCGCGGCGAAGCTCATAAAAATCAGAGCGGCCAACATAATGATCGGAGGCACAATGAAGAGCCATCGCCATTGTCCCGGCGCAATGACGAGAATGCCGAGGGAAACACCATTGAGAATGGCAGGGGAAAGCTTGGACCCGGCCACCTGGCCGAGCTGAATCATAAAGCCATAAATACCCGCAAACGTTCCGCGTTCATCACGGCGGAACCATGCGGCGTTAATTTTTACCATGCCGGGCGCGCCGAACGACTGGAACCAGCCGTTGATCAGCCAGACAACGGCAATGGCGGCAAACGCGGGATCCACGACATCCCTTCCAAAAACAAAGCGTCCCGTCGCCGCAATGAGCCCGCCAAAGACAAGGAGCGGGAGGAGCCCCAGCATAAGATTGACGACAATCGTGCCGACCGCGCCGATTTGCAGCAGACGCTTACCGCCGAGGCGATCCGTAAGCAGACCGTTGACAAGCTGCCCCGTTCCATAGGTGAGCGACCAAATCGTGAGCATGTCGGTGATCTGCGTAATACTGAACCCGAACTCCTCCACCATGCCCGGTGTGGCGAAACGAAAGTTGTAACGGCACATGTAGTAAGTCGCATACATGAGGCCAAGGGAACCCCAGTTGAGGCCGCGTCGGGCGCGGAATCCCTTCGGATAGCGGGCGAGAATGTCCATGTGGGGGAAAAATGACCGGAGCAAGACTTGCGAATAAATTGGCAGCTGGTCAATCCCGGAAATACGGATGCAATGGATCAGCCGAGCGTCCGACACCCAGCGGTCCAGAGAGAATCACCAAACTCCGCCCTGGCGTCAGCGGCGAGAGTTTCCGTTTCAGCGGGATTGCGAAGAATGGCAAACAGACAGGAGCCCGAGCCGGTCATGCCAGCGGCGGCAACTGACGCCTGTCGCAACAGCCACATTTTAAGTGCGGGAAGCATCAAATGGCGGGCAAACACCGGCGACTCGAGATTGTTAAAAATTTCGCAGCCGTTCCATGATTGCGGCGCAACCCATGACGGCGGGCAGGAAACGCCTGCCGACCAATCAGCATACGCCCGTGCGGTTGCAACACCGAACGGAGGTTTGAGCAGCAGCAAATGCACGGGGGGAAAAATTGGTGGACGGGATTCAAGCAACTCACCGCGCCCGCGAGCCACAGCCGCCGAACGCCGAATAAAGAACGGAACATCCGATCCAAGACGTGCGGCCAGCTCTTCCAATCGCTCTGGTGAAAGCGGTGCGCCGGCAAGGTGATTGAGAGCCAAAAGCACCGCCGCTGCGTCACTGCTGCCACCGCCAAGACCCGCCTCACGGGGAATTCTTTTGCACAGGGAAACAGCAACGCCGCCCGAACATCCGGTGTCGCAAAAAAACAAATCCGCAGCCTTCCACGCGAGATTTTCGGAGCCCGAATCCAGCGAAGGATCATCGCAAGCAAGCCGAATTCCAGATTCATCCGTCAGCTCCACCCGCAGATCATCCGCCAGGCTCACCGGAGTCATCCATGTCTCAATATTGTGAAAGTCCGCACCGGATTGACGTCCGAGCACACGCAGGTTGAGATTGATTTTCGCCGGTGCCGCGATTTGCATGAGTTCCATGATTTGCGGGAAACCCAGCATCGGCCAAGCGGAAATCATCGTCGCCCTTGACGAGCCTTCGCTTGACGAAGCGCAACGCCTGATGGATCGGCTTGAAAATCGTCCGCGCTTTTACAAAGTCGGGCTGCAACTTTTTTCCGCCGCCGGCCCCGCCGCCGTGAATGCGGTGAAAGAGCGCGGCGCCAAAGTCTTTCTCGATCTCAAGCTGCACGACATTCCCAACACCGTGGCATCCGCAATTGGCTCCGCACGTGAGTTGGGAGTGAATCTCTGCACCATTCATCTTTGCGGCGGCGCCGAAATGAGCGCTGCGGCGGTGGAGGCGGCAAACGGTGCCCTGACCGTTCTCGGGGTCACGGTGCTGACAAGTTCCACCATCGAAACACTCGATGCCTGCGGCGTGCGTGGCAGCGTCGGGGAGCAGGTCATGCGCCTCGCCCGCATGGGTTTCAACGCCGGCGTGCGCGGATTCGTCGCCAGCGCGCTGGAATTGCCCATGTTGCGTCAGGAATTCGGCCCCAATCCCACCTGCGTAATCCCGGGAGTTCGTCCGTCCGGCAGCGACTGCGGCGATCAGAAGCGTGTTGCAACGCCGGCGGAAGTCGTTCGCGCTGGCGCCTCGCATCTCGTGATTGGGCGCCCCATTTCACGGGCAAATAATCCCCTGCAAGCCTACCTTTCCATCCTGACCGAAGTGGAGGCAGCTCAGTCACCCCGGATTGCATAAGCTCCACCTTCAGGCAACTGAATGCCACCTCAAACAAACCATGAAATCCCTTGCTCTTCTTTTTCTTCTCCCGACCGTCGCTTTGGCGGCACCGGGTCTGACCATTTACAATCAGGACTTCGCCGTGGTGCGAGACACCCTCACGCTCGACCTCAAGGCGGGCATCAACGACGTGACATTCGATGGCGCCACCGCGCTCTTGGAACCGGATTCAGTCATTCTCCGTGATCCCAGCGGCCGCCCCATTCAAATTCTCGAGCAGAACTACCGCAACGATCCCGTAACCCAGCCGCTTCTTCTTTCGCTTTTCGAGGGACGGGAGATTGATTTTTTCATCCGCGAAGCCAACAAACCGGATCGCACTGTTCGTGGAAAAATCATTCGCTCCGGCTACAATCAGACAGGCGAACCGATCATTGAAGTGGACGGCAAAATTCAATTTGGGCTGCCGGGTTCCCCCGTGTTTCCCTCGCTGGGCGATGACACCATCCTCAAACCCCGCCTCGCGTGGAAAATCAATGCGCCGGAAGCCTTCAAAACCCAGGCGGAGCTGGGCTACATCACGGGCGGATTAAACTGGAGTGCCAGCTACAATCTGGTTTCTCCGGAAAAAGGCGACACGATTGACCTCGTCGGCTGGATCACCATGAACAATCGCAGCGGACGCATTTTTGAAAATGCTCAAATAAAACTTCTCGCCGGTGACGTGAATAAAATTCGTCCACCAAACAGCGGCATCGGCTCCCGTCCCATAGCCCTTGCAAAAAACATGGCTGCGCCGGCACCGGATGTCGTCACGGAAAAGGCATTCGATGAATTTCACCTCTACACCCTTGCGCGGCCAACGACCCTGCGCGACCAGGAAACCAAGCAGGTCGAATTTGTCCGCGCCACCGGCGTCCAATCCGAAACAATCTACGTTTACGACGGCCTGAATTTCCCGTCTCACATTCAAAATTTCCAGGTGGGGGCCGACGAAAATTTTGGCACGCAAAACAACACAACCAAAGTCGCCGTCTTTCGGGAATTCAAAAACAGCAAGGCGAACAATCTCGGAATTCCGCTGCCCAAGGGACGCGTGCGATTTTATCGCACCGACGGATCAAATCTTGAATTTGTTGGCGAAAATTCCATTGATCACACACCTGTTGACGAACTCATCAAACTAAAAACCGGCGATGCCTTTGACATTGTTGGCGAACGCAAGCGCACCAACTTCCGTGTTGATACGGCGAATCGTCAGGCTGACGAAAGTTTTGAAATCGAACTGCGCAATCGCAAAAAGGAAGGGGTGACCGTTCGCGTGGTGGAACATCTTCTGCGCTGGGCAAACTGGAAAATCGCGGAAAAGAGCGATGATTTTACCAAGGTCAACTCAGATAAAATCGAATTCCGCATTGCGCTAAAACCCGGCGAGGAACGCAAGGTGACCTATACCGTCCACTACACTTGGTAAAACCGTCAGGGCGCCATTTCCGTCAGCGAATTCCTAAACATCCCCTCTCCCAGCGAGGGAAAAATATCGAACGTCAGCATCGAACTCTCCCCGCGTCGGCGCGCACGGGCAGCAGCGTGGGCAATCATGACGGCATTATCCGTACAAAGTTGTGGTTCGGCAAAAATCACACCGAGACCCTCAACGGCGGCGGCATTTTCCAAGGACTCACGCAGTCGCGCATTCAGACAGACTCCGCCGCTCACAGCGATCAAATCGCGTCCATTTTCCTGAGCAGCCCTCACGGATTTTTGGACGAGAACCTCAACAATCGCCTCCTGAAAACTTGCGCAAACATCGGGACG
>JACTMZ010000038.1 GCA_014584375.1 Verrucomicrobiota bacterium | reverse complement strand
CCGATGCCGGCGTCAACAATGACAGGAACGCGGGCCTGTTCGATGATGATGGCAATTTGGGCGCGTGTTTCGAGTCCGCGATTGCTGCCGATGGGAGAGCCGAGGGGCATGACGGTTGCCGCCCCGGCCTCTTCGAGGCGTTTGGCAAGAACGGGATCGGCATTGATATAGGGGAGGACGGTGAAGCCATCGGCGGCGAGGATTTCGGTGGCGCGAAGGGTTTCGACGGGATCAGGGAGGAGGTATTGGGGATCCGGATGAATCTCCAGTTTCACCCATTTCGGCAGTCCGGCAGTGGCGGCGAGGCGCGCCAGGCGAACGGCTTCCTCCGCGTTCATGGCACCGCTGGTGTTGGGAAGAAGGAGATATTTTTCGGGATCAATAAAATCGAGAATATTGGCGAACGGATCGTTGTCCGTGTCGAGATTGGCGCGGCGCAGGGCGACGGTGACAATTTCCGTGCCACTTGCGGCAAGCGCGTCGCGCATGGATTCGTTGGATGAAAATTTTCCCGTGCCGAGGAGGAGGCGGGAATGAAACGTGCGGTTGGCGATAACGAGCGGTTGATTCACGGTGTTGATGAAGGAGTCGGTGATGGAGCCGGTGTTTTTACATCGAGCTGAAAGGCAAAGCGTGCGGTGCTTTCATCAACGGTCTCCCACGGGCGGCGATAAATGAGCTCGATGTTTTGCGAGCCGGGTTCGACAGCCTGGAGGGTGATGACGGTGTCTCCCGGAGCTCCAAACAAAACATTGCCGCCCTTGCGGGGAATCAGCTCGCTGCTGTGAAAAACCGCCGGGCCAAATTTGAAATTGTGCAATTCCCAATTGTAACCGGTGCTGGGATTGGATTCTAAGGTGATGCGTATAAGATTGCCGACTTGGGCGGAGATGATCTGCGTGTTGTCCTTCGCAGAAACATCCACGGTTCCGTTGACAGGCGGCAGGGAATGCGCTTCCTCCTCGCCCGGCAGCGGAGTCGTGATCTCGGGAATGGCTTCGGGAGCGGGGGCGTCCGCCGGCGGTTCAATGGCAAAAGGATCGGCAGCATCGGAGGCCCCCGTCAAATCCACCTCCTTGTTCAGCTTCGGATTGGGCTTTGTCGGCTGATTGGTGACGGAAGTTTCGTCCGCAGAAATTTCCAAGACGGGAATGGACTCCCGTGCTCCGGCCGGAGGAGGCGTTTGTTCCTGCGCATAGAGCAAACTTGCCGCAGACAGGAAAATGGCGATCCGAACGAAACGGTTCATCTGCCGATATTATGACGGCAAAGCCCCCGGGGCTCAACTCCGGGAAAAATCGCCCTCGGATTTTTCATTCAAAACCGCATCGTCCGACGCTTTTGTTGCGCTCGCAAACCGGACTTCAAGCGACTAGTGTTTTTGTCATGTGGAAATATGCCAACCCGCAACTGCAGCGCCTCGTCTCCTACGAACCTGGAAAACCCGTGGAGGATTTGGCGCGCGAGTTGGGAATCGCACCGGACAAAATCATCAAGCTGGCGTCAAATGAAAATCCCCTGGGCCCTTCGCCAAAAGCGCGACAGGCCATGATTGAGGCAATTGACCGCGCGCATTTTTATCCGGATGGCGGAGGGTATTATCTGCGGCAAGCCATTGCGGAGCAAAATGGATTGACCATGGGGCACGTCATTCTCGGCTGTGGCTCCAACGAAATCATTGAGTTTGTCGGTCATGCTTATCTGCAACCGGGCGACGATATTGTGGTGGCGAAGCATTCATTCGCCGTTTATCGGCTGATGGCACAATTATTCGGGGCAAATGTGATTGATGTTCCTGATCCGGGATTTGTGCATGATTTGGAAGGAATGCTGGCGGCGGTGACTCCGCGCACAAAGGCGATTTTCATCGCCAATCCCAACAATCCCACGGGAACCATGGTTTCGCAGGAAGAGATTGACCGCTTTATGGAGCGCGTGCCGCCACGGATCACGGTGATTTTTGACGAGGCGTATTATGAGTTTCTCGACAACCCGCCGGATGTTCTTCAGTACGTCCGCGCCGGGCGCAATGTCGTGGCGCTTCGTACATTTTCAAAAATTCAGGGACTGGCGAATTTGCGCATTGGCTATGGACTGGCGACGCCGGAGATCATCGAGGTGTTGCAAAAAACGCGGCAGCCGTTCAATGCAAACGGAGTCGCCCAGGCTGGTGCTCTCGCGGGATTGCTTGACGCCGCGCACATGGAGGAAACGCGGCGAGTGACTCGGGAAGGCCGCAACTTTTTGCAATCGGAATTTCTCGCGATGGAACTCGAATATGTGCCGAGTCATGCAAACTTCGTTCTCGTACGGGTGGGGGATGGCAAAAATATTTTCGAGGCGCTGTTGCGACGCGGAATCATTGTGAGGGCGATGGGAAGCTACGGACTTCCGGAATGGATTCGCGTGTCGGTCGGGACGATGCCGCAGAACACGGCATTTGTGGAGGCGCTGCGGGAATTGGATCGCGAGGGTGCGCTGGATCGCGGTGTTTTGGTTCCGGCTTCCTGATGCACCGGGAGGACACGATCGCGGCCCTGGCCACGCCGCTCGGCGCGGGAGCGTTGGCAGTCATCCGCCTCAGCGGGCCGCATGCCGTCGAAATTGCCGGAAAAATTTTCAAGGGACGTCAATCCCTCGAATCAGCTCCGCCCGGGCGGGTGCTGTTGGGGAAAATGATGCACCGAGGAAAGTTGTTGGACGAAGTTCTTTGCACGGTGTTTCGCGCTCCTCGTAGTTACACCGGTGAGAATGTGGTGGAAATCAGCGGACATGGCGGCATTGTGGCGGCAACCTCCCTGCTGCGGGCCTTGCTGGAGTCGGGCGCGCGTCCGGCGGATCCCGGTGAATTTACGCAGCGGGCTTTTCTCAATGGAAAAATGGATCTCACCCGCGCCGAGGCGGTGATGGATCTCATCTCGGCACGTGGCGAAGCCTCGGCACACGCGGCGGCGGCGCAGCTGGAGGGACGCCTTGGTCACGCAATTGAAAAACTGCGCGAAGAGACCCTGACCGCACTGGCTCATTTGGAGGCCTTCATTGATTTTCCCGACGAGGGAATTGATCCCGAAAGCGGTGCGGCCCTGCGTCAACGGCTGGACGCCTTGCAGACTTCGATAAAGCGACTTCTTTCCACCGCCGACCAGGGGAGGATGTTACGCGAAGGTGTGCGTCTTGTGATTTACGGAAAACCCAATGCCGGGAAGTCGAGTCTCCTCAATCTGCTTGTCGGCTATGATCGGGCAATGGTGAGCGAAATTCCGGGAACAACGCGCGATTCGATCGAGGAAAATCTCACCCTACGCGGCATGCCCTTTCGCATTGTGGACACCGCTGGCCTGCGTGAATCCGACGATCCGCTGGAGATCGAGGGAATGCGCCGCACGCAGCGGCATTTGGAGCAGGCGGATGTCATGCTGCGCATCATTGACGCCTCGACATGGAACGGGGAGACGCCGGATCCGTTGCCGCATGAAATCATTGTTTTAAACAAAAGCGATCTGTGGTGCGGTGGAGCAATACCGGAGGGAACAACGCCTTTGTGCTGTTTGGACGGGAGTGGGCTGGACGCCTTGGTTGCAGCGATCATGAAATGCGTTCGCCCCGACAGCCTGGGGCGCCTTGACGAATCGGTGGCGATCAACGCCCGTCACCAACACTGCCTGTTCCGCGCGGGTGATTTTCTTGAGGAAGCCATGCGTTCGCTGGAAAGAAATGATGCGCCGGAGCTGACATCCATTGAATTGCGCTCGGCTTTGGCGTCCTTTGGAGAGATTGTCGGAGCCGTGGACACCGAGGAAATTCTTGGGAAAATTTTCAGTACGTTTTGCATCGGAAAATGAGCATTTACTCCGCCATCTTACGTCCGTTTTTGTTCCGCCTGGCTCCAGAGACGGCGCATGAAATGACGATGAAAATGCTGGCGGCGTTCGCACAGGTGGCAGGGCGTCGCATTCCCGCTCCGGGCGGACAGCCCGTGTCTTGCTTTGGAGTAAAATTTCCAAATGTCCTGGGCCTGGCGGCGGGAATGGACAAGAATGCAACGGCACTTCCCGCATGGCCCTTGCTGGGATTTGGATTTGTGGAAGTGGGAACCGTCACCGCGCTCGCCCAGCCGGGTAATCCCAGACCTCGTCTATTCCGTCTGCCCCGTCAACGGGCACTGATCAATCGCATGGGCTTCAATAACGAGGGTGCCGAAGCGATGGCGGCTCGACTGACCCGATGGCGCGAAAGCGGGCGCTGGCCGTGCATTCCGGTCGGGATCAACCTCGGCAAATCCAAGGTGACACCGCTCGATAATGCCGCTGAGGATTATGCGACAAGTTTCCGCCTGCTCAAAAATTTCGGTGATTATTTTGTGGTGAATGTGAGTTCGCCAAACACACCGGGACTGAGGGATCTTCAGGCGGCGGATCAATTGCGCGGAATTCTTCGTGCGTTGAAGAGGGAGAATGACACCGGACGCCCGATATTGGTGAAAATCGCGCCGGATCTCGCAGACGAGGGAATTGATGACATTGTGACATCCGGTGAAGAGGAGGGGGCGTCGGGATGGATCGCGACCAACACGACGTTGAATCACAGCGCCGTGCCGCCCGCAATGGATCAGCAGGGCGGATTAAGCGGCAGGCCTCTGCGGGAGCGCGCCACGGAAGTTGTGCGCCGGGTGGCTGCGATCGCCTCGCGTCCAATCATTGGCGCGGGCGGCATATCCTGTGCGGGGTGTGCGCGTGAAAAATTGCAGGCCGGAGCTTCCTTGGTGCAGCTCTACACATCCTTGATTTATGAGGGTCCAGGATTGCCCCGGCGCATTGTTCGGGAATTGCGCGATGAATCTGCGTGATTG
>JACTMZ010000023.1 GCA_014584375.1 Verrucomicrobiota bacterium | reverse complement strand
CGGGGCCTCGGGGCCAAAAATCCCAAATCACTCGCCCTTCGCACCCATTCGCAAACTTCGGGTTGGAGCCTCACGGAGCAGGATCCGTTTAACAACGTCATTCGCACCTGTGTCGAAGCCATGGCTGCCGCCTTTGGTGGAACACAGTCCCTGCATACGAACTCGCTGGATGAAGCCATCGCGTTGCCGACCGATTTTTCTGCCCGCATCGCCCGCAACACGCAGCTTTTTTTGCAGGATGAAACCGGCATTTGCCGCACGGTGGATCCCTGGGGCGGCTCCTATTATGTCGAGAGTCTGACCCGCGATCTCATGCATCGCGCCTGGGCGCACATTGTCGAAGTCGAAAAACTCGGCGGCATGGCCAAAGCCATCGGAACCGGACTCCCAAAAATGCGCATCGAGGAGGCCGCTGCACGGCGGCAGGCGCGGATAGATTCCGGGCGCGAGGTGATTCTCGGCGTCAATAAGAACCGGCTCGACAAGGAGGAGGCGCTTGAAATTCTCGAAGTGGACAACGCCGCCGTGCGCGAGGAACAGGTGGCGCAACTTCAAAAAATGCGCGCCGAACGCGATAATGACCGCACGACGAAGGCGCTTGCCGCCCTGACCTCCGCCGCCAAAAATGATTCCGGCAATTTGCTGGCCCTTGCCGTGGATGCCGCCCGCGCCCGCGCCTCGCTCGGGGAGATTTCCGACGCCCTCGAAAGTGTGTATGGTCGCCACATGGCTGTCATTCGTTCCATCTCCGGCGTCTATGGACGCGAATACGGCGAAAACAGGCAGATCGCCGACATCCGTCGCCTGTGCGAAAAGTTTGAGGAAAAACACGGACGCCGTCCGCGCATCCTCGTCGCCAAAATGGGGCAGGATGGGCATGATCGCGGTGCGAAGGTTGTGGCAACGGCTTACGCCGACATGGGGTTTGATGTGGACATCGGCCCGCTTTTTCAAACACCTGAAGAGACCGCCAAACAGGCGGTCGAAAACGACGTTCATATTGTCGGCTTCAGCTCATTGGCCGGCGGACACAAAACGCTTTTGCCGCAGTTGGTGAGCGAACTCAAAAAACTCGGACGCCCGGACATTCGCGTGATTATCGGCGGTGTGATTCCGGCGCAGGATTACGATTACCTTCGCAAAAATGGTGCTGCGGAAATTTTCGGCCCGGGCACCGTCATTCCGGAGGCTGCCGGGCGCCTGATTGCCGGGCTCGAATAAAATGTCACGCCGCATTTTTCAATGTTCAGGCAATGCGAATTTTTTTGCGGAGCATCGGGCTCTTGCTTGCACTCATGGCAAAAGCGTGAATAGTTGAAGGCATCTTGAATACGCCGCCCATTTCTCATCGGCTTGATTTGAATCTTCCATACCACGGCCCCGCGCTTCGAACGGTGATTGCCCTTATCGAGGAAAATCTCGCGTTTCATCCCTCGCCAAACACGAAGCTTGAGGGGCTCGATGGCGAGTGGGGGGCTGACATCGCGGAATCCTGGACGTCGCTCAATGACATTAAGGAGCAGTTGGAAGCCGCTGCCGACCGCGTGGACAAAGCCTGGGAAAATGCGGAGCTGTAATCCGCACGCCGTCGGCGTATTTCCAGCGGCTTAATTTGCCGGTGCGTTTTGAAGCAGGGTGGCGAGACGTTTGTCCGGCCCCGCTCCCAGCTCCAGCGACTTTTCATAATGCCGCTTGGCCAGCGCCAGGGACGGCGGTTTGGCTGTGGCGTAAATGACGGCCAGATTGAAATGCGCCTCGGCATAGTCGGGTTTGACGGTGATGGCCCGGCGCAGCGATTGCTCGGCTTTGCCAAATTGCCCCAGCTGGCTTGATGCCACCCCGAGGTAATTCAAGGCAATGGGATCATCGGGCGAGGATTGAATGGCGCGCTCCAGATAGGAAACTGCCTCCTCAATCCGGTTCTGCTCAATCATGACGGCGCCGAGGGTGGTCAGGCTGAATGTGTCGGTCGGACTCACATTGACGGCTTTTTCCAGGGCGAGCTGTGCGGCCGTTAATTTGCCCTGACGAAATTGCGACACGCCCAGGTTTGCCAGCGCGAGTATGTTTTCCGGCTGCTGCTCGACGACTTTTTGATAAAGTTTTTCCGCAGCGGAAAAATCACCGCTCACAAAAGCATCGCGCGCCTTGGAGAGAAGATCCTTTAGCTCCGGGGAAATTTCGGGCAGGGGAGGTGCGGCGGCGTTTGCCGGTGGAGAAATGGAATTTGTGCCACCCTCCTGCGGCGTCGCCTCGGGTGATCCGGAGGAAGCGTTGTTCCCTTCAATGTCATTCACACTCGGCTTCAACACTTCGACATGGGCGCTCATGCGTGCCGCATCACCATCCAGCAAAGTCACCACAGGGCGCTTGAGCATTTCCTGCTCCGCCTCGGTCAGCTCCAGCGTGGGTTTGGCCAGCTCGTTGATGCGGTCATTCAATGTGTCCGAACGTATTTCCAAGCGTTCCACTTCCTCCTGAGCCAGCCGATACGCCTGTTCGCGGCGGGCCTGCTCCTTGATCTGCCGCATAATGATCCCCCGGAGCACTTCGTTTTCCTGTTGCAACAATTTGGCTTCAGCCGCCGTAATGTCGCCAAGCTTGACCGCCGCAAGCGCACCCGTCACTTCGTCATATTCCTTGAGGAGCTGATCGTTGACCGCCTGCAGCTTGTCGAAACGCTCGCGGTCGTCCTTGAGCTTCACCTGCGTGTCCGCCAGTTCACCCCGCACTTTGTCCAGGTCGGTCTGCAAATCAGCGACCATCTTCGCCTTTGCCGCCGCATCGGTTTCCATGCCGGTGATTTTTTCGGAGGCTTCCGCAAGCTTTTCCTCAAGCCGGTGATTGGCTTCGATCAGCTCAGCGTTTTTCTCCAATGCGCTCCGGGCCTCTCCGGCTTCCTTCTGCGCCTGATCACGGGCCGCGACCAATTGCGTCCGCTCGTTTTCCAGCTCCGTAACGCGTGTCGTCAGGGTTTCCGCCTCACTCCGCGCCGCCTCGGCTTCCTTGCGGGCGTTGTCGCGTTCGTTCTCCAAGGTGCTCACGCGCTCACGGGCTGCCTGCGCTTCCTCCTTGGCGGAGGTGGATGCTGATTCCGCCGCTGTCAGCCGGGCTGTCAAATCCTCAATCTGCCGCTGGTTTTCCGCCGCGCTGGCTTCGAGCTGCTCTTTTTCGGCCTTGGCCGCCGTCACCGCTTCCTCCAGCTTTTTGGCGTTGTCCGCCAGCTTTTGCAGCTCCTCATTGGGTGCGGCGGCGGGAACCGGATTTTCCGTGGCTTGGCGCAGCCGGGTGTTGAGGTCAACGACAACCACCTTGGTCTTTTCCAATTCCATGCTCAAATTGGTGATCTCTGCCTCCCCGTGTTTCAATTTTTCCTCCAATTCGGTGGAGCGCCGTTTTTCCAGCGCAAGTTGCTGACGCAATTTTTCCTCGTTTCCGTTTGTCGCCTCCGCATGGTTTCCGTTGCGCGGCGACGCCGTTTCTTTTCCTCCGCCTCCCGGAGAAATGGAAATGCTGGGCGGAGGGGATGTTCTCCCGGGAGATTCTTTCCGGGGTGTTTGCACGGGGGGGAGGGGTAGGTCATCCGTCGGCAGCGCCAGATCCGGCGGCGGCCCCAGGGTCGGCGATTCCAGCGCCCCTTCGAGGCGAACAATGGCTTCCTGCGTCTTGCGAAGACGAAAATCAACCACCAGGGGCTGCCAGTCGGGATTCTGGGTTTTGAGCTGACCCAATTGCGTGGCGACGAATCGAAACTTTGCCGCCGCATCCGCCGTACGCCCCTCGCGTTCCAATCGCTCCGCACGCTGGTATTCCTGATAAGCGGAAAAGAAGGCGGAGGAAGGATCGCTTTGCGCCAGGGCCAATGTTCCCAAACAGATAATGAGAATCGCCGGCACAAGAAACCATTGCACGCTTTTCATGGGATCGGTCAGCATACGGAATCCAAAGGAAAATGCAATGACTCCGCAAATTTTTCCTCCGCGCCGGTTGACGACATCATCTCCGCCCGCTGCGATTTTTTTATAAATCCCCGATGAAAATTTGGACGGCCTCTTCGCCTTGCGCCGGTCAAAGCCCTTTTGCCGTCAGAAACTCGAAGCTGGATTTCAGACAGTCGAATGGATCCCGATAGCATTTGTCCTGCTCGATGGCGTACCATTCCACCCCGGCGGCTTCGCAGGCGGGCAGGATGTTGTCCCAATCCATGTTTCCCTCGCCGATGGGCGCCATGCGGGTTTCGTTGGTGGCGGAAATCGCTTCCTTGTCTTTGAGGTGAATGACCGGCACCCGCCCATGCGTGCGCTCCAAAATGCGCGTGCAATTCAGCCCCGCGTGCTCGATCCAGTATAAATCCAACTCGAGCTTCAAGTCGTGCGGAGCCTCGTCAATAAGAATGTCCTCCAATGTCGGCCCATGACGTTGGGGGCGATGGAACTCATGACTGTGGTTGTGGTGGCCGAATTGAATCCCGGCTTCCCGCAAGCGGGCGATAAGGGGTTCAGCCGCCCGCACAAACTCCCGGAATCCCTCGTAACTCGCCTCAAATTCGGTGCCAAGGCCGCCGATGGCCAGGTAGTTGCATCCCAGAGTGTGATGAAATTCGATTTCCTTTTCCGGATGCTGAATCAGATCCCGCCATGCCCGGTGGGTGGCGATGCACCGGAGCCCGCAATCATCCAGCATTTTACGGGCGGCTGCGGCGTCAACCTCCGGCGCGTCGCCGCTCATTGCCCCCACGGCGGATATTTGAACGGCGGGATAGCCAATTTCGCGGATTTTTTTAAGTGAAGCAGCAAAGTCCCCGGCGGTTTTCGTGTGATCGCGCAGGGTGTATAATTGAACGGCGAGCTTGGAGGACATGCGGTTTTTATAAAAATTCCTC
>JACTMZ010000137.1 GCA_014584375.1 Verrucomicrobiota bacterium | reverse complement strand
CACATACGGATGCGCTTCGGAATTTAAGCGATCACATTCCTGCGCATCCGCTTCAAAACCGATCAGGCTGACTGCACGGCGGAGCGGATAGAGTTCGTCGGGCGCCCCGCCACGGCATCCGACATCCACACAAACAATCGGGCCGCCGAGCTGGGCAAATGACACCAATGAATCATCCTTTTTTCCAAACCAAGCCTTTTTTAAAAAAGGATTCATCAAAAGAAGATGCGGATTACATCACAAAATATCCACACAAGTGCGCTGGGTTTTGTTAAAGAGGGCCAATCCGATAAAGACCACGGCAATGCTGACAAAAAAGCTGATAATAATTTGCCACAGATAGACGATGCCGTGTCCCATAAAGGCATAGCGGAAGGCCTCGATCACAAATACCATCGGATTAAGGGCATAAACCCACCGCCAGTTCTCCGGCACCAGGCTGAGCGGATACACCACACAACTGGCATACATCCAAAGCTGCATAAAAAAGCTCAGCATAATTTGCAGGTCACGAAAACGCGTTGTAATGGCAGAAACGATACAGCCGACACCGAGTCCGAGTGCCGCCATTTGAACAAGCAGCACCGGCAGAACCACGATGCGCCAGCCCATGGCTATATCGGCGCCCTGGGCCAGATAATAGAAATAAAAAAATAGAAACAAAACCAACTGCATGGCGAATCCAATCAGATTCACAATCAGCTGCGAAAGAGGCACAACAAGACGCGGAAAATAGACCTTATCAAAAAGCGAACTGTTTGAAATGAATGTCGTCGCCGTATTGGTGACACAACTGTTGAAATAGCCCCAACACACCGTGCCGGCCAAAAAGAACAGCATGGGCGGGATCTCCCCGGTCGAAATCCCGGCGATTTTGTTGAAAACCAGGGTGAACATCAGACTGGTAAAGAGCGGTTGGATAACATACCAGGCCGACCCCAAAACCGTCTGCTTATACCGTGAAATAAAATCACGATGCACCAAACGGAACACCAATTCCCGATAATCCCATATTTCCCGCCACGGAATATGAAACAACCTGTGCTCAGACGAAATAACCGCCGTCCATTTTTGATCTTGGGTCGTGGTGCTCATTAAAAATACGCTTCTAACCGCTCAGGCTTCAGAGGGATTGCCAGGAAACTCTACGGACTTCCATTCGTCCCGGAGGCCAAGTTTGTCCACCCACGCCAGCAAGGTGTCATTGCGAACGGAATGGCCTCCCGACAGCATGGCGCGAATATCGTCGAGGTGCTTCTGTGAGCCGCCTTCACGAAAGAAGATTAGCTTATGCACGATGACCGATTCAGGCGGGGCAAACCATGCCTCACCGGAACCCATTGGCAGTCGCCGACGGTTTTTCATCTCCCAGTGCGCAAGTTCGCTCGTGCCGGCAAGGTAGCAGTCGGCACGCAGGGCGCTGTGTTGATGAATAATATTGAAATGCCCTCTCGTTTCCCGCTGCAACTCGGTATGCAAGACCGTTGCAGGAGGCAGGTAAAAATCTCTCTCCGGAAAGATCTGGATCAACCGCTCCACCTGCTGAGGTTCCAGTACCAGAACCAAGTCGGCATCAAGCGTAAGGCGAGGCCGCCCATAGGCAATGGACGCCAGCCCTCCTACGATGCAATAGGCGATTCCGGCCTCCTCAAGTCGGCTTGTGATGATTTCAGGCCCCTGCATAGCCCGTGATAAAAATGCGCCGAAGCTTTGCGGCGATTTCCGATTCAGACCAATCGGGGTGCTGCGCCCGAAGCCCACCCTCCTTGATTTTCCACGCCGTCTCATACATCTCGCGAGCGATCTCGAGGCGCCGCGCCGGAGACATCTTGCGGATAAGCTCCTGCTGGATCCTCTCCGCTTCTTGAATATGGGCAGGCTGCCGCCCTTGGTCATTCGCGCTTTTTTTCGCGAGACCGGTGCTGATTTTCTGATTTTGTTCCGACATTTTGTTCTGTGACATCCGTCCGTCGGGGGAGGCGGATGACAAAATTTGACTTTCCTAAAGCTTCATAAAACGCAGGACCCAGGGGAGCATTTTCTGCCCCTTGTCGAGCCAGTGCTTGAGGCGCTCAATCCGCTGACGAGTAGCGCGGCGCTCCTTGGCGGGGAGTTCGGCCAGGCATTCCTCCATCCGACGAACACGCTCATTGGCCATTTCCATGCGGGGCTGCAGTTCGTCCTTTATGAAAACCGTGGCAAAGCGGCTGATCTCAAGATCCGCCACATAATGATCCCGGCGATCCCCGCGTTCATAAACCACACGGACGGCGCCAAGGGTGCGAAGCAGTTTGAGGCCCTGACTGGCCGCGCCGAGACTGATGCCAAGCCGCTCCATAATGGCGTCCATCGCCATGGGGCGTGATGCCACAAAAAGGAGACCGTAAATTTCCCCGACGGATTTTGGCAGACCGATAAGCCGCAGAAAATTGATGAACATCTCAATTGCCTCCACCTCCAGATCGCTCAAGGAAGGCTTTTTCTGTGCGCGTGGCGCCACAGTCTGGGTTTCTGCCACCATGAAAATCACATTGCCTCAATTTTCATGAACTTCAAGAAAAAATGAAATACCGAGACGCCATTGGTTAAACCCGCTTGGCCTGTCCGCTGGAATTCGGCTAGCCTTGCCGCGTCATGGAAAAAGTCATCATCGTCGGCACGGGGTGCGCGGGTCTTACGGCGGCCATTTATACGGCGCGCGCACAGCTCTCGCCCTTGGTTTTGGAAGGGCGGCAGCCCGGCGGACAGCTCACCACCACGACCGAGGTGGAAAATTTTCCCGGATTTCCCGACGGGGTGGATGGCCCGGATCTCATCATGCGCATGCACGCACAGGCGGAGAAATTCGGGGCACGCTTTCAGTATGGAACCCTGGAGGATTTCGAGTCCGGCGGCGAGCGGCATCGCGTAAAGATTGACGGTCAATGGCTGGAGACTGAGACGCTTATTGTGGCCAGCGGTGCGGCGGCAAGGTGGTTGGGGCTGGAAAACGAAGCGCGGCTTGTCGGTCATGGTCTCACCTCCTGCGCCACATGCGATGGCGCATTTTATCGCGATGTTCCCGTGTGTGTGATTGGCGGCGGTGACTCGGCCTGCGAAGAGGCCATTTTTCTCACGCGATTTGCCTCGCAAGTTTTCCTAATTCATCGCCGCGACACGCTGCGTGCGTCAAAAATCATGGCTGACCGCGCGCTGGCACATCCCAAAATTGCACCGCTGTGGAATCGCAAACCCGTCGCATACCTTGAGGACGGGGAAGGAAACGTTCGAGGCATTGTGCTGGAGGACACTCAAAGCGGCGCACGGGAAGAACTCGCCGTAAATTGTGTTTTTGTGGCCATCGGCCACACGCCCAACACAGCGCCGTTCCGAGGCAAACTCGACATGGATGAAAACGGCTACCTTGTTCAGCATGGCGGCACCCGCACCAATGTTCCCGGAGTTTTTGCGGCGGGCGATGTGGCGGATCATGTTTATCGTCAGGCCATCACTGCCGCCGGTCAGGGCTGCGCGGCAGCCATCGAAGCCGAACGCTACCTTGCCGGGCGGGAATAGGGCGCAATGAACGCCGATGGAAAAATCCGTTTTCATTGATGGCAGAAAAGGCGAGGCATTTTTCTCCCGTCAGGCCTGAGTCACAGTCATGAAAATCTGTGACCTCACCCAATTTTATTCACCCGTCAGCGGTGGGGTAAAACGCTACATTTCGGAAAAGGTCGCCTGGATGCGGCGACGGCGACCGGACGATCGGCATGTTCTGATTATTCCCGGAGAGCGCACGGAATGCCGGGAGGAGGATTTGTCCCGCGTGTACACCATTCGTTCGCCCCTTGTTTCCCGCACGGCGCGCTATCGGGCGATGCTCAATCTTTCGGCCATCGAGGAGATCCTCGAACGCGAGCGCCCCGATGTGATTGAATCCGGCGATCCCTATCAGGTGGCATGGAAGGCACTGGCCTCCGGAGACGCGCTGCACATTCCCGTCGTCGGCTTTTATCACTCGCATTTCCCCGAGGCCTATTTGCGCACCATAGGAAAATTTTTTGGTCCCATTGCCGTGGAAATCACGCGTGATGTTGCACAGCGTTATGTGCGCGAGCTGTACAGTCGCTTTGCGGCCACCATCGTTCCCTCGCCCGCGCTGGCCGGTGTTTTGCAATCATGGGGAGTCCAAAACACCGTGCTGGGAGAACTGGGTGTGGACACGCAAATTTTTCATCCCAGCGCAGGAGCGGAGGAACGCGCCGAAATGCGGCGGACGCTGAACATTCCCGAGGGCGACATTCTGCTTCTCTATGTCGGGCGACTTTCGTCGGAAAAAAATGTCACGACCCTGTTTGACGCCTTTTCCCTGCTTGCATCCGAGCCGGAAGGAAATCGCTACACACTCCTCGTCACGGGCGACGGCCCCGAGCGACGGCATCTCGACGCCCTGTGCAAAAATTGCGCCAATGCCCGGCGGCTGCCGTATCAGACCGACGGACGGCAATTGGCACGGCTTTATCGCGCAGCCGATTTGTTTGTGCATCCGGGCGTACAAGAAACATTCGGTCTCGTGACGCTCGAAAGTCAGGCGTGCGGAACTCCCGTTGTCGGCATCCGGGGCAGCTACATGGATCGCATTATTTTCACCGATCAAAATCATTGGGCGCATGAAAACTCGCCGGAAGCGTTGGCTGCCGCCATTCGTCGCATGGCAAGGCGGGATACGGCGGCGGACGGCGTAAAAGCCGCGACATACGTCCGAAAGGCATACGATTGGGATTGTGTGTTTGCGCGACTTTTTGACGTTTACGGAAATGTTGCGGGAGCCTAAATTTGCCCCTTTGTGATGAGCCATGATGTCAGCGTCAGGCCTTACCGCAGAGCCGACCGCAGCGTCGTGCGCCGTCTGTGTTGTGAGACGGGTTATCTCGGCAAGGCCATTGACCCGGTCTTTGAGGATCGGGAGCTTTTTGCTGATTATCTGACGAGTTTTTATACCGACTGGGAGCCCGAATCGTGTTTTGTGCTCGAACGTGACGGCGTTGTGATGGGCTATCTCATGGGATCACGGCGTCCATTTTTGCATCAGTGGCACAGTTTTTTCCTCAACATCAGCCTGTTTGTGCGGGGACTGTTCCGATATCCGC
>JACTMZ010000091.1 GCA_014584375.1 Verrucomicrobiota bacterium | reverse complement strand
CTCGAAGTGAATGTCGCTGGCCTTGGCCTTGATGCCGATGTCAATGAGGTTGTCTATGATTTCGGTGACGTATTGTGCGCGTTCGTCATCGGAAAGATCGCCGGCGGCGCGGGCGGAAAGCTCGTTGAGTTTTTCACGCAGCTCCTTTTGGGTCAGTGCGGAAAAGCCCTCGGTGGCATAGTCCACCGATTCATAATACCGGGAGATGAGTTCCTCGATATAGGGCACGGCGGCGACGCTGATCTGGATGTTTTCATTGAGGGCGAAACGCAGTTCGGCCAATTTTTCAATATCCAGAGGATCGCTAAGGGCGACGTAAAGAGTTCCGTCAACCTCCGCCACGGGAAGGGCGCGGTGCAGGCGGGCGAGCCCCACGGGAATTCTGTCCCGAAGGCGGTTGTCCAATTCGAAGTCGGACAGGTCAATGTAGTTTGCTCCGATGGAATTGGCGATGGCCTGATAAAACGCATGTTCGTCAATATGGCCTTCGTTGATGAGGAAATCCTCCGGGGCACGTCCGCTGGCCAGTACGGCCTGCAAGAGTTCCTCGGTGTGTTCGTGAGGAATGGCGCCCTGATCGGCAAGAGTGGTGATGACGATGTTTGGATCCATGTCAGTCGGCATCTCCCATGGTTACGGCGAGAACCTCGTCAAAAGTCGTCAGTCCGGCGAAGACCTTTTGGAATCCGTCCTCGCGCAGGGTTCGCATGCCCTGTTCGCGCGCACGTTTGCGCAGTTGCACGGTGCTGACCTGTTCCGAGCGATCCTCACCGGCGCCCATTTTATTGATCATTTGGCGCATTTCGTCATCAATTTTAAAAATTTCGAAAATGCCGAGGCGTCCGCGGTATCCGGTAAAGCGGCAGCGTTCGCAGCCCTTGGGTTTGTAGAAAGTGGCTTCGGCCAGGGCGGTGGAATCAATGCCCAGGGAGGTGATTTCCGCCTCGGTGAGTGTGCTGGGTTCCTTGCATTTGCAGAGGCGGCGGCAAAGGCGCTGGGCCATTACGGCACGCACGGCGCTGGAGACAAGAAACGGTTTGACGCCGATATCAATCATTCGCGCAATGGCGCTCGGGGCGTCATTGGTGTGCAGGGTGGAGAGCACCAGGTGCCCGGTGAGGGAGGCGTTGATGGCGATGCCCGCTGTTTCGAGGTCGCGAATTTCACCGATCATGATGACATTGGGCGCCTGGCGGAGAATGGAGCGCAGGGCACGGGCAAATGTCATTCCGATGTCCGACTTGACGTGAACCTGATTGACGCCGGGCATGACGTATTCGATCGGATCTTCAACGGTGATGATTTTGCGGCTTTCGTCATTGATTTCCTGAAGGCACGCGTAAAGGGTTGTTGTTTTTCCCGATCCCGTGGGGCCTGTCACCAGGATGATGCCGTCGGCCATTTTGATGAGTCCGCGGAAGTATTCCTGGTCATCGCTCATGAAGCCGAGGTCGGGGAGGGTGATGGAGAGGGTGGACTGATCGAGCAGGCGCATGACGACCGATTCGCCCTGTGAGGTGGGGATGGTGGAAACGCGGAGGTCGAGGGCTTTGCCTTTGATTTGACATTGGATGCGCCCGTCCTGCGGCATGCGCTTTTCATCAATGCTCATTGTTTCCGTCATGATTTTCAGACGGCTGATGATGGCGCCATGAAGCGTCTGCGGCAGCATTTTGAAGAGTTCGAGTTCGCCATCAATACGAAATCGGACGCGGAAACCTTCGCTTACGGGTTCCAGGTGGATGTCGCTCGCCCGCATTTCCTGCGCTTTTTCGAGGAAGTCCTGCACCAGGGTGATGATGACGGCATCCTCCTGAGTGCCCGCTTCACCGGCCTTTTCCTCCTCCGTCCCGGCGGCGACGAGTCCATCCTGTCGCGGATAAATTTCCGCAAGCAGCTTGTCCAGCATTTCGGGATCGGCGTAGAGAAACTCGATTTCGATTTTGAGTTTGAACGGAACCGTGTCGAAGGCCTCGAAATTCATCGGATCTCCGATGGCGACCTGCAGTCCGTAGTCGTTTTGCTGGATGGGGAGAATGCGGAAACGTCGGGCCACGTCGCCGGGGATGGTTTCGCGCAGGGCGCGGATTTGTTCAATGACGCCCTCGGCGGCGAGGTCGGTGAAGCTTAGTCCGTGAATATAGGCGACGGCTTCGTGGATGTCGCGGGGATGGAGGATGTTTTCCTCCAGGAGGGCATCGAGCGCCGTGGCACCGGGGTGTTTTTCCCGAGCCTCGACAACCTGCTGTTTGGTGACGCGGAATTGATCCAGCAGAGTTTCAAGGACTTGGTCGTCGGTATGCACGCAGGGAGAGGATAAAGGAGTCCTATTGCTTACGGTTCTGCGGACGGAGTGTCAAGAAACGGGCGGACTAAAAAAATGGCGCCTCATTGCATTTTTTTCTTTTGCAACGGGCGCGGTGGGTTTTTGGGAAAACGCAAAAAGTCCGGCGAACGTGGAATTCGCCGGACTTTTTAATCGGATGGAGCAGTGTCAGCTGCATCCCTGGCTGGTGCCGCATTCGGTGCAGACGCCGCAGGCGCCGGCACGGATCACCTTGTTGCTGCCGCAATGGGAGCAGGTGGTGTCCATGTACATGGTGCCGAGGGCGCCCTGGATGCGTTCGGCATGGGTGGCGGTGGCCACGGCATGAGCTGGTGTGCCTTCGGAATTTTGCGTTTGGGTGATCACGTCAATAATCTCCCGCTCGCCGGTGCGCGCCAGGTCAGTAACCGGGCGGTTCACGGCGCGCCGTTCCATCTCCGGAATTTCCTTCATGGGAAGCTCCGGCTGGGTGCGGTTGGGTGCGGTGGCCTCCTTGTAGCCTTTGATAAATTGACAGCCGAGCCAGCGAAACACGTAGTCAGTGATGCTGCTGGCGTTGCGAATGTCGGGATTTTTTGTGAAACCGCTGGGCTCGAAGCGCTGGAAGGCGAATTTTTTGACGAGGCTGTCGAGCGGCACGCCATATTGCAGCGAGATGGAGGTGAGGGTTGCCACGGTGTCCATAAGTCCACCGATGGTGCTTCCTTCCTTGGCCATTTGGATGAACAGCTCGCCGGGCTGTCCGTTTTCAAACAGACCGACGGTGATGTAGCCCTCGTGTCCGGCAATGTCGAATTTGTGATTGAGCGCCAGGCGCGTGTCGGGCAGGCGCTGACGGAGCGGCTGACTGGCTTTGGCGCGAAGAACGCCAAGTTCGTCCTCCAGCTCGACAATGCGGGATTCCAGCTCGTCCTTGTCCGCCAGCTCCGCCTCGATGCCGCCGGTTCCGTGCTTCTTTTTGTCCGTCACCACCGGAGCCGAGCGTTTGGAGCCGTCGCGATAAATGGCGATGGCCTTGAGCCCGAGCTTCCAGCCCTCGACGTAGGTGTCAATAATATCCTCCACCGTCGCGCGCTCGGGGAGATTGACCGTTTTGGAAATGGCGCCGGAAAGGAAGGGCTGGGCGGCGGCCATCATGCGAATGTGCGCATGGTAGCTCAAGCTGCGTTGACCGCGCATGGGTTTGAAGGCGCAGTCAAAAACGCCGACATGTTCCGCTTTCAATCCGCTGCGGACGACTTTGCCATCCTCCTCGACATCCTCGATGGTGTCGAAGCGGTCAATATGTGCCACGATGCGTTCAATGGCGGCCTCGTCGTAGCCGAGCTTGTGCAGGGCGGGGCGGACGGTTTGATTGACGATTTTGAGCATGCCGCCGCCGGCGAGGAGCTTGTATTTGACCAGGGCAATGTCGGGTTCGATGCCGGTCGTGTCGCAGTCCATGAGGAAGCCGATGGTTCCGGTGGGTGCGAGCACCGTGACCTGGGCGTTGCGGTAGCCGTGGAGACGTCCGAGGCGCAGCGCTTCGTCCCACACGTGGCGGGCTTCGTCGCGTAGAAATTCAAATTCCCCGCTTTCCCCGATTTGTTCGACGGCGTCGCGGTGCAGTTGAATGACCTCCAGCATGGGGGCGACGTTGTCCGGCGCAAGTGGCTGGCGGACGTCGCAGGCGCGCGCATCGTGGTAGCCGGCGAACGGCCCGGTGATGGCGGCGATGCGGGCGCTTTGTTCGTAAGCCTGGCCGGTCATGACGGCGGTGATTGCGCCGGCGAGCGCGCGGCCCTCCGGGCTGTCATAGCCGTGGCCGTAGCTCATGATGAGGGCGCCGAGGTTGGCGTAGCCGAGGCCGAGGGTGCGGAAAATGTGACTGTTCTCCGCGATGGATTTGGTCGGGTAGCTGGCGGCGTCCACGAGAATTTCCTGCGCGGTGATAAAAATGCGCACGGCCGCCTTGAATTTTTCCACATTGAAGGAGCCGTCCTCATTTTTAAATTTCATGAGGTTGAGCGAGGCGAGGTTGCAGGCCGTGTTGTCGAGGAAGAGGTATTCCGAGCAGGGGTTGGTGGAATTTTGCCGCGCGGTTCCCTTGCAGGTGTGCCATTTGTGGATGGTGGTGTCGAACTGCATGCCGGGATCGCCGCAGACATGCGTTCCTTCGGCGATTTTGTGCAGCAGGGAGCGGGCGTCCTTTTTCTCGCAGGGTTTGCCGTCGGTGACGCGGATGGTCGTCCATTCGCGTCCATCGAGCGCAGCCTGCATGAATTCATCGGAGACGCGCACGGTGAGGTTTTCGTTTTGGTACATCACCGAGCCATAGGCTTCGCCGTTGAACGATCCGTCGTAGCCCTGTTCGATAAGCGCCCAGGCCTTTTTTTCCTCGGCCATTTTGGCTTCGATAAACTCCTCGATGTCGGGATGACTGTCCTTGAGGGTGTTCATTTTGGCGGCGCGACGGGTTTTCCCTCCGCTTTTCACTACGCTGGCCACCTGATCATAGACCTTGAGAAAGGACAGCGGGCCGCTGGGGCGTCCGCCGCCGCTGAGTTTTTCGCGTGTGGAGCGCAGGGTGGACAGATCGCTGCCGGTGCCGCTGCCGTATTTGAAAAGCATGGCCTCGCTCTTGGCCAAATCCATGATGCTTTCCATGTTGTCCTCCACGGATTGAATAAAGCAGGCG
>JACTMZ010000135.1 GCA_014584375.1 Verrucomicrobiota bacterium | reverse complement strand
TCCCCGCGCAAAAACCAAAGCAGCTCGTGAATAATGGATCGCAAATGAACCTTCTTGGTCGTCACAAGTGGAAATCCCTCCTGCAAATCAAACCGCGCCTGCGCACCAAAAACGCCGATGGTTCCGGTTCCGGTGCGATCCCCCCGCACCCGCCCCTCATTCATGACCAGCTCCAAAAGCCGATGGTATTCACGCATGTCACCATCATTACCCCATCGCCCCCCGCCTTGGCGAACATCCAAAGAATTCAGGATAAATTTTCGCCGGAATTGATGCGCGATGTTTGCCCGCAAACGGCATCCGGCATACCATGCGCCGCGTGGAACTGATCATTCTCGGAAGCGGAAGCAATGGAAATGCGGCCATCGTCCGCTCCAAAGGCGTCACCCTGCTTCTCGACGCGGGGCTGAGCGCAAAAAAAATTCTCGCCCGACTGACGGCGGCAAACATTGCCCCGTCGGAGATTGACGCCGTTCTTCTTACCCACGAGCACGGGGATCACGCCGGCGGACTTCCCGTGCTTCTCCGTCACCTCCGCTGCCCTGTCTATGGCACGCGTCTGACAGCCGAGGAATTGCGCGGACAGGACGCGCGTTACACTTCCTGCGACTGGCGACTTTTTGCGACCGGCGGCGCCTTTTCCATTGCTTCGCTGGAAATCACCGCATTTTCCGTGCCGCATGACGCCGCCGATCCGGTGGGATTCACCATCCGCAGCGAAACGGCGTCCCTCGGCGTCATTACCGACCTCGGTCACGCCAACCACTCCGTCGTTCACCACGTGTCCGGCGTGAACTGTCTTTTTATCGAAGCCAACCACGACGAACAAATGCTGCAGGCGGACTCAAAACGTCCGTTTTCCATCAAACAACGCATCCTCTCCCCGCACGGCCATCTCTCCAACCGCGCCGCCGGGGAGCTTGTTCGCCGCTCCCTCACCGCCGCCCTCACCCACGTCGTTCTCGGCCACCTCAGCCGCGACTGCAACACCCCCGAACTCGCCATATCCACCGTTGCAGCCGCACTGGAAAATCCCGCCATCAGCATCCTCTGCGCGGAGCAGGAGACCGTTCTCCCGCCAATTCCCGTCGGAGCGAAAAATTGAAACCATGACTTCCGAAGAACTCCGCGCACTGGACAAGGCGCATGTGTGGCATCCCTTCACGCAAATGCGCGATTGGAATGCGCCGGAATACGAGCCGCTGGTGATTGTGGGCGGACGCGGCAGCGTCCTCACGGATGCCGACGGACACACTTACCTCGACGGCAACAGTTCGATCTGGACCAACATCCACGGCCATGCGCATCCAAAAATTGTCCAAGCCATCCAAAATCAGGCGGCCCGACTCGCGCACAGCTCCTTTCTCGGGCTGACCAATGAACCCGCCGTGCGGCTGGCGAAAAAACTGACGGCGCTATTTCCACCCGGTTCCTTGCCCCGCGTTTTTTTTACCGACAATGGATCCACCGCCATCGAAGTGGCTCTGAAAATGGCGGTGCAATACAATCAGCTCGAAGGCCGCCCGGAAAAATGCCGATTCGCCGCTTTTCAAGGTGCCTACCATGGCGACACGGCGGGAGCGGCGAGCCTCGGAGGCATCGAGATGTTTCACGGACGTTTCACATCACTCAGTTTTCCCGTGATGCGAATCGCAACGGAAAACGATCTGGCGGCGCTGGATGCCGAGACAATCCGTTCCCTGGCGGGAATCATCATTGAACCGCTCATACAAGGTGCCGCCGGAATGCGACTTCATCCGCCCGGCCTGCTGCGCACACTGCGCGAATGGTGCGACCGACACGACGTATTTTTGATCCTCGACGAAGTCATGACCGGCTTCGGGCGCACCGGAAAAATGTTTGCCTGCGAACATGAGGAAGTCATTCCCGATTTCATCGCACTCGCCAAAGGACTCACGGGCGGAACAATCCCCCTCGCGGCAACTCTGACCTCGGAAAAAGTGTTCTCCGCCTTTCTCGGCGACTATGCGGAAATGAAAACGCTTTTTTACGGCCACAGCTATTGCGGCAATCCTCTTGGCTGCGCGGCGGCCCTGGCCAGTCTCGAAATTTTCGAAACGGAAAACACACTCGAAGCATTGCAGCCGAAAATTGTCCTTCTGGGCGAACTCCTGCGGGACATGGCGGACAACGAGCCGCACGTTGGCGATGTGCGGCAATGCGGATTCATCGCGGGAATTGATGTCATGACCAAAAAAGGCGTTCCCTATCCCTGGCAAAAACGAACGGGCGCGCGCGTTTGCGAAGCGGCGCGACGCCACGGACTACTCACACGCCCGGTCGGCGACACCCTGGTTCTCATGCCTCCACTTTGCTTTACGGAAGAGGAATTGACACAAGCCGTCGGTGCCCTGCGCGCCGGTTTGCGCGAAGTTTGCGGCGGATAAAGGCGGGTTGATTTTGACAGCGCAACGCCTTTCAGATCATACTACCCGTTCCTAAACCAATATACATGAGTAAACCGTCCAAGAAAAAAGTTGCCAAGAAATCAAAATCATCAGCCGGAGCGAAAAACAAATACGTCTATTATTTCGGAGACGGGAAAGCGGACGGCGATGGAAAAATGAAAGCCCTTTTGGGCGGCAAGGGGGCAAATCTTGCGGAAATGACGCGCATCGGCCTTCCCGTGCCCTGCGGATTCACCATCAGCACCGAAGTCTGCACCTACTATTACGATCACAAGCGCACCTACCCCAAGCAGCTCGAAGATCAAATTTTCGCCGCTGTTGCCAAAATGGAAAAATCCATGGGCAAAAAACTCGGTGATCCGAACAACCCGCTGCTTGTCGCCGTTCGCTCCGGCGCCCGCGACTCGATGCCGGGAATGATGGACACCATCCTCAACCTCGGCCTCAACGACACAACCGTCGAAGGGCTGGCCCGCAAATCCGGCAACGAACGCTTTGCCTACGATTGCTACCGCCGCTTCATCCAAATGTACGGCGACGTTGTCATGGGCGTGCAAACACGTCCGGGCGAGGATCACGAGCCGTTTGAGACCGTCATCGAAGGCCTCAAGGCCGAGCTTTTCCCCGGTGATTCACATGTGAGCGACACGGCGTTGGATGCCAGCGCTCTCAAGGAACTGGTGCGCCGCTTCAAGGCTCTCGTGAAGGAACGCACGGGCAAAACCTTTCCCAACGATCCGCGCCAGCAGTTGCTCGGTGCGGTTGGCGCCGTTTTCGGCTCCTGGAACAATGAACGCGCCATCGTCTATCGCCGCAAATACAACATCCCGCACGAATGGGGAACGGCGGTGAACGTCCAGGCCATGGTCTTCGGCAACATGGGTGAAACCAGCGGCTCCGGCGTCGCCTTTACCCGCGATCCGGCAGCCGGCGTCAAGGTTCTCTACGGCGAATTTCTCGTCAACGCCCAGGGCGAAGACGTCGTTGCCGGCGTCCGAACCCCCGATCCCGTCTCGGACATGGCCACCCAACTTCCCGCCGCCTACAAGCAGTTGCTCAAGGTGCAAAAAATCCTCGAAAATCACTTCAAGGACATGCAGGACTTCGAGTTCACCGTCGAAGACGGAACGCTCTACATGCTGCAAACGCGCAATGGCAAACGCACCGGTTTTGCGGCGGTTAAAATCGCCTGCGACATGGTCAAGGAACGGCTCATTGACTGGAAAACCGCCGTGAAGCGCGTCCCGGCGGAACAGCTCGACCAAGTGCTGGCACCGATTTTTGACCGCGATGCTGTCAAGGATGCCAAAGTCATCGCCAAAGGCCTCCCCGCCGGCCCCGGCGCGGCCTCCGGACGCATTTATTTCAACGCCGAACGCTGCGTCGAAGCGGCGGACGCCGGGGAAAAAGTCCTGCTCGTCCGCGTGGAAACCTCACCCGAGGATCTGCGCGGCATGATCGCCGCCGAAGGCATCCTCACCGCACGCGGTGGCGTCAGCTCCCACGCAGCCCTCGTCGCCCGCCAAATGGGCAAGGTCTGCGTCTGCGGCGCTTCTGCACTTCAAATTGACTATCGGAAAAAGACCCTCACCGTGGGCGACCATACGTACAATGAGGGAGATTATCTGTCCATTGATGGCACGCGCGGCGAAGTCTATGACGGCCAAATCAAGACCGCCCCGTCGGAAATCATTCAGGTTCTGGTCAACAAGACCCTCAAACCCGCAAAGAGTGCGATTTACCGCGACTTTGAGCAGCTCATGACATGGTGCAACAAGGCCGCGCGCCTGACGGTGCGCACCAATGCCGACACGCCGGATCAAGCCGCCAATGCGGTGGCCTTCGGCGCCACAGGCATCGGCCTCTGCCGCACGGAGCACATGTTCTTCGAAGGCGAGCGTATTGATGCCGTGCGTCAGATGATTCTCGCGGAGAAAAAGGAGGATCGTCAGGAAGCTTTGGCAAAACTCCTGCCTTATCAACGTCAGGATTTCATTGGCATCTTCAAGGCCCTCAACGGCCTGCCGGCAACCATCCGCCTGCTCGATCCGCCGCTGCATGAATTCCTGCCGCACGATCACACACAGCAGAACAACCTGGCGGACAAACTCGGCATCAGCGCGGATCTCGTGGCCAAGCGGGTGCGAGAGCTGCACGAGTTCAATCCCATGCTCGGTCACCGTGGCTGCCGCCTGGGCATCAGCTATCCGGAAATTTCCGAAATGCAGGTCCGCGCCATCTTCGAAGCCGCTGCCGAAGTGCAGAAAAAGGGCATTAAGGTTCATCCCGAAGTCATGATTCCGCTCGCCGGATTCGCCAGCGAACTCAAGCAGCAGATTGACCTCGTTCACCGCGTGGCGGCAGAAGTTGCCAAGGAAAAAGGCACGAAGTTCCGCTATATGGTGGGAACGATGATTGAAATTCCACGCGCTGCGCTGGTTGCCGATCAAATGGCCGAGGATGCCGAATTTTTCAGCTTCGGCACCAACGACCTCACGCAAACCGCCCTGGGAATGAGCCGCGACGACTCCGGCGGCTTCCTGCCGCGCTATCAGGAATTGGAAATCGTCAAAGCCAACCCCTTCGCCAGCGTGGACACCGTTGGCGTCGGCAAGCTCATGCAAATTGCAACCGAACTCGGACGCAAAACCCGCAAAAAGCTCAAACTGGGCATTTGCGGAGAGCACGGAGGCGATCCGGCCAGCGTCACCTTCTGTCACGAAATCGGACTTGATTACGTAAGCTGCTCCCCATTCCGCGTGCCCATCGCGCGTTTGGCCGCAGCCCAGGCAGCCCTCAATTAAACCGGGATTTCCCTCCCGTTTGTCCCGCCCTGCGCACCCCGCAGGGCGGGATTTTTTTATGATGTCTTTGACGACCGCCTTTATCTTTGCTTCCGCAGGTTTGGCAGGAAGACGGTGACGATGCCCAGGAGCGGCAGGTAGGCGCATAGGGCGAACACGCCTTCGATGCCGATGCGATCCGCCAAAAATCCGAGCACGGAAGCTGCAATGCCGCTGATGCCAAAGGCAAAACCGAAAAACATTCCCGAAACCAGTCCGACATTTCCCGGAAGAAGCTCCTGGGCATAAACCAGGATCGCCGAAAACGCCGAAGCCAGAATCACTCCGATCACCACACTGAGCAGGGCGGTGGCCATCAGGCCGACATGCGGCAAAATGAGGGTGAACGGGGCAACGCCGAGAATGGAGAGCCAAATGACATATTTGCGTCCAAATCTGTCGCCCAACGGCCCACCCAAAATCGTCCCGGCCGCCACCGCAAACAGGAACAAAAACAAATAAAGCTGCGATGCCTGGACGGAAACACCAAAACGATGAATCAGATAAAAGGTGTAATAGCTTGTGAGGCTGACCAGATAAAAATATTTGGAAAAAACGAGGGTCAGCAACACAACGACCACGAGGGCCGTTTTTCGACGCGGCAGCACGGGGGCAGATGAGGCTCGCGCGGCGTGAACATGCGTTCGCGCCATGTTGGCGGAATACCAACGTCCCACGCGCTCCAGAATGAAAATTCCCGCCAAGGCGAGAACGCCAAACCACGCAATGGAAGTCTGACCATGCGGAACAATGAACCACGCAGCCATCAGGGGGCCGAGCGATGTGCCAAAGTTGCCGCCGACTTGAAACAAGGCTTGAGCAAATCCGCGCCGATGCCCGGCCGCCATGTGCGCCACGCGGGACGCTTCGGGATGAAAGACTGACGATCCGGCTCCGACGAGCGCTGCCGCAAAAAGCAGTGCGTAAAAACTCGGCGCGAACGCCACGGTCACAATCCCCACCAAAGTAAATCCCATGCCGATCACGAGAGAATACGGTTTGGGTTTTCGATCTGTATAAACCCCGACGACCGGCTGCAGCAGCGAAGCCGTGGACTGATAAGCCAGGGTGATGAAGCCAATTTGCGCGAAGCTGAGTTGGAACGAATCCTTCAGCATCGGATAAATCGAGGGCAACAGCGACTGGATTGTGTCGTTGAGCAAATGGGAAACGCTCAACGCGAGCAGCACCTTTGTCGCCGTTCCCTGTTTTGTCGGGCCGTCCATGTTTGTCCTCAAAGCGACAGCAATCGCCGCGCTTTTTTACCACCCAAGAATCAGTGCAAACATCAATGGCACGACAATCGTCGCATCGGATTCCACAATGAATTTCGGCGTGTCCGCCGCCAGTTTTCCCCAGGTGATTTTTTCATTCGGAACCGCTCCGGAATAGGAGCCGTAACTCGTGGTGGAATCGCTGATCTGACAAAAATAGCCCCAGACCGGAATATCCGGAAGCTGAAGATCCTGATGCAACATGGGGACGACGCAGATTGGAAAATCTCCGGCAATGCCGCCGCCAATTTGGAAAAAGCCGACGGATGATGTGGGCGAAGTTTTTTGATACCAGTCGGCAAGTGTCATCATGTACTCAATGCCGGTGCGCACGGTGTGGACGTTTTTGATTTCGCCGGTAATGACGTGCGAGGCATACATGTTGCCGAGGGTGGAATCCTCCCAGCCGGGCACAATGATCGGCAGATTTTTTTCCATCGCGGCGAGCATCCACGAATTCTTTGGATCAATCTGATAATATTTTTCCAGCGCCCCGGACTTTAAAACACGATAGAAAAATTCGTGCGGAAAATACCGTTCGCCCGCTGCATCGGCAGCCATCCACTGCTCCAGCACCGCACCCTCCAGACGCCGCATGGCCTCCATCTCCGGGATGCAGGTGTCCGTAACGCGATTCATGTGGCGGTCAAGCAACTGCTGTTCGTCGGACGGCGTCAAATCGCGGTAATGCGGAACGCGCTCGTAATAATCGTGTGCCACGAGATTAAAAATGTCCTCTTCGAGATTCGCGCCGGTGCAGGAAATGATTTGCACCTTGTCACGGCGAATCATTTCGGCCAGTGAAAGTCCAAGCTCCGCCGTGCTCATGGCTCCGGCGAGGGAAACAAGCATTTTCCCACCGTTGTCGAGGTGGCGAGAATAGGCGTCAGCCGCATCCACAAGAGCGGCGGCGTTGAAGTGGCGGTAATGATGACGAATGAAGTCCGAGACGTGTTTGTTCATAAAAATGCGGAGTTAAAGTTTGGCGTAAAAGGATTCGCCCGGAGTCACCGAGCGACAAAAGGCGGTCAGCAATTGGGCCATGGCCTCGAGGTCAGCCAAGTCAATCACCTCAACCGGTGAGTGCATGTAACGATTCGGCAAACCGAGGGATGCTGTGGGAACGCCGCCGCGCTGGAGAAAAAAGGCGTCAGCATCGGTTCCCGTATGGCGCGGATTGGCCTCGCGCTGAACGGGAATCCCCTCCTTCGCCGCCACGTCGAGGAGACGCTGAACAACGACCGGATGATTTGAACTTCCAAAGGAAATCACCGGGCCGTCGCCCAAGCGCACGTCTCCGTGCTTGGGTTTGGAACAATTCGGAATATCCGTGGCGTGAGTGACGTCCACAATCAACGCGACATCGGGCTTTGCGCTGTATCCCGCCATGGTTGCTCCATAAAGTCCGTTTTCCTCCTGCACCGTGGAAATCGCCGTCACACACACGGCGGGGCGATTTGAAGCGAGCCGCCGCAACGCCTCACCCGCCGACCACACTCCGATGCGATTGTCGCAGCCGCGTGCGGCGACGCGGTTGTTTTGCAAACGTTCAAAGCCATCCGCATAGGTAATCGCATCCCCCACCCTGACAAGTTTCGCTGCGTCCTTCTTCGATTTCGCACCAATGTCCACATACATCTCGTGCAACTCGGGAACCTTCTTGCGATCGTCGGGCTCCTGCAAATGAATGGCCAGGGAACCGGTGACGCCCTGAATCAGACCGTCGGCGCCGTGAACATGCACCCGCTGACCGCGAAAAAGTGCACGGTCAATCCCGCCGATGCCCCGCACAAAAAGAAAGCCTTCGTCACCAATGTGGGAAACCATGAAGCCAAGTTCGTCAATGTGTCCGGTCAGGACGACATGCGGCCCCGCTGCCTCATCACCAATTCGCGCAAAGGCATTGCCATAAGAATCCGAGCGAAAGGCGTCGCAGTGTGGCTTGACGTAATCCGCCCACACCCTTTGCGCCTCCAATTCAAAACCGGACGGCGACGGCGTGTTGATGAGTTTTTCAAAAAACTGAAGCGGACCTTTTTCCATCCCCTCATCATGCAAACATGGCGGCGCGGGGGCAAGTTTCCCAAACTCCCATGTGAAAAATGCAATCGGGCGGCGGAGAGCGTTTTTCCCGCGATTGACGCAACATGCAAAATTTGGGAAGGTGTTTGATTCGATTTATGCGACACACCTTGTCTATTCTTGTGGAAAACCGTTTCGGCGTGCTCACCCGCGTGGCCGGAATGTTCAGCGGTCGGGGATTCAACATAGACACGCTCAATGTCGCTCCGACGCTGGATCCCTCGCTCTCGCGCATGACCATCGTGGTGCGCGGTGATGACAAAGTGCTCGAACAGGTGACCAAACAGACGGATAAACTGGTCAATGTCATCAAGGTGGACGACTTTCGCGAGGAGCAATTTGTGGATCGCGAGTTGGTGCTGATGCGCGTGAAAGTGACGCCGCAAACACGCCCGGAGGTTTTGCAAATTTGCGGAATTTTCCGCGCCAAAATTGTGGACATGCAAATGGATTCGCTCGTCATTGAAATCACCGGGGACGAAAACAAGGTGACAAAATTCATCGAATTGATTCAAAATTTCGGCATTACCGAAATGACCCGCACCGGCAAGGTCGCGCTATCCCGCGCGTCGGACGATTAATTTCACACACAATTTCCCATGGCAGCAAAAATACACACAGACAAGGACGCCGACCTCAAGCAGTTGAAGGGCAAGACGGTCGCCGTCATCGGCTTCGGTTCACAAGGGCACGCCCACGCCCTCAACCTCAAGGACAGCGGAGTCAAGGTCATCATCGGCCTTTATCCGGGCAGCAAAAGTCGCGAGGTGGCGAAGAAAAAAGGCTTTGCCGTCATGGACACGGCGGCGGCGGTGAAGAAGGCGGACATTATTTTCCTGGCTGTCCCCGACACGAAGACGGCGGATGTTTACAAGAAGGATGTCGCTCCTTATCTCACCAAGGGGAAGACACTCCTTTTCAGCCACGGCTTCGCCATTCATTTCAAGACGGTGAATCCGCCGAAGGATGTGGACGTCATCATGGTCGCGCCCAAGGGGCCGGGACATATTGTCCGGCGTCAATTTCTCGAAGGCAAAGGCGTGCCCGCGCTCATCGCCGTTCATCAAAATCCCAGCAAGCAGGCGAAGAAAACCGCCCTAGCCTGGGCCAAGGGCATTGGCGGAACGCGCGCCGGAGTAATCGAGACGACGTTTAAGGAAGAAACCGAAACTGATCTGTTCGGCGAACAAACGGTGCTGTGCGGAGGCGTTTCCGCGCTTGTGCAGGCCGGATTTGAAACATTGGTCGAGGCCGGTTATCAGCCGGAGATGGCCTATTTTGAATGCCTCCACGAGCTCAAGCTCATCGTGGATCTCATGAATGAGTCGGGAATCGCCGGCATGCGCTTCAGCATTTCCGACACCGCGAAATGGGGCGACGTCTCGGTCGGCCCGAAGATCATTGATTCCAGCGTCAAAAAGCGCATGAAGGTCGCGCTCAAGGATGTTCAGTCGGGCAAGTTCGCCCGTCAATGGATCGCCGAGGACAAGCGGGGACGCAAAAAATACAAGGCCCTGCTTCAAAAGGGTGAGAAGCATCCGATTGAAAAAACCGGCACGCGTTTGCGCGGGCTCATGCCCTGGATTGGCAAGCGCAACATCAAGGGCGCGCAGGCCGCCTACTGACCGTAAATTCAACAGCACAGCCCCGCGGTGCCGCAAGGTCCGCGGGGTTTTGTTTTGGGTGCGCTGTTGCCATCGGGCGAATCGTTTTCTACAAAGGAACACAACATGTCAAAAACGCCGCGCTCCGCAAACCGTCAGCAAAACATTCTCAGCGTCGCCGGACGCACCCTTTTGGTTGCCAACCGCAGCGAAATCGCCATCCGCGTCTTCCGCGCGGCCAACGAACTCGACATGCGGACGATCGCCGTTTATGCGGATGAAGATCGTTTTTCCATTCATCGTTTCAAGGCGGATGAAGCCTATGTGATTGGGCGCGGGAAGGGACCTGTCGGGGCGTATTTGGACATTGAAGGAATCATAGGGCTCGCCCGTGACCGGGGTGCTGACATGATTCATCCTGGATACGGATTTCTGGCGGAGAACGCGGAATTTGCCAAAGCCTGCGACGCGGCGGGCATCACATTTGTGGGGCCGCGTCCGGAGTTGTTGGAAATGATGGGCGACAAAACGGCGGCGCGCACGGCGGCTGTCGAAGCCGGTGTGCCGGTGCTGCCAGGCACGGAGGAGCCGATTGATGATCGTAACGAGGCCCTGCGAATGGCGCGGCAAATCGGTTTTCCGCTCATCATCAAGGCGGCCTTTGGCGGCGGCGGGCGCGGAATGCGCATCGTTCGCAAGGAGCAGGATTTGCCGGCGTTGCTTGACGAGGCCCGCAACGAGGCGGGACGCGCCTTTGGAAACCCGGCGGTGTTTCTTGAAAAGTACATTTCCAAAGCCAAGCACATCGAAGTTCAAATTCTCGGGGATTCACACGGGAATGCGCTTCACTTGCACGAGCGTGACTGTTCCGTGCAGCGCCGACACCAAAAGGTCGTGGAAGTCGCGCCATCCATCGGACTGCCCGACGACATTCGCACCGCCCTCTGCGAGGCCGCTGTCAAAATCGCCCGCCGCATCGGCTACAACAACGCGGGAACGGTTGAATTTCTCTACGATGCGGGGCGGCGCGAATGGTTCTTCATCGAGATGAATCCGCGCATTCAGGTCGAGCACACCGTCACCGAGCAAATCACCGGCATTGATCTGGTGCGTTCGCAAATTCTCGTGGCTGCCGGAGCGCATCTGCACGGACCCGGCCTCGATCTTCCGCAGCAGGCGAACATCCCGCGCAACGGCTTTGCCGTGCAGTGCCGAATCACCACCGAGGATCCCGCGAACAAATTCACGCCGAACTACGGCAAGATTGTCACCTATCGCAGCGCGGCGGGATTCGGCGTGCGTCTGGATTCCGGCATGGGAACGACTGGCAGCGTCATCACGCCATTTTACGATTCATTGCTGGTCAAGGTCACCACCTCGGGCCAAACCTTCCCCATCGCCCTGCAGCGCATGCACCGCTCCCTGCGGGAATTTCGCATTCGCGGCGTCAAGACAAACATTCCGTTTTTGGAAAACGTGATCACCCATCCGGTGTTCGAATCAGGCGCAGCCACAACGACCTTCATTGACTCCACCCCGGCGCTTTTTGAATTCAAGCCCCGCCGGGATCGGGCGACGAAGTTGATGCAATTTCTGGCGGATGTGACAATCAACGGCAACGCTGAGGCCAAGGGATACAAACCGCCCGCCGTGTTTGAAGCTGCGCCGCAACCGGGGCGCGATCTGCGCGTCACTCCACCGGCGGGGACGCGTCAGCGCCTGCTTGAGCTCGGCCCCGAGGAATTTGCCAAGTGGACACGGCGGAAAAAGCGCGCACTTTTCACCGACACGACCTTTCGCGACGCACATCAGTCGCTGCTGGCCACGCGAGTCCGCAGTCATGACATGTTGCTTGTGGCCGACGCCGTCGCGCGGCGCACGCCACGATTGTTCAGCCTTGAAATGTGGGGCGGCGCGACTTTCGACGCCTCCATGCGTTTTCTGCGGGAAGATCCCTGGGAAAGGCTTCGCTCCCTGCGCGCCCGCATTCCCAACATCTGCTTTCAAATGCTTCTGCGCGGCTCCAACGCCGTCGGGTATTCCAATTATCCGCCCAATGTCGTGGAAGGTTTCGTGCGCCATGCGGCGGAGGTCGGAATGGACATTTTTCGTGTCTTCGATTCGCTCAACGATCTTTCCAACATGCGTGCGGCGATGGAAGCCGTGCGGAAGGTGAACGCCGTTTGCGAAGGCGCCATTTGTTACACCGGGGATATTTTGGATCCGGATCGCTCAAAATATTCGCTTAAATACTATGTGCGTCTCGCCCGTGAGCTGGAAAAAATGGGCGCGCATTTTCTGGGCATCAAGGACATGGCCGGGCTCTGTCGCCCGTTTGCCGCACGGGCGCTAGTGAAGGCTCTGCGCGCCGAAACCGATCTGCCCATCCATTTTCACACGCACGACACCAGCGGCATCAACGCAGCGTCGGCCCTGGCCGCCATTGAGGCCGGAGCGGATGTGGTGGACGCCGCCATATCGTCCATGTCGGGCTCGACCTCACAGCCCAATCTCAACAGCCTTGTCGCTGCGCTGCAACACACACCGCGGGATTCCGGACTCGACCTCGCTGCGCTCAATGAATTCGCCGACTATTGGGAAAAAGTACGCGAATTTTACGCGCCCTTTGACACCGCTCCGCGCTCGGGAAGTGCAGAGGTCTATCTGCATGAAATGCCGGGCGGACAATTTACAAATCTCAAAGAGCAGGCTGCATCCATGGGACTTGGGCGTCGCTGGCCGGAAATCGCCCGCTGCTATGCCGAAGTCAACCGCCTCTTCGGCGACATTGTGAAGGTCACTCCCTCCAGCAAAGTCGTCGGAGACATGGCGCTTTTCCTTTTCACACGCGGAATCAAACCCGCCGACGTCCCCCACCTTCCGCCGGGAACGCCATTCCCGGAATCCGTCAAGGACATGCTCTCCGGCGGTCTCGGAGAACCCGTCGGCGGATGGCCGCCGGAAGTCGTCAAAGCCGTGTTGGGCAAAGCCTCACACAAACCCGCCCGCGCGCCGAAGGTCAACCTCACAACGACGCGGACGGAACTTGCAGCCAAACTTCGTCATGAGCCGAGCAATGACGATCTTTACAGCCATCTGATGTATCCGGACGTGTTTGCGGCCTTTCAGAAATTCAAGCGCGAGTTTGGCGATGTCAGCGTCCTGCCCACACCAGCATTTTTTTACGGACTGCGGACGGGCGAAGAAATCGCCGTGGAAATTGAACAGGGCAAGACGCTCTTTATTAAACTCGTCAATCTCGGACCCGCCGACAAAGACGGTCGTCGCATTGTCTTTTTCGAGCTCAACGGCATGCCCCGTGAAGTCACCGTCACCGACAAATCATTGCAATCCGAAAAGAAGGCGCGCCCCAAGGCGAATCCGTCCAATTCATTGGAAGTCGGCGCCCCCATTCCGGGCATGATCACAAGCATTGGGCCGGGCAATGGCGCCCGTGTGGCCAAGGGCGATCTGCTGCTCGTGCTTGAGGCCATGAAAATGCAGACAAGCCTCTACGCGCCATGCGACGGGTTTATCGAACAAATCCTTGTGGAAACCGGTGACGCCGTGGATTCGGGCGATTTGTTGGTAAAAATGCGGGAATAAATTTTGCCTTAAAAAAGGCGCTTCGCCTGCTTTTTGGGAAATCAGATTCCGGCGGACTTCCACACGGGAGCGAGGTCCACGATACGTTTTTCGGCGACCGACTGATCCATGGCAAAAGCGGTGACGGCGGACACCAGACCTTCCCGCACCGAAGCATAAGGCGGGGCGCCTTCAAGCATCGTGCGGCAGAACTCCCGGGCCATGATTCTGTCGCCGCCGCCATGGCCGTCCGTGGCATCGGAAAACACGACTTCCGGCTTTTCATCCCAACCGATTTTCCCGACTTCAATTGTTCCCGCGATAAGATCAGCGCGCAGAGCAGCCTTGGAGCCAAGGAGCAAAATACGGCGTTCGGGAATACCGGCGTTGCAATTGGTGTGAAACGTTGCGCGAACCCCGTTGGCATATTCCAAAATCGCCACCTGATGATCCCAAATATCCGCCCCGCTCGTAAACGGATTAAGAACTTTCTGCGTTACCGTTTCCCACGAGCGATAGGCTTGCAGCCCCTTCTCATTGGGACCGATTTCGTCCATGCGTCCGGCATTTTCCGGCACAAAAAAACGTCTGCCACCGAAGCTGGCGACCCGCATCGGCAGGGAGCCGACAAACCATCCCGCCAAATCCAAATCGTGACAGCATTTTTCCAACATGTGTCCGCCGGAAAGCTCCTGGGAACGACGCCAGTCTCCGAAAATAAAGCCGCCGTGATTAAAAGAGAGTGTTTCATTAAACTCGGCGGAAATGAGTTCCCCGAGCACGCCGGAATCCAAGACAGACCGTACTTTTTGATAAAGCTCGGAATATCGCAGCACCAAACCAAGGGCAAAAGTTCTGTCACTTGCCGCCACGGCGTCCCGAATGGCAAGGCAATCCTCCAGCGTTGTCGCCAGAGGTTTTTCCGAAAACACATGTTTGCCGGCCTTGAGGGCGCCGAGAATATGCCGCTTGTGCAAATTATTCACCGAGCCGATGAAGACCCAGGAAATGTCCGGATGATTCAAAAGAGCCTCCTCCGAATCACAAGCCTCCACGGCATCCCCAAAAAGCTCCCGAGTCACCCGGATGGCTTCGGGATTCGGATCGTATGCCGCCCGGATGGAAACGCGCCCCTCGCCGGCCTGCATCACATTGTTCAACACTCCGCGAATACGCCCGCCGCTTCCAAGAATACCAATCGCCACCTTATCCCGTGCATTATCACTCATAAAAAAACGTCGAAGCCCGATTATTCCTCGTGAAAGCGCTTCGCCACGAGTTCCTCGATCTCCTGCAGAAAACTTTCAGCATCCACACCCTTCGCGGTGATTTTCAATTTCGAACCGTGTCCGGCAGCCAACATCATAAGGCCCATGATGCTCTTGCCATTGACCTCCTCCCCGTCCTTCTCCACCCAAACGTCGGATTTAAAACGATTGGAGGTTTTGACAAACATGGCGGCTGGGCGGGCATGAAGTCCGTAGCGATTGAGAATCACGACTTCACGCGACAGGCGCTCTTCTCCGGGGGTTGGTTTTTTGGAAAGGATTCCCATGGAATTACGGCTTGGCTTCCATCACTTTAATGAGTCGTTCGTTGAATTCCAGCGCACTGTTTGTTCCTTGTGATTTAAGTTTCTGGTCAAGGGCCGCCACTTCCACGAGGCGCCCAATGTCTCTTCCAGAACGCACCGGGATGGTAACGTGCGGAATGGAGATGCCAAGAATTTCGTACGTTTCCCGATAAAGCCCGTGGCGATCAAACTCCTCCATTTCTCGGTAATCACGAAGCGTGACAACCAAATCCAATTTTTTTTCAATGCGCGTACTCCGAACACCAAAAATCGAGGCGACATTAATAATGCCCAGGCCGCGCACCTCCATGTGAAAACGGGTCAATGCGGCGGAAGTGCCAATGAGCTCATGTCCCTCAAACACGCGGAAACGCGTGATGTCGTCGCTCACCAAACTGTACCCGCGTTCAATAAGACTGAGAACGCATTCGCTTTTTCCAATGCCGCTGGCACCGCGAATCAGGGTGCCAATGCCGAGGATTTCCACCATGCTGCCGTGCTCACTGCGGCGCGGAGCAAATTCCAATTCAAGAAAAATGGTGGCCGCATTGATAAATTTCATCGTAAGCCTCGGAGTGATGAAAACGGGAACACCGGCCGCCTCCCCCAGCTTGGCAACGAGAGCCGGAATGTTGCGACGGCGTCCGGTCGAAGCCGCACTCGCTTTTGCCTGACGTGCGATCACGAGTCCGGGGATTGGAGAACGAAAGAGGCGGCGCAGACGTGTTTCACATTCGAGCGCGGAAAGGCTTTGAAGATAACTCAGCTCCGCGCCGCCGATGACCTGAATGCGTTTGGGTGCAAAATAGGTGTAAAATCCGGAAAGGGCGAGTCCGGGCCGATTGATGGTGGCCTCCCGAATCAGGCGGTGCAGCCCGCGCTCGCCGCTGACGAGTTCCATTTCGAGTTCCTCGGCGTGTACCTTGTAAAAGTCGCCGATGCTGACTGGTTTGCTGGAGGCGGACGCTGACACGGGATTACATCTGGAAGCTTTCTCCGAGGTAGAGTTTACGGCTCACGGGATCGTCGAGGAGGAAATCCTTGGTTCCCTCGCTTTCCACGCGCCCCTCAAAAATCAAGTAGGCGCGATCCACGATGGACAAGGTTTCGCGCACATTATGGTCGGTGATGAGAATGGCAAGCCCGGCCTCGCGCAGATTTGAAACAATCTGCTGCACGTCATACACCGCGATCGGATCCACGCCGCTAAACGGCTCGTCGAGCATGAGCAGAGAAGGACTGGTGACCAGCGAGCGGGCGATGGTGAGACGGCGTTTTTCGCCGCCACTGAGGGTGAGGGCCTGATTCCGGGCGATATGCTCGATGCCAAATTGGTGCAGCAACTCCTCACAGCGCGCCTTGCGCTCCGCCTTTGACAATGAGGTCGTCTCCAAAATGGCCATGATGTTTTGCTCCACGGTAAGTTTTCGAAAAATGGACTCCTCCTGCGGGAGATAGCCCATGCCCGCCCGCGCCCGCTTGAACATCGGCATGCGGGTCACATCCTGTCCGTCGAAAATCACACGCCCCGAATTGGGGCGAACCAGGCCCACAATCATATAAAAACTGGTGGTTTTTCCCGCACCGTTCGGCCCGAGCAATCCGACGATTTCACCGCGACGGACATTGATGTTCACGCCATTGACAACGGAACGACCGCCGTAGATTTTCACCAGCTTGTCGGTGCTCAGCAGCGAAGTTTCCCCGGTTTTTTCACTCATGGCAAACGCCCTCCCGCATCCATGTCCTTGGTGTCGGTGATGACCGTGCGGCTGGGGCCTTCTGTCGTGGCCCGTCCATCCCGATACAAAATCATGCGCGTGTCAGGCGATGTGGAAATATGGCGGTTGATGCCCTGTTGAATTTCCGGCGATCCGCTGAGTGTCATCATTCCCTTGCCCGGCAAATATTCCGCCCGGTTTGATCTGCCCACGGCCCCCTTCTCCGAGGAGCTTTTGGTTTGTTGCACAATCACCACATTGCCTTCGGCCACGGCGCGATCAATGCCGGAGCGATCCTTCGTGAGGTAAACGGTGAGACTGTCGGAACTCAGCAAAAAGGATGGATCCTTGACTTTGACATCACCGCGAAAAACGGCGCGGTTTTCCTTTTCATCAAACGTCGCCTCGGTTTGGGCTGTGATTTCCGTGACGCTGCCCTTGGGGCGATCCTTGGTGAGGTCGCCGAGACCGAGCAAATCCTTGCGGGGTGAAGGACTCGCCGGCGGCGATTGCGCAAAGGCTGCGGTCTGCAGCAGGACGAGGATGGAGAAAAGTTGAATGATTTTCATGGCGTTTGGTTGTTGCCCATGTCGGTGATGGTCATGAACACCGGGCCGAGCAAACGGCTGGCGCGGGTTTTTGAGTCGAACTCCAGACGGCTGCCGCTGATGTCAAACTGTTCACCCTTGATTGTGGCGCTGTCGGTGCTGGTCAGCAGGCCGGTGTCCCGGTCGAAAACCGCATTGTTGAGAAAAATTTCCATCGCAGGTTTGTCCGGGGAGGTGTCAAAAATTTCAATCCGCAGGCCCTTGAAGTTGAATTTTTTTTCGCTGGCGCGCTCCGCCGCCTCTGCATTGAAGCGCAGGCTGAGTTTATTGGGGTCATCCTTGTCGTAATGCGGAAAACGGATGCCCTTGACCGCCTGACCGATGGACACCGGAATGTCCACTTCGCCGGAAACATCCTCGGCGAGCGCCAAAGCCGACAGGCCAAGGAGCGATGCAGCCATTAGGAACGCTGACAAAATTTTACAGGGCATGTCGCAAGGCTATTAGTTTGCGCAGAACGACGGGCAGCCGCGCAAGAGGGATTTGATTGGGGCCGTCCGACGGCGCCCGCGAGGGATTTTCATGTGTCTCCAGAAAAACTCCGTCGGCGCCCGCCGCCACGGCGGATGCCGCCAAAATGGGGGCGAGGCGCCCGTCCCCCGTGGTGCGATCGCCGCCGCCGCCCGGACGTTGGACGGAATGGGTGGCGTCAAAAACCACATGAAATCCCTGCTCACGCATCCAGGGAATGGAGCGCATGTCCGCCACAAGATTGTTGTAGCCAAATGTCGTCCCCCGCTCGGTGAAAACAAAACGACGACACCCCGCGTCGCGAAGTTTGCCCGCAATGGGCGCAATTTCCCACGGTGAAAGAAACTGCCCTTTTTTGACATTCACCGGACGTCCACTGGCACCGGCGGCCTCAATCAAATCGGTCTGACGGCATAGAAAAGCAGGTATTTGCAGCAAATCCACGGTATCGGATGCAACGGCCACATCGGCTGGCGAATGAACATCCGTCGTTACGGGAACACCGAATTCCTCGCGAATTTTGGCAAGAATTCGGCAACCTTCCTCAATCCCAGGCCCACGAAAGGAGTGGCCGGATGTACGATTGGCCTTATCACAGGAAGCCTTAAAAATGAAGCGCTGCCCGAGTTTCTCGGTGATGCTCACAAGGCGTCGTGCGGCACGCCGGGCCGATGCCGCGCTCTCAAGAACGCAGGGCCCGAGAATGAGAAGCAATTCCCTCCCGCCGACACCGACATTTCCAATTTTGAAGGAATGTGCCTTCATTGATCAAAAAACCTTACACGGATGCCGCTGCGGAGTCACTTCCGATGATCGCCCTTTCGATCATTTCCGCCGTGCGGGCGGCGGCGTTCTGATGCGGTTTCAGTGCATCCGCCGCACGATGAACACAATCCTCGCGCCGTGAGGAATCGGCAAGCAGCGCATCCGTTGCAGCGGCCAGCGAACGGGCGTCGGAAACCTCGACGCTCCCTCTCCCCTCGATCAAGGCATCCCGAAGCGTCGCAAAATTCTCCATGTGCGGCCCGAAAATCACGGGACGCCCCGCCATGACGGCCTCAGCGGGATTCTGTCCGCCGACACCAACCAGACTTTTCCCGATGAAAACAACGTCCGCACAATAATACCAATCGCGAAGTTCGCCGGTTGTATCAATGAGCAGCACATCCGGCGAGGAACCCTCCGGAGAAGCGCTGCGTAAGGCTGTCCGCAATCCGAGAGCGGAAAGACGTTCATAAATCCCACGGGATCTTTCGACATGCCTCGGAGCCACAAGCAGGCGTAGCGTCGGATGCGATACGCGCAAAATGCGCAGAGCTTCCGCAAGAATTTCCTCCTCCCCGTCATGCGTGCTTCCCCCCAGCAGAATGGGATCCGCGTCGTCAATGCCGTGGGCCCGCAACACAGGCCGAAAGTCGCGCGGCACGTGAGGATCGCCAACGGCATCAAATTTCACACTGCCCGTAAAGTGCAGGCGCGACTCGGGAACGCCGAGAAGTTTCCAAAGTGCGGCATGGGCATTTTCCTGCAATCCCACCCCCGAAAGGAGTCCGGTCACCGGACGCAAATAAGGCGCAAACCGCCGGTAGCGACGCTCCGATCTCGGCGAGACACGGGCGTTGGCGAGAAGGACAGGCCTGTTGCGTCGAACGGCCTCCCAAACGAAATTCGGCCACATTTCACTCTCGATAAGCACCACCGCCCGTGGGCGCACGATATCGAACGCGCGGCGAACGACCGGCAAAAAATCCAACGGCGTATAAACCGGCCTCCACCACGCCTCACGGCGCGCCAGGGCAATGGAATGCGCAGTGGAAGTCGTGCTTGAAACGACAAAACGCCAGCCGGGCTGACGCCGGTGCAGTTCCCGTAAAATTTTTAGGGCAACGAGCAGTTCGCCGACGCTTACGGCATGAACCCAGATCCATGTTCCGCAGGAAAACTCCGCGCGTAAACCCGATGAATAACGGGCAAACCGCTGACCGAAGTCGCGACGAAAATTACCGCGCCGCCACATGCGCCAGACATAGCGGGGAAGAAGGCCCGCAAGGACAATCGGAAAAAGCAGATTGTAAAGCAGGCGCATCATGCGTCGGGGTTGCGTTGATAAATGGAAACCCATGCCTGTCCATACCGGCGGCAGCGAAGCAGCTCCCAGGCATTCGATCCCGCCGACGGCTCAAACGGCAGTTCCACGACAAAACATCCGCCCGGGCTTACAGCACGAACAAGATCCACCCCGGCCAAAAGCGACGCCGGATGTGCGGGAGCGTCCGGCTCCAGGGCAAAAGGCGGATCAGCAAAAACCAAATCAAAGGAACTTTCCCCGGCTGTCGCGAGAAATTTGGCCACATCCTGACGTCGAACATCCCCCCGCAGTCTGGCCAGTGCCAGGTTGGCGCGAATGGCCGCAACAGCCTTCGAATGACTGTCCACAAAGACGCACGAAGCGGCACCACGACTGAGCGCTTCAATTCCAATGGCGCCGCTTCCGGAAAAAATGTCCAAAACGCGCGCACCCGGAACAGCATCTCCAAGACTTGAAAAGACGGCGCCCCGCACACGATCCATCATGGGGCGGGCGATGCCCTGCGGACATTGAAGGCGAAGTCCGCCTGCGGTTCCGGCGATCACCCGCATAATCAGGGAACCCCGAGAAAGCGCAGCAGCATCCCGCCGATCCGCCCGCCCAGAGAGCCCCCCAGCAAACGGGAAAGCAAATTGCTCTGCGGATTCTGCAAAGTTCCTTCAACCTTAAAATCCAAAACACGATAATCCGTCAGTCCCTCGCGGTTCGCCGGAGGAAGCTCCCGACGGGTTAAAATGGAAAGTTTGGCCGCCACTTCCGGACTGAGAAACAAAAGTCCGTTGAGATTGAGCTGACCGCCACGCGCCACCGTTCCGCGCAATTCCACGGCAATCCCATCGGAACGCAGCCAAAACGGCTCCACATGGATCAGATCATCCTGAAACCGTAAGTCCGCCCGCGCCTCATGCAAATCCATTCCGGACAGCTCCTGGATATTGAGGCTGTTTCCCAGCTCCCGCAAATTCGGCGGAGGAACAAGGCGTCCGCCCTGGACTTCCACATGCCCGGTTCCATCGAGTTTGCGCTGCGGAGCATTGCACCCCTTGAGGTGAAAATTTGCATTGAGGAGGCCTTCGAGTTGAACCCCGCTCACATTGGGTGGAATACGCAGCTCCCGCAAATTGAAACCAGCAAGCTCCAGCTCCCAGGCATAAGGAGTTCCCTCCTCGCGAAGGGCCATGGTCCCATTGCCGGAAAAAGTTCCACCCGCAATATCAGCCCGTATATCCGGCAAAATGAGAAGCCCCGAACGATCCAGGGTAAAACTGCTGGACAAATCCCGAGTGACCACAAGCCCGGCCAGCACGGCTTCCGGAATCCCCGCCTGCCCCTGCGCGGCGCCATCGGCATCAAGGTCGGCGCGAATCTTGATGCCTTCGGCATCCAACAAGGGCCAGCTGTCACGATTTTCAAACAATATGCGCGAATGCAGCACCTCCATGCGCTCAACTGTCACCCGAAACGGCGACGCCGCATCCGCAACAGAAGGAGGCGGAGGCAAAACTTCCGGTGCGGAGGACGGCTGCGGGATGACTGGCGTGCCGGAGACATGAGCCACCGCTTTGGACGGGTCGCGCGGAACCCGCCACTTGCCCGCCTCGTTTTGCCGCCAGGTCAAAATGGCCTCATTAAGAACAAGTCGGCTGACCACAAATTCACGCCGAAGGAGCGGCAGTAGACGAAAAACAATCCGAAATTCCGATGCTTCCAGAAAATTGACGCCCTCGTTTTCCATGTCGGGAACCACGAGCCCCTGAAGGCGAATTCCCCCCCACGGAGTGTAATTAACGCCATGAATCGTCAACGGCAGGCCGATCGTTTCCATGGCCGCCTGCCGAAGCCTTTCCCTCATGCCGGGGGATTGAAGGTGAATATTGAAGGCCAGAACGGCAACAGCCGCCAGCAGGGCAACCGCAGCGCAAGTAATGAGCGAATAGCGAATAAGACGCGACATGAATGATCGGTCACTTTAGCAAATTACCGATTCATGCAAAGCGCGAAGCGCAGCGTTGGCGTTGACAAGGGGAACGGGCGGCCCGAGTGTCCATGCCCTCATGTCATTTAATTCACTGGGACTGACCAAGACATTGCTTCAGGGAGTCGAGGCCATGGGCTATGGAGAACCGACGCCCATTCAACTCCGCGCCATACCGCCGGGGCTTGAAGGACGCGATGTCATTGCTTCGGCCCAGACCGGAACGGGCAAAACAGCGGCGTTTGCCCTGCCCGCCCTGCAAAAACTCGGTAAACACGGAAATTTGCGCTGCCTGATTTTGGAACCGACGCGGGAGCTGGCCATGCAGGTGGAAACATCCCTGCGCGGCCTGGGACGATTTACCGACCTGCGCGTCGCCTCGGTGTTCGGGGGCGTCGGCTATGGCGCGCAGCGTTCGGCACTGCGAGACGGACTCGACATTTTGGTCGCCACACCCGGGAGACTGGAGGACCATTTGCGTCAGGGCACGGTTCGCCTGAATGACATTTCCATCCTCGTCCTTGACGAGGTGGACCGCATGTTGGATGTCGGATTTTTGCCGCCGATGAAACGCATCATTGCCAAATGCCCCGCAGACCGGCAGACGCTGTTTTTTTCGGCAACCCTTCCTCCGGAAATCGCGCAACTGGCGGCCTGGGCCTCGCGCAATCCGGTGCGCGTCGAAATCGGAGCCCCCCGGTCGGTCGTGGATACGGTCAAACACGGCGTGTATATCACCGACCACAGCCGAAAATTCGGAATGCTCCTGGCCCTGCTCAACGCCAGCGATTTTCAAAGCGCGCTTGTTTTTTCACGGACCAAGCACGGCGCGGATCGCATTGCGCGCCGACTGCGGGACAACAATCACTCGGTGGCCGTACTGCACGCGAATCGCTCGCAAAACCAGCGCATCGAGGCACTCGAGGGATTCAAGTCGGGAAAGTATGGAATCATGGTGGCCACGGACATCGCGGCGCGCGGCATTGACATTGCCGGCGTCAGTCACGTGATCAACTACGACATTCCGCAGCATCCCGAAGACTACGTGCATCGCATCGGACGCACCGGTCGCGCACTCCGTACAGGCGACGCCTTCACGCTGGTCGGACGCGATGAAATGAAAAAACTCGCGGCAATCGAGAGATTTATCGGAAGAAAAATCGACCGCTGCCAACTGGAGGGCGTCAATGTTCCGATCCACGGCGAAGAGGCAGCTCCGCGCAAGCCGAAGATCGAGCCGCGTCTGGACGGACGCGGACACGTCCGGCGGCGCGGCGGGCGCCGATTTGCACGCCGATAGAAGCGCTCAGGGAGTCTGTCTTTTTTCCGGCGCGACTTTGTCAGGCCGTGCGTAAACCTCAATTTCACGACCTCCGATTTCAAAGCTACCGACATGACGCAGGGTGGCGGTGATGTGGGCCATCAGGGGTGCCGCCCAGTTCTTAAAACGCGAATGCTCGGTGCGATTGATCGCGCGATTGTCAATGACGATGACCGCCGGATGAAATCGTTTGATGCGTTCGATGGCGGCATTGATGAAATCCCCTCCTGCCGCCGTGTCATCAATGTAGAGATCGTATTCGTAACTCGGTCGGTCGGTCATGAAATTGATGGTTGGAGAATACGGATAGCACACGACGTAATCGCCGGGAGCCGAGTTATTGAGCACCGCGTCGCGCAGTCCCTCAAGAACAGGCGCGTCCTCGGGAAGCACCTTGACGCGCACATTGTTGAGTCCGCGAAACTCAACGAGCTTTTCGTAAAGGGTGATGGTCCCGGCCTCTTCGCGCGGCATAATGGCCTTGATATAAATCGGCACGAGCAATACCGAAAAAATCAGCCCACACCATGCAGGTACGCGCCAAATACGGCGGACGGAATCCCGGGCGGCCTTCCAAAAGACGAAGGTGGAACAGGCGACCGCCGGAAGAAACGGGATCATGAATTCACTGACATGCGGCGCATCCGGGCGAAAGAAAAAGTACTGCGGAAACAAAACCAGCGCACATCCGGTGACGGTAAGAACGGTGAGCGCACACGTCTTGCTTTTGTCATCACCACGAAAAATGGAAACACCAAGCATGAGCACGGCAGCCGTGACAAATCCCGATGCCCAAAAAACCGGATAATACATCGTCAGCCCCAAAAAACGATTTGTAGGACGCTCTGTTTGCCAAATTTTCGTCAACGGCGGGCGGGTCAGGCGCGCCTCGCGTCCCTCTTCCCTGGGTGCGGATGCTGATGATGCGGACGGTGTGGATGTCGGAGGCGAAGTGTTGGCAGAACTCGCGGCGGCAGGCGTGGGCGACGACGGGAGAAGTGCGTCAATTTCCTGCGAAAGCTCATGGCGCAGCAGCCCCACATAGCTCGTGTATTGCCCGAGAAATTCCGAACCGAATCCACGAGCGCTGGCATGCCATGCGAAGGCGCCGTGAACGGCGACAAGGACAACCGCGCCGAGAAACGTTCCCATGGCGACGGTGCGAAGGCGCATCAAAAAATGCCGCCGTTCCCCCAGGGGATATAGCACCGCCAGACCGAGCCAAATAATGGTCAGAAGCAGCGAGGGCTCGATGCGCAGCAGGAAAGTGACCGACAGCGCAGCGCCGGAAAATGTCATCCACGCAATTTGCCGCCCTGGCGAGGAGGCAGGCAGCACGTAGCCCTTGAGAAATGCCAGCATGGGCAGCACACCGATCAAGCCCATGTAATTGCGAAACATCATTCCCGGAATGAGCACGAGCAGGGTGGCGACAAATGTGGCCAGCCAGGCCTGACGTGTAACGGCACGCACGATAAAAAAACCGATCAGGGCGTTCAGCGTGCAAAGCGCAAAAAAGAAAATGCGCATGGCCAAATAGTCCGGCCCGGTGATTTTAAAAAGTGCAACCAACGGATAAAACCACAGCAGATTGTATCCGAGAAAGGTGTCCACGATCGGGCGCTGCCCTTCCATCAGGCGCATCGCCAACACGGCATTGAGACCGCCTTCACCACCAAGATTCAATCCCGTGCGATAATAAAAGCTGTAGTAAACAAAAGCCGTCAGCACCAGCAACAGCGGCGCCCAGCGAGAAAGAAATTTTTCCACAGCCGGAGCAGCCGCATACAAACGCCCGCCGACAAATTCCCCGGAATCCATGCAGCGAAGGCTAATGCGCAATACTCCCGCGCGGCAAGGCGACACCGTGCGTCTTTGGTGTTGAAGGACGTCCGTCATATCGGAACACTTGAAGCCATGCCTGCACAGACGGACTTTGCCTACATTTTCAAAAGATTCCCGATGTTTGCGCAGACATTTGTTGCCCGGGAGGTCGAAGGCATGGCGAGGCA
>JACTMZ010000154.1 GCA_014584375.1 Verrucomicrobiota bacterium | reverse complement strand
AATCACGGACGGCCCGCTCCGGCTCCCCCATCCGCGTGCCAGCGTCCGGCGTTTTGTTTTGCAGCCGCTCGCCGACATACGCCCGGACATCATTCTGCCCGGCCTCTCCACAACAGTCGCCCAACTGCTTTCCCAGCTTCCGAACGAGCCGGATGTACGGCTTTGGGCGCAAAATTGGTGAACAACGAAAACAAGCGGGCTTGCCGCGCGGGCCAATCAGCGCAAAATTTACCGACGACAACATGTCCGCAAATCTTCTCAGCACACAATTCCGAAAAATCAAAAAATCCGGGCAAAAAATCGCGGCTTTGACCGCCTACGATTATCCGACGGCGCGTTTGGTGGACGAGGCCGGCATTGATCTCATTTTGGTCGGTGATTCGCTGGGCATGGTTGTCCTCGGTTATCCGGACACCACATCCGTGACGTTGGACGACATGATTCGCCACACGGGTGCCGTCGCCCGTGGCGCCAAGGCAGCCCCTGTCATCGCCGACCTTCCCATCGGAACCTACAGCACGCCCGGGGAGGCTCTGGCAAGCGCACGCGCCGTCGTCGCCGCCGGAGCAACAGGAGTCAAACTCGAGGGCGGCACGGAAATGGCGCCGCAAATCCGCGCCCTGGTTGAAGCCGACATCCCCGTTCTGGCGCACCTTGGAATGTTGCCGCAAAAAATTCGCGAGGAAGGCGGATATAAAATCAAGGGACGCTCCCCGGAGGAAATTCGCTCCCTTCACCGCGACGCCGCCGCTGTACAGGATGCAGGTGCTTTCGCCGCCGTTTTGGAAATCGTCACTCCCGGACTTGCCAAGGACATTTCCCAGTCCCTGGAAATTCCGACCATCGGGATTGGCAGCGGTGACGGATGCGACGGACAAATTCTGGTTCTTCACGATCTGGTCGGGCTTTATCCTTGGTTTCGTCCAAAATTTGTCACGGCTCGCACCGAACTTGCCGCCCCGCTGTCCGCCGCCGTGCGCGAATATATCGCCGACACAAAAGGCACCGACCCGGAATCACGCTGATCATGCCTGCCGGTTTCACCTCGCTACTCCTGGGCACGGTCTATGCGTGCATGGGGCTGTCGGGGCTGCGTCTGGCGAGGCTCAACGGACAGGGGCTCGGCTGGCGAAGATTCTGCATCGCGGGCATTGTTTCCGCCCTGTCGGAATGGCATGCGCTTTACAGCGCCGCTCATGGAATAAGACAGCCCAATGATCTCGTTGGATCATTGCTGGCGCTGCTGGCTCTTGTTGCCTGGGCCGAATTTGCGCGGCGAGCGGCGGAGCATCACCTTCATCCGTCGCTCTGGATTCAACTCCTAATGGGAGCGGGAGCTGCCGGATTCGCCCTGGCGGCATTCGCCGCGTTCAATCCGGGCGGCTCGGACGATTTCTATCGTGGTTTTTACCCGCGTCTCCTGTTCGCACAGCATACCGTCGGCATCTTTCTGACAGCACTGTCCCTCGCCCTGTTCATGCCCCGGAAGGAGGCGGGGGATCGCTGGATTCGCCTTGCCGGAACTGTTTTATTCGCAGGGCTCGCGGGATTTTGCCTTCTCTATGCCGCCGACGTCGCGCCTGACGTCATGCGCCTTCCCCTGATTCCCTCCCTTGCCGCCGCCGCCATACTTCTGCGAACCGCCTGCATCGTGCGGGGGCGCGAATCGCGGCGCGCCTTAAGCCGCTGGGCGTTTCTCGAACTGACGGTTCTCACGCTCCTGCTCATCGGCGCCGCCTTCAACGCGCGGCAAAGCGGACGCAAAGCCACGCTCGCCGAGATGCAAAATCTTTTAAAAACATGCGAAGTTGCAGCGGCGGCCTTTGAACCGGGTCATGTCGAAGCCGTCAAAAACGGCTCCACAGATTCCGATTTTCAAGCCCTGTCCCTGCGGCTTCTGGCCATTCGGCAAAGCACGCGGACGACTGCGGCAGAAAACCACGAAAGCCGCCGGGTGTTTATCGTCGTTTTGCAAAACGAAGAGGCGGTCTTTCTGGGCGTTCAGCCGGACAGACTGGAACATCCCATTCGCCCGGGAGATCCCTTTGATGAGGTCTGCCCCGAATTGCAGCGCGCCTTCAAGGAGGGAAAATCCTTCATCGAAGGCCCGGCTAACAGCCATTTTGGAAACCGAGTTTCGGCCTTTGCACCCATTCGGAATTCCGACGGCCAAATTTTGGCGCTTCTTGGCATTGATTTTGACGCCGGAGAATGGGGGCGTATTGCAGCGAATGCGGAACTCACCGTCCTCCTGCGCTGGACGCTGGCCATGATGATCGCCCTGTCCCTTTTCACAACCGTCGGCCTTGTCCTGGAAGCGCAGCGTCAATTGCGTGATTCGGAACGCCTGTTTCGCACCGCCGCCGATTATACATCCACCTGGGATTACTGGGTGGGAGCGGACGGACGCATGATCTACACATCCCTCGCCGGAAAAAAAGTCACGGGATACGCTCCCGGGGAATTTTTGCATCATCCGCGCCGTCTCCTCAAAATTGTGGATCCCGGCGACCGCAGGAGGATGATTGACCATCTGCGCTCCTGTGCTTCCGACGCCCCCGCCTGCGAGTTCGATTTCAAAATTATTCGCAAGGACGGAAAGCCCGCCTGGATCAAACACTCCTGCGAAGCGGTGTATGACGATCACGGTCGCTGGAGCGGACGGCGCGCGAGCAATCGCGACATTACCACACAGCGCGCTGCGGAGCTGGCTCTGGCGCGGCAGGAGCGGCTTCTGAACGGCTGCCATCGGGCACAGCGCCTTCTCCTCGGAACCGAGGGCTCCCGCCGCATTGCGGAGGCGCTTGATTTGGCCACACGCGCCGGAGACTGCATCCACGCCGCCATCTTTCGCATCGGAGATGACCAACACGTCCGCCCGCTCTCCGTATGGCCGCCCGGCTCGGAGCTTCCCCGCACGACAGTGTGGGAATCATGGAAAGAGCGCGCGCTGCCCATTTTGTCCGTCGGAGAAAGCTTCGAACTTTCATCCGAAGAAACCCGTGATTTTTCCGGAGCCCTCGCAGGATCGCAGATTGTCATTCTGCCCATTCTGGAGCACACCCGGCTTACGGGAGCGGTCGCATTCGCCGCGCCTGAATCGCGCGGCCCGTGGTCACGCGCCGAAATCGCGGCCCTCGCCACATTGGCCGGCGGATTTTCCGTCGCGCTTGAACACGGCGAAATTGACGGCGCCTAAATCCGACAAATTAAATTTTCAACGCCTTCAAAACGGACAGCGCCGCCTTCGGATTATTCACACGCAAAATCAGCAATCCCCGGGTGTCACCCGGATGGCTTGCAAGGTAGGCGTAATCAATGTTGATTTTTCTTTTTGCGAGAGCCTTTGCGATTTTCACCAAGGCACCGGGACTGTTGCGATTTTCCACCATGAGCACATCGCTCTCGACAACAAGTGTTCCGCGTTCCTCAAAAATTTCCAAAGCGCGCGCGGGATCGCTTAAAACAAGCCGCACGACATTGTGGTCGGTCGTATCGGAGGTCGCCAGACCCCAGATGTTGATCTTTTCCCTGCCCAGGACATCGCAAACGGACGCGAGAGTTCCGGGTTTGTTTTCAATGAATATGGCGAGTTGAGTGACAATTTTAATCATGGGATTTTTCGCTGGTTGAATGGCCCCGTTGTGGCGCCTCACATGTCGCACGCTAAGGCTTCACCCCCATTTTCTCAACATTGTTCCTCCGCTCGCTTCCCGACTCCAATCCGGTTAAATTAAAAGATTGCCCATGCTTTTCAACCTGACGTCACCACACGCCCCCTGCGGCGACCAGGGGCGGGCCATTGACAGACTGACCCGCTCCCTGGAGGCGGGAAACCGTCACCAGACGCTTCTTGGCGTGACCGGCTCGGGAAAAACATTCACCGCAGCCAACGTCATTCGCAACATCGAACGCCCCACCCTCGTCATCTCCCACAACAAAACCCTCGCCGCCCAACTTTACTCCGAATTCAAACAGTTTTTTCCCGACAACGCCGTTGAGTATTTTGTCAGCTATTTCGACTACTATCAGCCCGAAGCCTACATTCCACGTACTGACACCTACATCGAAAAGGACTCCGCCATCAACGAGGAGATTGAGCGGCTTCGCCTGTCAGCCACCAGCTCGCTGCTCTCCCGTCGCGACGTTCTCATCGTGGCCAGCGTCTCGTGCATCTACGGCCTGGCCTCACCGGAAGATTACGAGCAAATGCTTTTGCCCTTGAAATCCGGGGCGGACATGACCCGCGAGGCGTTTCTCGGGCGGCTTGTGGATCTGCTCTACGAGCGCAATGACATTGCCTTTGCGCGCGGGAAATTCCGGGTTCGCGGCGACGTGGTGGAAGTCTGGCCGGCCAACATGGACAACGAGGCGGTGCGTGCAGAGTTTTTTGGAGACACCCTTGACCGCATCAGTTTCTTTGATCCGCTAACCGGACGGGCTTCAAAAATTCTGCCGGGCTTCACCATTTTTCCGGCAAAGCAATTCGTCACTCCTCAGGAAAAACTTCGCCGCGCCCTCGGGACGATTCGCGTCGAGCTGGACGAACGTCTTGCGGAGCTGGAGGCACAGGGAAAGCTCCTTGAATCCCAACGCCTCAAAATGCGCACCGAGTTTGATCTCGAAATGATGGAGGAAATGGGATTTTGCAGCGGCATCGAAAATTATTCACGCCATCTGAGCGGACGCCCTCCCGGCTCCCGTCCGTTCACCCTGCTGGACTTTTTCCCACGTGATTTTCTCTGCGTCATTGACGAATCGCACGCCTCCGTCCCGCAAATCGGGGGAATGTACGCCGGCGACCGCTCGCGCAAGCAGGTTCTGGTCAATCACGGCTTCCGCCTGCCCAGCGCACTGGACAATCGTCCGCTGAATTTTCCCGAATTCATGGAAATGACCGGGCCGATTCTCTACATGAGCGCCACGCCGGGTGACTTTGAACTGCGCAACAGTCGCGTGGGAAACAAGACCTACTTTCCGTCCGCTGATCCCTCCGGGCGGCTCAGCATCGAGGAAAGCGCCGCCCTTTTAACCCGCGCCCGGGAAAACTTCGATGTCAACACTCCCGGCGCGCCCCTTGTCGTCGAACAAATCATACGTCCCACCGGACTACTCGATCCGAAAATCACCATGAGGCCGCTGGCGGATCAAATTGATGAAACCATTGAACTTTGCCGGCAACGCATTGAAAAAGGGCAGCGCGTTCTTGTCACCACCCTCACCAAGCGCACTGCGGAAGATCTCTCCGACTACCTGCGCGACATCGGACTCAAAGTCCGCTACCTCCACAGCGACATTGACACCATCGAACGCGTGGAAATTTTGCGTGCCCTGCGCGCGGGTGAGTTTGACATTCTCGTGGGCATCAATCTCCTTCGAGAAGGCCTCGATTTGCCCGAAGTCGGACTGGTTTGCATTCTCGACGCCGACAAGGAGGGCTATCTGCGAAGCCAAACCTCGCTCATTCAGACAGCCGGGCGCGCGGCCCGGCACGAAGAGGGCGAAGTTGTTCTTTTTGCCGACACCCTGACCGGCAGCATTCGCTCCCTCATTGAAATCAGCGACTATCGCCGCCGACGTCAGATGGAATACAACAGGGAGCACGGCATCACGCCGCGCAGTGTCCGGCGCGCCGTTCAGGAAAGCCTACACGTGATTCTCCGAGGCGGCCCCGGCGAATCCGCGCGTGTTGCCGAAGCCACCGGAAACCTCTCCGTCGCCGAACTTTTGACCGAGCTCACCGAAGAGATGGAGGAGGCCTCCGCCGCCTTGGAATTTGAACGCGCCGCCCTGCTGCGCGACCAAATTGATGAATTGAAGGCCGGTGCCGACATTGAAAAAATCTCCCCCACCCGCCGCTCCGTAACCTACCGTGGAAAAAAACGCCGCAAATAACGCCACACCTCAATCCATGCCTCCCGCCAAAACCCGAAAATCCGCCGCCAAAGCCAAGCCAACCGAATCACACGGCATTCACATCGTGGCGGGCAATGACGAATTTGCCGTCAAAAACCGCGCACGGGAACTGGCCGCCAAACTTGCTCCGGCGGACGGCGGGGAATTTGCCGTCGAGACGCTGGACGCCCATGCGGACAACGCCGAAGGGGCCGCTTCGGTCATTCGCGAAGCCATTCTCTCCCTGAGCATGCCTGGTTTCCTCGCATCGGAGAAACTCGTCTGGCTCAAGAGCGCCAATTTTCTTTCCGATACCCAATTGGGCGGGAGCAAATCGGTTCTCGAAGCTCTCGAAGAACTTCAATCCTTCCTCGCCGCCGGACTTCCCGAGGGCACGCGCCTGCTCTTCAGCGCCGTCAATCCGGACAAGCGCCGCACCTTTTACAAATTTCTGACCAAACTTGGCTCGGCTGAAATTTTTGACAAACCCTCCGGCGGTCCTCGTTTCAACGAGGACGATGCCGCGCGTCAGGCCGCAACCACCGCAGCCCGCGAACGCGGTTTGCGTTTTACTCCAGACGCCCTCGAACGCTTCGCCGCCCACGTGGGTTCGGAAACACGCCAGGTTTTGAACGAGCTGGATAAAATTGACACCTACCTCCAAGGCGAGCGACGGGAAATCACCGAGGAGGACATTGCCCTTTTGGTTCCCGAAACGCGGCGCGGCATCATTTTTGAACTGGGAAATTTCATTGCACGCCGTCAGCTCAAATCGGCTAGCCGCTGTCTGCAAACACTCCTGGTTCAAGGGGAGGAACCCATCGGACTCCTCTACGCCACCATCGCTCCCACCATCCAAAATCTGCTCGCGGCCTCCGTGCTCATCAAACAATACGGCCTCCGCGTCCCTCCGTCATACCCTCCATTCCAAGGCGCGCTCGACCGCCTTCCACCCGAAGCCGAAAAAATTATTCCGCGCAAAAAAGACGGTACAATCAACGCCTACGGATTTTACATGACAGCCCAAAAGGCGGAGCGGTTCACGCCCGATGAACTCGCCGCCGCCGTCATCGCCTGCGCAAACGCCGCTGCAGCCATCATGTCCACCGGTTCCGATCCCGACCTCATCCTGCATCAGCTCCTCATCAAAATTCTGCCCTGAAAATCCATTTAGCACCTTCGCGGTTGTGCAAAAGTGCGTCAGGGTTTAGGTTTAAGCATCGCATTATGAAACAAACCCCCTCCTCCATCGGCACCATGCTGTTCGCCGCAGCCATGGTCATTTGGTTTGCACCGGGTGCATTTGCATGGTCGGCATTTACAAACGGCGCTGATTTTACCAACGCCATTGCCACAAACAACTTTACCGAAACATTTGACGGACTTCCCGACAATGTGCCAATCCCGTCACCAACCGATTTCTCGGGTGGCGGCTTCTCCTTCGACGCCGCCTCGGCCAACTACAATGGCGAAGCGGACAGCCTTTACAGCATTGAAAATTTGAGTGTGGGAAGCGCCGTCACCGTCTCCTACTACGACAGCGACTCCTTGGTTTTTACAAACTTCAGTTCCGGCGTCACCGCCATCGGTGGCAACTTTTTTGCGAGTGAAATCAACTACCTCAACTTCACATCGGCTCCCGTCACCCTGACGGTGCTTTTGGCCAATTTGCAGAGCGTTTCGACAAACATCACACCGGCGACCTCAACGAATTTTTTTGGATTTGTTTTTGATACGGACATCCTCTCCCTGACCATCTCCGCCAATCTGGCTTACTATCCCACGGCTGGATCCCTGACTGTCGGATTTGCCAAAATCAACACCAACACCATCGTCAGCATTGGCGACGGTAAGCTGTTTTATTCCTTTGTTGCGCCGACAACGCCAAAGCCCTTCTCCGATGTCGTCACCACGACCAATTTGATGCTCTCCAACTCATGGACGACCAACGGCGTGACCGTCCTTCCCACTTTTGAAGTTTCACCCGGACTGACACGCTATCAATTCGAAACATCGGTCACCAACGACACACGACGCTTTCTGCGCGCCCTGCCCCCGCCGTAATCGAAGCGCGGGTTACAATTTAAAAAAATTACGCGCAGTGTCCTCGGTGTCAGCGGCAATTTTTTCCAATGCCTCCCCCCGGAGTTCGGCAATTTTTTCCGCGACAAGCCGGACATAAGCAGGCTCGCACGTCTTGCCGCGAAACGGCACCGGCGCCAGATAAGGGCAATCGGTTTCAATCATATACCCACCGGAGCTGACCGACTGCGCCGCCGCCTGCGCCTGTGCGGCGTTTTTAAATGTGACAATGCCGGTGAAGGAAACAAGGTGTCCCATGGCGGCCACTTCAGCGGCATCTTCCGGTGTACCGCCAAAACAATGGAAAACACCGCGCAATGCTCCCGTGAACGGACGCAAAATCTCCAGCGTGTCCCGCCAGGCGTCCCGTTGATGAATAATGACGTTGAGCCCGAGCTCCGCCGCAATGCCCAGCTGAATTTTAAAAGCCTCCGCCTGCGCGCACTTCACTGCGGCAACGCCATCGCCTTCCGGCAGCCGGTGATAATCCATCCCCGTTTCGCCCACGGCCACAACCTTCGGATGACGGGCCAGGGAGGGCAATTGAGATAGAAAATCCTTCGCATCCGGTTCGTCCGCCGAGGACGGATGCAGACCGAGCGCAACAAAGACATTGTCAAATTTCTCCGCGATGGCCAGCGAGCGATGACAACTTTCGCGATCAATGCCGACGGCAATGACACGATGCACTCCAGCCTGCCGGGCGCGGGAAAGAATTTCCTCCAAGCGCCCCTCAAAATCGGGAAAATCCAAATGCGCGTGGGTGTCGGTGAACACGAAGTTTACCAGCGGACGACGGAGGAGGCCCAGGTGAGCCCGCCGCCAAAAACCACCATCAAAATGTAATCGCCGCGCTTGATGCGTCCGCTGCGCTGCGCCTCATCCAGCGCAATGGCCACGGCGGCGGCGGATGTGTTGCCGTATTCAGTGAGATTGACGAAAAAGCGATCCATCGGGACGTTCAGCTTGTGGGCAATTGTCTCGATGATGCGAAGATTTGCCTGATGCGGAATAAAGCACGCAATGTCATCCGGAGTGAGTCCCGCCCGCGCAATCGCCTCCTTGGCGGCGGACACCATGGTTGTGACCGCATGACGGTAAACTTCGCGCCCCGCCATTTTCATCGTGTTTAGTTTGTCGCCCATGTTTTCCGGCGTCAGCGGACAACGCGAGCCGCCGCCGGGAACATTGAGAATTTCATCCAGCAATCCATCGCTTCCGGAATATGTGGACACAATTTCACCACCCCCTTCCTGCGCCGGTGTCAATACAACGGCTCCAGCCCCGTCTCCAAAAAGCACGCAGGTGTTGCGATCCGTCCAATCAATGATGCCGCTCAATTTGTCGGCGCCAATCACCAGCGCCTTTTCCGCCAGACCCGCCGCGATATAGCCGCGTGCAATTTCAAGGCCGTAAAGAAATCCCGAACAGGCGCCGGAAACATCGAAACAGGTCGCTTTCGCCGCCCCAATCGCCTTCTGCACAAAGCACGCCGTGGCGGGAAACGCCATGTCCGGCGTAACCGTTCCGACAACAATCAGGTCAATCTCGGAGGCTTCAAGGCCGGCGTTTTCCAAAGCCTGAAGGGCCGCACCCGCAGCAAGGTCGCTCGTCGCTTCATGCTCGGCGGCAATGCGCCGCCGCTTGATGCCGGTGCGCGTCGTGATCCATTCATCCGACGTGTCCACCATCCTTTGCAAATCCTCGTTGGTCAGGACACGATCCGGTAAATGTCTGCCCGTTCCCGCAATGGCAACGGAGCGCAGGGTGCTGTTTGATTTCATGCGCGAGCGTAAAATGCGGCCAATTCCTCGACAATCCGGGGATTGATGCGCCGTTGAATGGATTCCAATGCAACACGGATGGCATTCTTGATGGCCTTGGCGCTGCTCGACCCATGGGCGATAATGCAAATACCGTCCACACCGAGAAGCGGACTGCCCCCGTATTCCTCGTAATTGGTGCGCTTTTTGATGGCCATAAACGCGTTTTTCGCCATCAGCGCACCCGCCATGCGGACCGGCGAGCGTTTCAACTCGTTTTTAAGCCAATGAATGACGGCCTCCGCCGTGGCCTCGCAGGTTTTAAGCACGACATTGCCGGTAAATCCGTCGCACAACACGACCTCCACCGGATTCTGAAACAAGTCGTGCCCCTCGATGTTGCCGCGAAAATTCAGCCCGCTGGACTTGAGAAGTTTGAAAATATCCTTGGTAAACTCACTGCCCTTGATGTCCTCGCCGCCGATGGACATCAGCCCGATCGCCGGATTGGCATAGCCAAGGACATGACGGGAAAAAACCGCACCCATGATGGCATATTGCAGCATGTGCTCGGGACGCGCGTCGGTGTTGGCGCCGGCGTCCATCAGCACGGTCAAGTTTGTCTCCGTGGGAATCACCGCCGCAATGCCCGGGCGGTCCACGCCTTCCAGCGTACGCAATTTAATCGTGGTGGCCGCCACCGCCGCTCCGGTGTGTCCGGCGCTGACAACGGCATCAGCGCGCCCCTGTTTCACCAGGTCAACGGCACGCGTGATCGAGGAATCCTTTTTACGGCGCACGCTTTCCACCGCGCTGTCGGTCATTTCCACCACCTGCGTGGCATTGACTATTTCGACACGTGGATCGGTGCAGCGATGTTTGTCGAGTTCAGCGCGAATGCGCTTCTCGTCGCCCACCAAAAAAAGTTTTTGAAGGTGGGGATAACTCCGCAAAGCCTGAACGCTCCCCGCCACGCAATTTTGCGGAGCGAAGTCTCCGCCCATGGCATCGAGCGCAACTCTCATGGGAGTTTGTAAAAGGGTCAGGCGGCGCCGACCGAGAGAATTTGACGCCCCTTGTAATAGCCGCAGGACGGACAAGCCGTGTGCGAGGGAATGTTGGCGCCGCATTGCGTGCAGACACCGAGTTTGCCGGCGCGCCAGCGGTTGGCCGCCTTGCGGGTGCGCAGGCGCATTTTTGAAACTTTGCGTTTAGGAACTGGCATATCAGGTCAACGTTCAGGTTTAAACTTATCCAACTGATCCCATGCGGACTTCGTCGCCCGCCGATTGCCTCCGCCGGAGCCTTCCGGGCGTTGGTAGGAACAATGGAGTCCGCCATTTAAATCACAACGCGGGTGGTTTGGCAAAGCCAATAAAAGCTCCTCACGAACAAAAGGCGAAAAATCCACAAACTCCCGTCCGTCAATCTCCACTTGCGCCGCAAAGGAATCCGACTCCGCCATGAAGCGGAACGGGCGCAAACAGGCCACGCACCGCAGCTCCATCGGCACCCAAACACGTCCGGTGGCAAAAACACCGCCGCCGGAAATTCCGGCATCCAGGCTGTAGCCCACAGGCCCGGTCGCCTTCTGCTCAATGCCATCAAGCTCCAAAAAGGAGGCGTCCTCCCCGCCCTCGACACGCAGTCCCTCGGAGGAAATTTGCCGCAGATGGACGCCGATCATTTTCCGGCGCCCTCCGAATATTTTTTTTGCAAAGCCTCCCGCACGGGAGCCGTCACCACGCCGGACACATCGCCGCCGAGGCGCGCCACCTCCTTGACGATGCGGCTGCTGATGTAGCTGTAATCCTCCTTGGGCATCAAAAAGATCGTCTCAATATCAGGCGCCAGCCGCCGGTTCATCAACGCCATTTGAAATTCAAATTCAAAATCCGACACCGCACGCAGTCCGCGAATGACCACCGAAGCCCGCTCGCGTTTGACAAAATCCACAAGGAGGCCGTCCAGTTTTTTCACGCTCAGACGCCGCTCCCCCGGCAGGGATGCGCGAATCAACTCCAGGCGTTCCTCGATGGTAAAAAGCGGATTCTTTCCCTCGCTCGGCGCCGCCGCGACAAGCACTTCGTCAAACAGCGCCAACGCCCGCCCAATCACGTCAATATGCCCGAGTGTCACGGGATCAAAACTGCCGGGATAAATGGCGCGCGTCATCTCCTACTCCCACTCGATTGTCGCCGGCGGCTTGCTCGAAATGTCAAAGCAAACGCGATTGACGCCCTTTACCTCGTTGATGATGCGTCCCGAAATGCGTCCGAGCAGCTCATAAGGCAGGCGCACCCAGTCCGCCGTCATTCCATCGCGGCTTTCCACCACGCGCAAGGCCACGGTGTTTTCAAACGTGCGCTCATCACCCATCACACCGACGGAACGAATCGGAAGCAGCACGGCGAAAGACTGCCACACGCGGTCATACCAGCCGGAGGAAACCATTTCGTCCTGCACAATTTCGTCGGCGGCCTGCAGCACGCGGACGCGGGCTCTGGTGACCTCGCCGAGAATGCGTACAGCGAGACCCGGGCCTGGGAAAGGCTGACGATGAACAATCTCGCGCGGCAATCCGAGTTGCAGCCCCACTTCGCGAACCTCGTCCTTGAAAAGCTGCCGCAGCGGCTCGACGAGTTTGAATTTCATGCGTTTGGGAAGACCGCCGACATTGTGATGGCTCTTGATCATCGCCGCCGGATTTCCGCCGATCGGCACGCTTTCGATCACATCCGGATACAGCGTTCCCTGCGCAAGAAAACGATACGGACTCCCCTTGCGACGCGCCGCCAGGCTCTTCGCCTCCCGCTCAAAAACACGAACAAACTCACCGCCGATAATCTTGCGCTTGCGCTCGGGATCGGTCACGCCGCGCAGTTTTCCAAGAAATCCGGACGAAGCGTCCACAACACGCAAATCCATTTTGAAATGACGTCCGAAAATTTCCCGCACCCACGCGCGTTCACCCGCGCGCAACAGGCCGTTGTCCACAAAGATGCAGGTGAGATTCGATCCGATGGCGCGATGCAGCAGGGCCGCCGCCACGGAGGAATCCACTCCGCCGCTCAACCCCAACACCACGCGATCCCCACCCACCTGCGCACGAACCTCCTCGCAGGTGCGCTCGATGAATGATCCGGGCGTCCAATCCGGACGACATCCGCAAATGCCCATGACAAAATTTTCAATAATCTCACCGCCGCGCGGCGTGTGTGAAACCTCGGGATGAAATTGCAGTCCGTAAAAATTGCGTCGTGAGTCCGCAATGGCCGCCGCCTTGGAATTTTCCGTGGTTCCTACGGAGGAGAATCCCGCCGGCAGCCGCGTCACGCGGTCGCCATGACTGTTCCACACATCGAGGGTCTTCGGCAGACCCGCGAAGAGCGGCGACTTGCGCGTGGCGACGAAACGCCCCGGGCCGAACTCGCGCTCCTCCGACGGCTGCACCGCCCCGCCCAAATCCCGGGCCAAAAGTTGCATGCCGTAGCAAATGCCAAGCACCGGGAGCCCCAGGCGATACACCCCGCGGTCCACACGTGGAGCACCCTTGGCATAAACGCTGGCGGGGCCACCCGAAAAAACAATTCCCCGTGCCCCGCTGCGCCGAATTTCCGCAGCAGTCGCCGTGTGCGGCAAAATTTCGGAATAAACATGACACTCGCGAATGCGGCGGGCGATGACCTGCGTGTATTGAGAGCCGAAATCAAGAATGACGATTTTTGACGGTTCGGCGCCGTCGGTTTGCGCGTGTTTCACTGGTAGTCGGAACCGAAGGCGTCGGATGTTGGATTGCGGGTGATCAACTGGCCCTGGCCACGCACCCCCTGCTCCAGCCTTTGGGGCGTCTCGGAAACGGGCTCCCTGATCGCAGCGCATCCGCAAAACGCCGCAAAAGCGAACGAAAGAAATGCAAAACGCAATGTGTGTTGAATCATGTTCGGATTAGGTTGAATGCGGGAAAAATAAGCGTCCACCCCCACCCTAGCAAGGTTGAAGCGACATCACCAATCCCTGCACCGCCACCAAAATGCCGCGCCGCAAATTCTTCGCTCCATGCAATTTTTCCTTGATAAAGCGAGCGCGCTTGTGAATCACGGACTCCCGAAGTAATATTCCAATTCCCGTGAGCTCATTTTTCCCCCGAAATTTCCACCCCTCCGACCATGAACGCGTGGATCAGGTCATGGTCGAGGAACGCGCGGCCGCGTTTACAAAACGCAGCATCAAAACATCCGCCAAATTGGAAGGCCTGCACATCGCCTTTTCCATGCTGGATCTGACGACCCTGGAAGGGCGCGACACGCCGGGCAAGGTAATGACGCTTTGTCACAAGGCGATGCACCCGGCGCACGAACGCTATGGCGTAAGCCCCGTCGCTGCCGTGTGCGTCTATCCCAACCTCGTTTCCGCCGCCAAAGCCTTCCTCCGGGGCTCCCCGGTGAAGGTCGCGTCGGTCGCAACATGCTTCCCCAGCGGATTAAGCGCCCTGCAAACCAAACTGGACGACACCCGCACGGCGCTGGATGCCGGTGCCGACGAAATTGACATGGTCATTGATCGCGGCGCCTTTCTGCGCGGCGAACACGCCCTGGTTCATGATGAAATCGCCGCCGTAAAAAGCCTCTGCGGCGATGTCCACCTCAAGGTCATCCTCGAAACGGGCGAGCTGGTGACCTACGACAATGTTCGCGCCGCAAGCATGCTGGCCATGCGGGCCGGGGCGGACTTCATCAAAACCTCCACGGGCAAAGTCAGCCCCGCCGCCACCCTCCCGGTCACACTCGTCATGCTGGAGGCCATCCGGCAATTTTTCTTCACCACCGGCATTCGCATCGGCATGAAACCCGCCGGTGGCATCCGCACGGCCAAGCAGGCGCTTCAATATCTCGTCATGGTCCGGGAAACACTCGGCGATGACTGGCTGACGCCGGAACTTTTTCGCATCGGCGCCAGCACGCTGGCCAACGACATCCTGATGCAAATCGCCAAGTCCTCGGACGGAAATTACCAAAGCGGCGATTATTTCTCCCTGTCATGAGAAAAAACAAGACTCGCAAAATCACGCCGTCCGCAGCGGACGTTCCCTCGCACAGAACTGCGCCGACGCCCCCCGCCGAACGAACTCTTCGCTTTGGCGACCGCTGGAATTACGCGCCAGCTCCGGAGGCGCCGGTGGACATCAAAATCCGCCCGCGCTACGAACTCTTCATCGGCGGCAAATTCGTCAAACCTTCATCGGGAAAATATTTTCCCTCAATCAATCCCGCCAACGAAGAACAGCTTGCCGAAATCGCCCAAGGGGAGGCAAAGGACGTGGATCTCGCCGTCAAGGCGGCACGCCGCGCCTACAATGGAACCTGGGGAAAAATGTCCGGTCGGGAAAGGGGCAAGTACCTTTTTCGCATCGCCCGTCTCATTCAGGAAAAAATTCGTGATCTGGCCGTGCTGGAGTCGCTCGACGGGGGCAAGACCATCCGCGAAAGCCGCAACATAGACCTGCCGCTCGCCGCCGCGCACTTTTTTTATCACGCAGGTTGGGCGGACAAACTGGACTATGCCTTCGCCGGGCGGCGTCCGCGTCCGCTGGGTGTGGCCGGGCAGATTATTCCATGGAATTTTCCCATGATGATGGCCGCCTGGAAACTCGCGCCGGCCCTCGCCTGCGGAAACACCTGCGTGCTCAAACCAGCGGAAACCACCTCCATCACCGCCATGCACCTTGCGGAAATTTTCGCCGAAGCGGATTTACCCGAAGGCGTCGTCAATATCGTCACCGGAGCGGGCAACACCGGAACGGCGATTGTGAATCATCCGGACATCAATAAAATCGCCTTCACCGGCTCCACCGGCGTGGGCAAACTCATTGCGAAATCCCTGGCGGGAACGCGCAAGCGCCTCACCTTGGAGTTGGGTGGCAAGGCTGCCAACATCATTTGTGAGGATGCGCCGATTGACCAGGCCGTCGAGGGCATTATCCAGGGAATTTATTTCAACCAGGGGCACGTGTGCTGCGCGGGTTCCCGCCTCTTTGTGCAGGAGGGAATCGTCGAGCCGGTCATTCGCCGCCTGCGCAACCGCCTGCGCGTCCTTCGCGTCGGTGATCCGCTGGATAAAAACACGGACATAGGCGCCATCAACAGCCGCCGGCAACTGGAGCGCATTCGCGAAATGGTTGACAGCGGACGCCGGGAGGGAGCGGAATATTACGAGCAATCCTGCGAGCTGCCCGCAAAGGGCTTTTACCATGCACCGGCGTTTTTTACCGGCGTGGCCGATTCACACCGCATTGCACAGGAGGAAATTTTCGGCCCGGTTCTCAGCATCATGACATTTCGCACACCCGAGGAGGCGTTGGAGCGCGCCAACAACACGCCTTACGGCCTGAGTGCGGGCGTGTGGACGGACAAAGGCAGCAAGGTTTTCAAACTGGCGACGCAATTGCGCGCGGGAGTTGTGTGGGCCGAGACCTACAACAAGTTTGATCCAGCCAGTCCATTTGGAGGCTACAAGGAAAGTGGTTTTGGGCGGGAAGGCGGCAAGCAGGGCCTGGCCGCCTATTTGGACTTCGATTAAAAGCTCTTCCTTCCCATACTCATCGTTCCACAAACGCGGCAACCGCCATCAGAAGTCTCCTGCGGATCGCCCGACCGTCCACTCCGAGTTCAAATACAATATTTGCCTCTCACTTGCGCATTGCGGAGCAATGCGACACATGATTTACAAAAACTGCATGTACTGAAAACATAACCTTTCCCCGATAATCGCCCCATGTTTGAACAAGCCTTCAAGAACATAGACGACGTGCTCTGGAAAGAAGATGGCTGCACGACGGAACTGGACTACACCGAGCAGACCTCGTGGCTGCTTTTTTTGAAATACCTCGACGGACTGGAACAGGACAAAGCCACAGAAGCCGCGCTCAACGGCAAGAAATACTCCTACATCCTCGACAAGCCGTATCGCTGGGAAACCTGGGCCGCGCCGAAAAGCAAAGATGGCAAGCTCGATCACAACAAAGCGATGACGGGGGATGATCTCTGCGACTTTGTTAATCAGAAGCTCTTCCCCCACCTGCACGGCTTCAAGCAGCAAGCCAGCGGCCCGAACACCATCGAATATAAGATTGGCGAAATCTTCGGCGAGATTAAGAACAAGATTCAGAGCGGCTACAACCTGCGCGAAATCATTGACCATGTGGATGAGCTGCGCTTCCGCTCGCAGACAGAAAAGCACGAGCTGTCGCACCTCTACGAGACGAAGATCAAAAACATGGGCAACGCCGGGCGCAACGGCGGCGAGTATTACACGCCGCGCCCGCTCATCCGCGCCATGATTGCCGTGACGAAGCCGCAGCTTGGCGAAACGATTTACGACGGCGCGTGCGGTTCGGCGGGCTTCTTGTGCGAATCGTTCGATTATCTTCGCGCGCAGAATCCCAAGCGCACCACCGCCCAGGACAAGACGCTTCAGGAGCGCACCTTTTACGGCAAGGAAAAGAAGTCCCTCGCCTACGTCATTGCCATCATGAACCTGATTCTGCATGGCATCGAAGCGCCGAACCTCATTCACACCAACACCCTTTCCGAAAACCTGGCGGACATTCAGGACAAGGATCGCTACGACGTGGTGCTGGCCAATCCGCCGTTCGGCGGCAAGGAGCGGGCGGAAGTGCAGCAAAACTTTCCAATCCGCACCGGCGAAACCGCGTTCCTGTTCCTGCAACATTTCATCAAGATTCTCAAGGCCGGCGGGCGCGGCGCGGTGGTCATCAAGAACACCTTCCTGTCCAACACCGACAACGCCTCGATGAGCCTGCGCAAGCTGCTCCTGGAAAGCTGCAACCTGCACACCGTTCTGGATTGTCCCGGCGGCACGTTCCTGGGCGCGGGGGTGAAAACCGTGGTGCTGTTCTTTGAGAAAGGCCGCCCGACGCGCAACATCTGGTATTACCAGCTCGTCCCTTCGACCAGCTCAGGGCAGGCCCGCAGTCTCGGCAAGACCAATCCACTCAACGACGATGACCTGGCCGAATTCGTGAAGCTTGCGGCTTCGAGAACCTCAGCCACCGGCGTCATGGCCCCCGCAGGGCCGGAGACGCCAAAAAGCTGGAACGTGGACGTTTCCAAGACACTGGGCACCGCCGAAGTGGATTTGTCCGTGAAAAATCCGAATGGCGGCGAGGAAGTGAACCACCGCAGCCCGAAGGAAATCATGGCGGAAATCGCCGCGCTGGATGTCGCGAGCGCGCAAGTGCTGGCGGGAATCAAGAAGCTGTTATGAAGACTGCAAACCAAGGGCTGAAAGCCAGTCATGTGATAGCCCGGGCTGAAGGCCCGGGTTTACCATTCCCACGAACCATTCAAGCCCTGTAAGGGCGTCACCTGATGTCCCAATCCCTTACCAACATCGTCGTTCACCTTGTGTTCAGCACCAAGGGCCGCCGCCAACTCTTGCGCGACGACGAGCGTAGCCAGCTCCACGCCTACATCACCGGCATTCTCAAGCACCACGATGCCCCGCTCATCGAAATCAATTCCGTGCGCGACCACATCCATATTCTCTTCGCCCAATCCAAAAACCACGCCCCTGCGAAAATTGTCGAACAGGTAAAATCCTCATCTTCCGTGTGGATCAAAGCGCAGCACGCGTGGTATGCGGATTTTGCGTGGCAGAGAGGGTATGGCGAGTTCAGCGTCAGCCCGATGCACGTTGAGGCGGTGCGCGATTATATCCGCAAACAGCCGGAGCATCATGCGCAGGAAGATTTTCAAACCGAGTTTCGGCGGTTTTGCGAGAAGAACGGGAAACCATTGGACGAACGTTATGCGTGGGATTGAATGGAATCGGATTGGTCGGCGCGCGGAGGTTGTCCCGCCCCTACAGGGCGGGGAAAAATGTTTTTGGGTCACGGAAACCCAGGGCTTCACCCTGGGCTATCACATTACGGGCTTTCAGCCCGGGCACACCGCGCTCGATGTCGAGAGCGACGCCGAAGGGCGATGCCCTGAGCCTGTCGAAGGGCGATGCCCTGAGCTTGTCGAAGGGCGATGTCCTGAGCTTGTCGAAGGGCGATGCCCTGAGCTTGTCGAAGGGCGATGTCCTGAGCTTGTCGAAGGAAAACTGATATGAAGAACAAATCCCCAGGGCTGAAAGCCCGCCATGTGATAGCCCGGCCTGAAAGGGCCGGGAAATCGAGACCCATACATTTCCCCAGCCCTGCAAGGGCGTCACGCCCGATGTCCCGCCCTGACAGGGCGGGGGGTAATTTGGGAAACGTGACCCGGGGCTGCACCCCGGGCTATAACATTGCGGGCTTTCAGCCCGAGAACACCTCGCCGGATGTCGAGAGCGACGCCCTGAGCCGTGAGCCTGTCGAACGGCCGAAGAGCGATGTCCTGAGCCTGCCGAAGGGTGGTGTCTTGAGCTTGTCGAAGGAAAGCTGATATGAAAAACGGGTGGCAGACAAAGAAGCTCGGCGAAGTTTGCGAGTTCGACAAGCAGCAAGGCATCTATCGCAATCTGCCTTACGTTGGCCTTGAACACATCGAATCAAATACAGCCCGGTTCATTGGTTCGCTTGAGCCGCAAACCGTCAAAAGCTCAACTTTCAGATTTTCAAATCAGCACGTTCTCTATGGTCGGTTGCGACCTTACTTGAACAAAGTGTTCGCGCCGGATTTTGACGGGCACTGCTCGACTGAAATCTTCCCAATCAAACCTAACTCAACTCTTTCGCGCGAGTATCTGCTTTATTGGTTGCTGGCGGACGAAACAGTTGAACGCATAAACGCAACATGCACTGGCGCTCGAATGCCGCGTGCCGACATGAAAGATGTGTTGGAGTTTGAGTTTCCACTTCCCCCGCTGCCCGAACAGCGGCGGATTGTGGGGATACTGGACGCAGCGTTTGCGGGCCTCGCCACCGCCACCGCCACCGCCGAAAAGAATCTCCAAAACGCCCGCGCCCTCTTTGAAAGTCACCTCCACTCCGTCTTCACCCAGCGCGGTGAAGGGTGGGTGGAGAAGCAGCTTGGCAATTTATCACGAATCAATTACGGCTACACGGAGTCCGCGTCGGCAGACAAGGTCGGCCCGCATTTTCTCCGCATCACAGACATTCAAGACAACCAGGTTGATTGGGCAATTGTTCCATATTGCCCGATAGATGCGAACGACTTGCCGAAATACAAACTTGCAGATGGCGACATCGTTTTTGCTCGAACTGGCGCGACTACTGGAAAGAGTTATCTTGTGAAAAACCCACCTGATGCAGTATTCGCTTCTTATTTGATTCGCGTGCAGTTGAAAGAAAAGGAATTGCTCCCACAATTTGTGAATCTCTTTTTCCAGTCACATTCTTATTGGGACACTATTCGGGCAGGTGTTTCAGGCAGCGCGCAAGGCGGTTTTAATGCGACGAAGCTCAGCGAGCTGGTAATTCCTTTCCCAGCGTCCAAAAAGGAACAGCGAGTAATTGTTGCTGGACTTGAATCGCGTCAGGAGGAAACCCAACGCCTCGCCCGCATTTACGAACAGAAGCTCGTCGCGCTGGCCGCCTTGAAAAAATCCCTGCTCCACCACGCTTTCACCGGCCAGCTTTAATCATCGCCATGAAAAACGAACTCGCCATATTTGAAGGTTACCAGATCCGTCGCGTGTATGACGAAAAGTCGGAAACGTGGTGGTTCTCCGTGGTGGACATCATCCGGGTGCTGACGCAATCGGATTTTCAAGCGGCACGGAAGTATTGGAAAGTTCTCAAAGGTCGCTTGAATAAGGAGGGCAGTCAGTTGGTAACAAATTGTCACCAACTGAAAATGCCAGCTGCTGATGGAAAAAATTACCTGACGGACGCGGCCACCGCCGAGACGTTGCTACGCTTGATCCAAAGCGTGCCCAGTCCCAAGGCCGAGCCGATCAAGCTCTGGCTGGCCAAAACCGGCTACGAACGGATGCAGGAAATCGCCGACCCGGCTCGCGCACTGGCCCGCGCCCGCGAGACGTGGCAGAAACAGGGGCGCAGCGCCAAATGGATCGAACAACGCATGACCGGTCAGGAAACACGCAACAAGCTGACGGATTATTGGGCCGACCATGACATCAAGAAAGGTGACGAGTTCGCCATCCTCACCAACCTCATTCATCAGGAATGGTCGGGTGTGAGCGTGCAGTCGCACAAGAACCTGAAAGGGCTTCAGACGGAAAACCTGCGCGATCACATGAGCGAGGCAGAGTTGATTTTTACGGCGTTGGCGGAGTTGTCCACGCGGCAGATTGCCGAGAGTGAGGAAGCGACTGGCATGGTGGAAAACAAAGCCGCCGCGAAGACGGGCGGACGCATCGCCAAAAAAGCCCGGTTGGAACTGGAGGCGAAGACAGGTAAAAAGGTCGTGACGCAAGAGAATTTTCTGCCGCCCGGCAAGGTCGTCAAACCAATCCAATGAACGAAGCCGAAACCAGAGCCGAATTGATTGATCCCGCTCTGAAAGCCGCCGGTTGGGGTGTCGTGGAGGGCAGCCGGATTCGGCGCGAGTTTCCCATTGCGCCCGGTCGCATCGAAGGCCACGGCAAGCGGGGCAAACCCATCACCGCTGATTACGTGCTGGAATATCGGAATCACAAGCTGGCGGTCATTGAAGCAAAAGCGGAAACGGAAGAAGACACAGAAGGCGTCGGACAGGCCAAGAATTACGCGGGCAAGCTGGCGGTGCGCTTCACCTATTCGACGAATGGGAAAGGGATTTATGAGATAGACACGGAAACCGGCAAGGAGCGTGATGACCTCACGCAATATCCCACGCCGGATGAACTCTGGGCCATGACGTTCGCCCAGGCGAACGAGTGGCGGAATCGCTTCGCCGCCGTGCCTTTTGAGGACAAGGGCGGGTCGCATCCGGGACGTTATTATCAGGACATCGCGATTGAGCGCGTGTTGGCCGCCATCGCGGAAAAACGGAATCGCATCCTGCTCACGCTAGCGACGGGCACGGGCAAAACGTTCATCGCATTTCAAGTCGCGTGGAAACTCTTTCACTCCCGCTGGAACCTTTCTTCGACAGGCTCAGAAACCGGTTATGTTGCCCGCCGTCCGCGCATCCTGTTCCTGGCGGATCGAAACATCCTGGCGAATCAGGCGTTCAACGCGTTCTCGGCGTTCCCCGAAGATGCGATGGTGCGGATCACGCCAGAGGACATTCGCAAGAAAGGCAAGGTTCCCAAGAACGCCAGCCTGTTCTTCACGATTTTCCAGACCTTCATGGCTTCGACAGGCTCAGCCACCGGGGGGGCGGTAAGTTCAGCCACCGAACGTCCGGCTTTGCACAAGGCCAACGAATTTGCCGAAATGACGACAGTCCGTGACGCATACGGATATATGTATGTGCTTCAGTGCGCAGATGGGAGTTTCTATGTCGGGAGCACAAAAGATTTGAGGATGCGCCTTGAGCAACATCGCTCTCAAACAGGCGCATATCACACTGCGGCACGTCTGCCGGTCAAACTCGTCTATTACGAAACCTTCGACCGTATTGACGAGGCGTTTGCTCGGGAAAAACAAGTGCAAGGCTGGACGCGTGCAAAGAAGATTGCATTGATTAAAAGCGACATTGACCTGCTGAAGAGATTATCTCGTGGCGAATCGTTCCCTGAGCCTGTCGAAGGGTACTTCGGCGAATACCCGCCGGACTTCTTTGATTTCATCATCATTGATGAATGTCATCGGGGCGGGGCGAATGATGAGAGCAACTGGCGCGGCATCATGGAATACTTTTCGCCCGCCGTGCAGCTTGGCCTCACGGCCACGCCGAAACGTCAGGAGAACGCCGACACCTACAAATATTTTGGCGAGCCGGTCTATGTTTATTCGCTCAAGGAGGGCATCAACGACGGGTTCCTGACGCCATTCAAGGTGAAGCAGATTCAGACGACGATTGATTTCTACACCTACACATCCGATGACACGGTGGTAGAAGGCGAGATCGAGGTTGGCCGGTTTTACGACGAGTCAGACTTCAACCGGAACATCGAAATCCGTGACCGCGAAAAGAAGCGGGTGGAAATCTTCATGGCACAGATCAACCAGAACGAAAAGACGCTGGTGTTTTGCGCCAACCAAACGCACGCACTGCTGGTGCGCGACCTGATCAACCAAGCGAAGAAAAGCAGCGACCCGAATTATTGTCAGCGCGTCACCGCCGATGACGGAGCGCTGGGCGAGCAGCACCTGCGGGATTTTCAGGACAACGAAAAGACGATCCCGACCATCCTCACCACGTCGCAGAAACTTTCCACGGGCGTGGACGCGCGGAACATCCGCAACATCGTGCTGATGCGCCCAATCAATTCGATGATTGAGTTCAAGCAGATCATCGGACGCGGCACGCGACTCTTTGACGGCAAGGATTACTTCACGATTTACGATTTCGTGAAGGCGCATCTGCATTTCAACGATCCGGAGTGGGACGGAGAACCCATTGAGCCGGAGCCGAAAGAGCCGTGCCCAAAGTGTGGTCAACGTCCGTGCGTGTGCGAGCCAACACCGCCCAAGCCCTGCAAGATGTGCGGTCAGGTGCCGTGCGTTTGCGAGAAAGAACCACTGCGAAAAAAAGTCAGAGTGAAACTCGCGGACGGAAAGGCGCGCAACATCCAGCACATGATGGCGACAACCTTCTGGCATCCCGACGGCACGCCGATGAGCGCGCAGCAGTTCATGGAAATGCTGTTTGGCAGGCTGCCGGAGTTTTTCAAGGACGAAGCGGAATTACGGGCGATCTGGAGCGCGCCCGATACGCGAAAACAGTTGCTGCAAGGTCTGGCTGAAAAGGGTTTCGGCAGGGAGCAACTGGCCGAGATGCAGAAAATCATTGATGCGGAAAACAGCGACCTGTTCGACGTGCTGGCGCACGTGGCCTACGCCTTGCCGCCGGTCACGCGCGAAGTCCGCGCCGCCAACGCAAAGATTTACATCAACACACAGTTCAGCGCCAAACAGCAGGCGTTTCTGGATTTCGTCCTGCAACATTACATTACTGTCGGCGTGGAAGAACTGGATCAGGACAAACTAACACCGTTACTGCGGTTAAAATACCATGATTCCATCACCGATGCCGTGGCCGACCTCGGCAAGCCGGATGAGATCGGGAAAATATTTACAGGCTTTCAAAGATACCTTTATCAGGCTGCGTCATAACCGGAATCTTCGAGTCATATTTTGCACCCCACAATCCGCTTCTTCCAGTACAAGGAAAATGTTATTTCCCGCACCATCACTCCACTGACAAAGTTCCGCACAATTTCGCGTCGGGGCGTTAGATTTCGTAATCCGGTGGCGGGTTGATTGGTTTTTCGCCGCCATTGCCCGCCGCGCTTTCGTGTCGGTTCTCGTTGTAAAAAATTCGCACCTCCGCCTTGCCCTCCCGCCCCTCCTGTTTCAAAAGCTCCGAACCTCGAAGCAGGGCGCGCTTGGTGGCCATCGTCAAATTTGCCTCGGCCGGAAAAATATTTTCCGCGCCGATTTTGTCATAGGCGCCGCTGGCGCGCAGGACACGCTCCACATCGGCGCTAATTCCGCTCACGATGAGATGACGCCCACCCTGGAGCAAATAATCATGCAACTGCATCAGGGACATCACCGAGGTTGCGTCAAGGTGGCGCGCGTTTTTCATGCGAAGAATGACGACGCGAATGTTTTCCTCTCCGGCCAGCTGTCGAACCTGATCCTGAAATATGTCGGCGGCTCCGAAAAAGAGTTCGCCTTCGACATGGACGATGGAAATCGCCGGATTGCAGCGCTGGACGGGTTTGTCAATCTGCGCAAGCTGTCCTGTTTCCGTAAAACTGTATTCGACCAGCGATGGCGCGCTCGCCTTGCGCAGGAAGAGCACGAGTGAAATGCCGACGCCCACATAGATCGCAATGTCGAGCCGCAGCAAAAAGGCGGCCAGCAATGTGCCCGCGAAAGCGATGCGATCCGACATCGTGGATTTCCACGCGATGCGAATGGGATCCCGATGCACCATGCGCACTCCGATGCGGATCAAATGCGCCGCAAGACTTGGCACCGGAATAAAATTGATGATGGGCGTGATGAAAAAAAGCGATCCCAGCACCACAAGGCTGCTCATCAACGCGGAAAACTGCGTGCGCGCGCCCGCATTGGCGTTGGCGCCCGTGCGTGCAAAGGATACCGAACCCGGCATGGCGCCAAAAAGACTGCTCGCCACATTCCCCATGCCCAGCGAAATAATTTCCTGATTGGAATCAATCCGCTGACCGCTTTTCGCGGCGAAAGTCTTGCCCAGCGACACAGCCTCCAGCATTCCCAGAATCGCCATGGCCATCGCCGCACCAAGAAAGGGAGTGATCATGGAAAGATGCGACAAATCCAGGGGAAGCCCGGTAAATCCGGGCAACGCCGCCACCAAATCACCTTCATCGCGCATCAGCCGAACCCCCCACTGCTCCACATGCGCGTAACGCGCAAATACGGACAGCAAAACAAGGCCGATCAACTCCTCGGGCAGCCTGCGCGAAATGCGCCCAATGGCATAAAAAAGCAGCAGCGTCAAAATTCCCATCAACAGGGAGGCGGGATTGAAATTGAGAGTGATAATTTGCCGCCCGAACGACCACAGGCGGTCAAAAAAGGCTTGTCCGGCGACTTTGGTCCCGGCCAGATGCCCGACCTGGCTGGCCACCAGCAGAAGGCCGATGGCTGTACTGTAACCGACAATGACGGAGCGCGAGATGAACTGCGTGATCTTGCCCAACTGGGACAAACCGGCGGCGATCTGAATCACACCGACAAGCAAGGCCAGCAAAATCGCCAGCGACGGACCGCTCAATCCATAGCCCGCAAATGCCGCAATCGTCGAGGCAATGAGGATGCTCACCGAATTCGTCGGCCCAAAAACAAGATTTCGAGACGATGTGAACAAGGCGGCGGCAAAACCGCCGACGACCACCGACACCAGGACCATCATGAACGGCAGTCCGGCCATCAAGGCAAAGCCGACCGCCTGCGGAATCGAAACCAACGCCACCGTGCAGGCCGCCTGAAAATCGGCATGAAATTTGCCGACATTGTACCCGGGCAGTTCCGACAGCAGGGGAAAACGCGCGCGCAGCCACATCCGTGACTCGCGCCAGCTCATTCCCGATTTGCTGACCAATGCGCGCCTAATGTTCACATTATCGCAATCTCCGGCTTTGCTGAAAAACACAAAATATTTACCAGCCTTTGACCGTCGGTTTCAAAATCTCCGGAATCCCGACATTGCCCCTCCCCCCGCGACATAAAGTTGCGCGACCTCGAAATTTTTACAATGGTTCGAGACATGACTCCGCGATTCATGACTCTTCTCCGACTTTTTGCAGCGCTTACATGCCTTTCGACATACACCCATGCCGCTGCGTGGGAAACGCTGACGGGATGCCGTCTGTTGGAGGGCGAATATTCCGACGGCGATTCCTTCCACGTCAAAGCCGCCGGCAAGGATCAAATTTTCAGGCTTTATGCCGTGGATGCACCGGAGACGCACGACGATTTTCCAGAGCGGGTGAAAGAGCAACAGCCCCGCTTTTTTGCAAGAATCACCCTCGCCGACGGCTCCGATCTCGGGATGCGTCTGATCGAAGCCGGGCTGGCGCGCAGTTACGGAATGCGGGAGGATGTGTCGGCGGCTTATTTGCATAAACTCGACAGGGCGCAGGAGAAGGCGGAAAAGGAAGGCACGGAGCTTTGGGCGGCCAAGGCGAAAAAGGCCGCAACGACGCCTTCAAAGAAAAGGAAAAAAGACTAAATTTTACTCGTGGCGCAGGGCACTGACGGGATCCATGCGGGCGGCGAACCATGCGGGAATGATCGCGGCAACGGTGCAAATGGCGAATGCGCTGGCGCAAATTATGGCCACGTCGGTCGGAACAATTTCGGCGGGAATTTCCGAAAATTGATAAATGGAACGGGGAAATATTTCGATGCCGAGGGCGCCGGAAAGCCAGTGACTGACCTGATTGCGGTATTGCACAAGCCAAATTCCCACGCCCAGGCCAATGACGGTTCCAAAAAAGCCGACCACAATGCCCTGACCGACAAAAACGCCGATAATCTGCCCTGTGCGCGCCCCGAGTGCCTTGAGAATTCCAATCTCGCGCGTCTTCTGCACGGTGACGGTGATGAGGGTGTTCATAATGCCGAAGGCGGCGACGATGACAATGAAGAGCAGGATAAAAAACATCACATTGCGCTCCATGTGAATGGCCTCAAACAACTCGCGATTCATATCCATCCACGTTGCAATGTGCAGGGGCGGATCAAGCGCGGCATTAATGGCCTCCCGAATGGCGGCGGCCTGATATGGATGAACGGTTTTTATGGTAAGGCCGTGAACGCCCCCGCCCAGACCGTAAATTTCCTGCCCGATGTGGAGCGGAACGAGAATAAATTCCGAATCGTAAAGATAACGGCCGGACTCAAAAATGCCGGTGACCGTGAGTTCCAAAGGCAGGATCATATCCCGAAGCTGCCCGGCGGACGAGCCATCACCTCCTTCGAGGCGATTGATCTCCTTGACGATCTCCTCCAAGTTGCCCGGCGAATACACGGTGATTTTGTCACCGACGCCAACGCCGAGAAGATTGGCGAGTGCGGAACCAATCACCGCATCATTCCCCTCCAGCTTCAGCTCTCCGGCCACCATGAAGTCCCGCAGGTTGGTGACTTTTTCCTCCCCCTGCGGATCAATCGCACGAATTTTCGGAGCCATGCGACGATTGTTGAATTCAACCAGCACAGGGCCCTGAACAAACGGTGCCACACCGACAACCCCCGGCACCGCGCGAATTTGCTCAGCTGACGAACCCCAATCCTCAATAATCCCCTCCCCCCCGGCAACGAGATGCGCGTCAAAACCAAGCACCTTGCGCCGCAACTCCTGCTCAAAACCTGTCATGACCGAAATGACAAGAATCAGCACGACGATGCCGAGGGTGACTCCAAGAATGGAAATCACGGTGATCAAACTCAAAAACGTGCGCTTGGGGCGGAGATAGCGCAGGGCGAGAAAAAGACTGAAGGGAAAATTTTTCAGGGCTCGACTCCCGGTTTGTCATCCCCCGCCCCGCCTGTCGGCTCCCTCCGCTTCAGGGCTCGACTCCCGGTTTGTCATCCCCCGCCCCGCCTGTCGGCTCCCTCCGCTCCTCCAGCGGCTGCTCCGCGATCAAACGATCCGCCGGTGGAATGTCCAATTTTTTCTCAAGTTCACCAAGGTCGGTGATAACACTCGGCAATCGCTCGCTTTCGCCCATGAGATAAATGCGGCGCAGCGCATCATAGGCTTCACGCTCGCGACCGGGAGACTTGGCGAGTTCATAGGCGCCCATGCGTTTGACGTAGGCCGGAGCCTCCGGGAAGGACGCGGCCTTGAGAAAGGCATCGGCGGAGGCGGAGTGATCGCCGAATTTGTCCCGAAGCAGAACGCCCAGACGTTCATGCAGCAGGTAGCTGTCCGGATTGTTGGCAATGCCGCGCTCCAGAAAATAGCGCCCGAGTTCATGATATTCCCTCTCGGCCTTCATCCGAAGAAACTCGCTGGGCTCCTTGGGATTT
>JACTMZ010000063.1 GCA_014584375.1 Verrucomicrobiota bacterium | reverse complement strand
TTTTCCTGCTGCTCCTCCTCGGAAATGCCGAGGGCGTGAAAAAGTTTTCTTTGCAGTTCACGTTCGTGAATCCGGATCGAGCCGCCGCCGAGTTCCACGCCGTTGAGCACGACATCGTAGGCGACCGCGCGGATTTTGCCGTATTCCCCGCTTTCGAGCAGCGGAATGTCTTCCGTTTTCGGACGAGTGAACGGATGGTGAACGGCCACCCATGTGTTGTCTTCCGCAGCAAAGGCGAGCAGCGGAAAATCCACGACCCAGAGAAATTCCAGCGCGTCGTTGTCCTTGATCAATCCCAAAAAGTCCGCGCAGCGCAGGCGCACGCGTCCGAGGATTTCGCAGACTTCCTCCCATTTTCCCGCGCCGAAGAAAAGCACGTCGCCGGGCTGAAAATCCAGACGCTCGGCGAGCGCGACTTTTTCCGCCTCCGAGAAGAATTTGACGATCGGGCTTTCCCATTCGCCGCTTGCGCCCGCCTTGATGTAGGCCAGCCCTTTCGCGCCAAGTTCGGTTTTTGCCCATTCCTCCCATTTCTTGAGTTGTTCCTTGGACAAACGCTCCGCAGCTCCCTTGGCGTTGAGCGCACGGATGACGCCGCCGCCGTCAAGCACGGAACGGAACACCTTGAATTCCGAATCGCGAAAAACATCGCTGAGTTCCGCAATTTCCAGACCAAAACGCAGATCGGGCTTGTCCGAGCCGTAACGATCCATCGCTTCCTGGTACGCCATGCGGCGGAACGGCGTGGCAATTTCCACGCCCTTCGTTTCACGGTAAATGCGCGCCAACAAGCCTTCGATCAGTGTCTGGATTTCCTGTTCGGTCGTAAACGACACTTCAACGTCTATCTGCGTGAACTCAAGCTGACGCTCCGCGCGCTGGTCCTCATCGCGGAAACAGCGGGCGATCTGAAAATATTTTTCCAGTCCGGCGACCTGGAGCAGTTGTTTGTATTGCTGCGGCGCCTGCGGCAACGCGTAAAAGAAACCGGGATTCAGCCGTGCGGGCACGAGGAAATCGCGCGCGCCTTCCGGTGTCGGATTCGATAAAATGGGCGTTTCAACTTCGATGAATCCCTGTTCGTCGAAATAATCGCGCGTGGCCTTCGTGACGCGATGGCGCAACTTCAGATTTCGCGTCATTTCCGAACGGCGAAGATCGAGGTAGCGATATTCCAGCCGCAAATCCTCGTTCGCGACTTTTGCGTCAAGCTGGAACGGCAGCACCTCGGCTTTGTTCAAAATCACAAGGGACGACACCACCACTTCCACCGAGCCCGTTGGCAGCTTCGGATTTTCCGTTCCCGAAAGGCGGGGGGCGACTTTGCCGGTGATCTGAATCACATCCTCCGAACGCAGTCCGTGGGCCGCTTCGGCGGCCGCCGCGTGTTCCTCCGGACGGAACACAACTTGGGTGATGCCCTCGCGGTCGCGCAAATCTATGAAAATGACGCCACCGTGATCCCGGCGGGAGCCTACCCAGCCGGACAAAATCACATTCTCCCCAATGTCCTCGGCGCGCAGTGCCGCGCAGGTGTGTGTACGAAATTTCATGGCGCGGGAGTCTGAAGATTTGCCGCCCAATCGGCAAGAGCCGTCTGCTCCAATGAGAATTCGGAACGCGCCTTCAAATCCTTGATTTTCACCACCGGCCATTCCTCGCCGATGATCACAGCCAGCGGCGCCCCGGACGCGTCCGCATCCTTGAACTGCCGCGCAACCTTGTCCGCCGTCAGCGAAAAATCCACCCGCCGCCCGGCCGTACGCAGCAGTCGAACCACGCCCAATGCCTCGGCGCGGCGCGACTCATCGGCAATGATGACGAAAATTTCGCAGGCAAGCCGTTCGGCGACGGACGAGTCCATTTGCGACTTCGCCGCCGGAATATCCGCCAGCAGATCGGCAAGAACGACATCGCCAATTCCAAAGCCAATGGCCGGGAGATTTGTTTTATTTCCGCTCAAATCGCTCAAAAGGCGGTCAAAACGTCCGCCGCCCGCAATGGCACGCCGTCCCCGCCGTCGGTCAAACACTTCAAAAACCGTTCCCGTGTAATACGCCAGGCCGCGAACAATCCGTAAATCCAACTCGCAAAAATCCCCCAGCCCACGCGCACCAAGATCGGCCTGCAGTTTTGTAAAAAAGTCTGGACGGGCTGAGGTCATGAACTCCTCCATATCGGTCAATCTGAGATCAAAAGCTGCCAGCTTGGATTCCATGACTTCACGCGGTTCCCGTTCCAATTTGTCAATGACCGCCAGCACCTCGCGCGCCACCTCCTCGACAACGCCGCAGGAAGCCAGGAAATCCGTCCACGCCCGCCGATCGCTTACTCGCACAACAACATCTTCGGCGGAAAGTCCGAAGGCCCGCAGGGTTTCAATGAGCAGCGCGATTATTTCAGCGTCAGCCGCCGGAGATGCGTCGCCGATCAAATCGCAGTTCAGTTGAAGAAATTCACGGAGCCGCCCGCTCTGCTGTTTTTCATAACGAAAAAACGGCGCGATGCTGAACCACTTGATCGGCTTGCGGAAATTGCGCTCTCCGGCGATCAGCATGCGCGCCAGCGTCGGCGTCATTTCCGGACGCAGCGCCACCTCGCGGTCGCCCTTGTCCGTAAAGGAAAACAGCTGACCGAGAATTTCTCCTCCGCTGTTTTTTTTTCGGTAAAGATCGAGCGATTCAAGAGTCGGCCCGTCGTATTCGAGAAAGCCGAACGTGCGTGCCGTTCGCCGCCACGTGTCGGTGATATAATTGCGGCGGGCGCAATCCGATGGGAAAAAATCCCGGAACCCTGGTAATGAACGCATACAAGGGAGTATGTTGCGCACACATTCCCTCCGCTTCAATTCCTCTTTGCGATCACGCACGTCGCGGCGCACACTTGCGACCCGACCATGGTTCTCGGCCCGCTGACACTCCGCGACTTCCGCTGCTTCACCCGCGCGGAGTTTCACCCAACTCCGGGACTCAATCTGATCTCCGCCCCGAACGCCAGCGGCAAGTCGTCCCTCCTCGAAGCCATCTGCGTACTCCTGCGCCTGCAATCTCCGCGCACAAATACCCTCGCCGAAATGATCCGTCGCGACACAGCGGGATTTTCCATCGCCGGACGCTTCGGCTCACGCCGCCTCACCTGCCATTTGGGTGCCGCCGAAGGACGCCGCCTGCTCCTGGACGACACGCCTCAACGTCAATCCGGCGAATACCTTCAAATCGGACTCGTCGCATTTTTTTCCTCCGGCGACATGGAACTTGTACGCGGCCCGTCTTCCAAACGCCGCCGTTTTCTGGATTTTCTCGGCAGCCAATGCGACGCTGGATATTTGAAAAATTTGCGCGCCTACGAGCGTGCGTTGCGTGCGCGCAACTTCCTTCTCAAGGCAGGCCCGCACCGGGGACGTGAGCTCGCGGCCTACGACGGCCCTTTTGTCGCAAGCGGCGAATATCTGGCATCGGCGCGCACCCGATTGTGCGAAGATCTCGCGCCCGTCGTCGCCCGCTGTGTCCGCGCCATCAGCGGGAATGACGAAAACATTTCCCTGGGTCACACACGTTCCGGCGGTGAAAATCTGGGCACCGCCCTTGCGGACAGCGCCGCTGAGGAACAGCGTTTGCGGCAAACAACGGTTGGCCCGCATCGTGACGACATCGTCATCAAGCTCAATGACCTCCCCGCCGGCGCCTTTGCCAGCGAAGGTCAGCAGCGAACCGTTTCCCTCGCCCTGCGCCTGGCGCAGGCCGAATTGATCCGCATTCGTCGCGGTTCCCCGCCCGTCTATCTCCTCGACGACATCTTCGGCGAACTCGACACCGGTCGGCGTCATCGCCTGCTCGCCGCCCTGCCCGACGACGCCCAGTGCATCCTCACAACCACCACCTGGCAATGGCTCGAAGAATCCGGCAGCGCAGCCCGGTGGTCAATCGCCGATGGCCGCATCCAGAGCACATAGGGCAGGCTCGACAAGCATTCCGCCCCAAATCTATTTTTTGCATTCCCGGTGAGGACGGAATTAAAGTACGGGGGCACCCTCCCGACAGCGCCCGTAGCTCAGGGGATAGAGCAGCGGATTTCTAATCCGTTGGTCGCAGGTTCAAATCCTGCCGGGCGCGCCATGAATGCGAACACCGGGCGACACGCCTTCATCAGGCACCCAAATACGCCTTGCGAACGCGAGGATCAGCCAGCAATTCCTCACCCGTCCCCGCAAGAGCGATCGTTCCGGTTTCCAAAACGGCGGCGCGGTGCGCGATGCGCAGGGCGATGTTGGCGTTTTGCTCGACAAGCAAAATGGAAACGCCCGAGCGATTGATTTCCCGAATGACCGCGTAAATTTCCTTCACGAGCTTGGGGGCGAGCCCCATGGAGGGTTCGTCAAGGAGGAGCACCGACGCCCGGCTCATCACGGCGCGGGCGACGGCCAGCATTTGCTGCTCGCCACCGGAGAGAGTGCCGGCGGCCTGCGAGAGGCGTTCGCGCAGGCGCGGAAGGGCCGTCAACATGCGATCCAGATTTTCAGAAACCGCACTCCGATCCCGACATGTCCACGCGCCGAGAAGCAGGTTTTCCATGACGCTGAGATTTCCAAAAATTCCCCGTCCTTCCGGCACGTGGGCGAGCCCCATGGCAACCAACTTTTCCGGAGATATTCCCCGAATGTTTTTCCCATGAAGCGTCATTACACCGCCACTGCGAAGAAGCCCGGATATGGCGCGAAGCGTCGAGGTTTTTCCCGCGCCATTGCCACCAATGAGTGTGAAAATCTCCCCCTGACGCACCTCAAAGGAAATTCCCTTCACGGCATGAATATCACCGTAGGAAACGCTCAGGTTTTCAACCGAAAGCGCCGTCATGCCGGATCCTCCTCCGTTCCGCCGAGATAAGCTTCAATGACACGCGGATCATTGCGAATTTCCTCCGGCGCGCCCTCGGCGATGGTCTGACCAAAGTCCAGCACGGTGATGCGATCGCACAGCTCCATCACCAGGTGCATGTGATGCTCAATCAAGACAAGGGTCACATTAAATTCCGCGCGCAGCCTGCGCAAAAATTCCGCGAGCGACGCCATCTCCGCCGCATTCATGCCGGCAGCGGGCTCATCCAGCAAAAGAAGCGACGGCTTGAGGGCGAGCGCCCGGGCGATTTCCAACCGACGCTGCGAGCCGTAGGGAAGCTCACCCGCAAGATGATCCGCCAGCTCCCTCAATCCAAAAGGCTCCAACAGGGCAAGGCTCTCGGAAATGGAGCAATCCTCCTCGCGTCCGAAGCGCGGAAGCCGCAGCAATGCCTCAGCCGGGCTGTAGCGAAGACGGGA
>JACTMZ010000077.1 GCA_014584375.1 Verrucomicrobiota bacterium | reverse complement strand
TGATCGGCAAGGCGGGCCGTCAGCCACAGCTCCTCATTGGTCATGCGTGCGGAGGCAAGAATGGCGACTTCACCGCGTGGAGCGGACTTAAGCAGGGCGGCGACTCCCTCCAGAACGCGCGGCCAGGTGGTTTTTTGGAGCTTGCCCTCCTCGCGCAATTCCGGCTGTGCGAGCCGATCCTCCCGCTCAAGATAGGCATAGTTCAGCCGTCCGTGATCACACATCCAATGGGAATTGACGGCATCATTTTGTCTCGGAGTTTGCCGGATGATTTTATTTTCGCGCGCGCCGATGACGGTGTTGCATCCGGTGCCACAGGAAGTGCAGATGCTTTTGGTTTCCCGCAAAAACCACACGCGCATTTTAAAGCGGAAATCCTTGCTGGTGAGCGCACCGACCGGGCAGATGTCCACCGTGTTGAGCGAATAGTTGCTGTCGAGTCGCCGTCCGGGATGGACGGTCAGGGTGGTGTAGCTGCCGCGATTGACCCAGCCGAGGACGTCATCATGCGCCACCTCCTGCATAAAGCGAACGCAGCGGGAGCAAAGAATACAGCGTTCATCATCGAGAATGATGTTTTTCCCGATGTCCTGACGCTTGGGTTTCTTGACCTTGTTTTCCAGAAACTTCGATTCACCCTCCCCAAACTCGACGGAAAACTCCTGGAGGCGGCATTCGCCGGCCTTGTCGCAGATGGGGCAATCGAGCGGGTGATTGATGAGCAGAAATTCCAGCACGCCCTTGCGGCAATCCTCGACCAGCGGGGAATCCGTCTTGACCGCCATGCCCTCGGCGACTTCCAGGGCGCAGGAAATTTGCGGACGCGGATTCCAGGCAATCTCCGGACGTCCATCCGAACCGAGAATCGGCTGACGGTTGGCATCCATCTTCGGCGAGCCGAGTTCCAGCAGGCACATCCGGCAATTGCCGGGCGTGCTGAGTGCGGGATGGTAGCAGTAGTGGGGAATAAAATGGCCGCTCTGCATGCAGGCCTCGATAAGCTTGGTTCCCTTGGGGAACTGACGCCATTGGCCGTTGATCTGAACGTTGATCTGTGTGGTGCCGTTTGCTGCTGCGCTCATGAATCCAAATAAAGACACTACACCATGAACGGATTGCCTTCGCGGGAAAAGATCAAAGCGTTATCACCTGCGTGGCAAACGGAAAAAATCAGGCGCTTCGGGGCGTCGGCGCAAGCCGTTCCTGAAAAACCCCGCCCACACGGACGGCCCAAAATTTCAGCTCCTCCGCAGACGCTCCGGAAAAATGCGTGTCCACCGCCTTGAAAAACAACTCCCGCCACCGCTCAAAATGAGCCGCCGTCAATCCAAGCATCTCGTGTTTGTCGCACGGATGTCCGCAATAAAGACCGCGCTGAAAAAGCAGCGAACTCCAAAAGCCGCTCATCGCAGCCACAAAGTCCCCGCCGTCGGTTTGCACCGAGTCAAAGACTGCGGACAAAAGCAAATCGCGTCGCGCCTCCGCGAAAAAAGTTTTCACGACCGTGCGGATATCGCGTTCATCGGCGAGATCACGCAGCGGCCCGGGACGAATTCCCGGGCGCGGTTGCGTCGTCGCAGTGCGATTACGCTGCAAGGCGGTCGGCCTCATGCCGCAGCAAGAGCCCGGGCCTTGGGAAAAAGAACATTGTTTTCCTTGTGAATGTGCTGATGCGTTTCAGCCTCCAATTCAGCCAGCGCGTCATAAAGCGCGCGGAACGTGTTACAGGCCCAGTCCGGCGGAACATAGCCGTCGGTCAGCTCCTTGAATTTCTCCAAGGCGGCCCCCGTGTTGTCGTGCTCCTCCTCCAATTTTTTCAAAAGCTCCGCCAGCTCCGCATGGGATTCCGCCGAAGATTTTTTCTCGAGGCGGCGAATGGCCGGAAAAATCACCTCGTCCTCACGCTGTGTGTGCTCCGCAACTTTTGCCAAAAAAACCTGAAACAACCTCCGAATTTCCAAAAGGCGCGGCTCATGCTCGCCATGAACGGCGGCAACCTTGCGCGTCATGAAATCCAACCTCGGAAGCTCCTCGCGAAGATAGCCGTGATGAACGCTCTGAATATGATCACACAGATCGGAAAGCGTCATCAAATCCGCATCCGCCGCCGTGGCGTCCGCCACATCATCCATGGCCGCAAGCATCGTGGCGATCGTCGCCGGATCAAGCCCCTTCGCCTTGCAAGCCTCGGCCAGCGACTTCTTGCCGCCGCAGCAATAATCAATGCCAAGCTTCTCAAAAATCCGCGAACGAGCTGGAACACTCCGGACGATTTCCCCTATCGTTGTCTCTGTCGTGATGTTTTGCATAACGAATCGAAGTCTAAATGCGAAAACATGTATTTCAAGAACATATTTGACTTGAAGCGCGGTTTTTATTGTGTCAGCCTTTCCCTGCCATGCGTTTGAGCCGCTATTCCGATTATCTTGTCCGTGTTCTGATGTACACGGCTCTGCGCCGTCCGGAGCGGGTGACGGTGAGCGAGGTGGCGCAGACTTTTTCCATTTCGCGTCATCATCTTGTCAAAGCGGTTCACGATCTCGGGCGCAACGACTATCTCGTGACGCGGCGCGGTGTGGGCGGAGGGTTCACCTTGGCGCGGGAGCCTCATTTGATCCAGTTGGGCGATGTGATTCGGCTCGGTGAGGAGGAAACGGTCATTCGCTGCACCGATGGCGTCGAACAAATCTGCCGACTGGCCGGGGCATGCCGATTAAAGGAGGTTTTGGACGAGGCGGCGGGGGCGTTTTTTGACATTTTGGATCGCTACACCCTGGCGGATTTAGTGGAAAAATCCGGGGCGATGAAAAATATTTTGGGTCTTCAGGCCCAGGAGAATTGCAACAATGAAGACCGCAAATACAGAAGTCAGTGAAAGCCACCCCCCGGCGCGTGAAAACATGCACAAAATGCCGGGGCATTGGCTGCTGGCAAAAATGGGAAAACGCGTGCTGCGTCCGGGAGGTCTGGAGCTGACGCGCACCATGCTGGAGCGGTTGGACGTCAGGCCGGACGACGCCGTGGTGGAGTTTGCTCCGGGAATGGGAGTCACGGCGCGAATGACGCTGGAGCGCCGTCCCGCGAGCTATGTCGCCGTCGAGCGCGATGAAGCGGCGGCGGAGAAGGTGCGGGGATATTTGCACGGGCCGACCCGTCGCTGTCAGATTGGCGACGCCGGGGAAACGGGCTTGCCGGATCAGTGCGCCACGGTTGTCTATGGCGAGGCGATGCTCACCATGCAGGGCCCGCAGCAGAAGCTCGGCATCGCACGGGAAGCCTTTCGTCTGCTGAAACCCGGCGGTCGCTACGGCATCCATGAGCTTGCGTTTACACCAAATGATTTGTCCGCCGACATCCAGGAGAACATCGGACGGGAAATGTCCCGCAGCATTCATGTGGGGGCACGTCCGCTGACGGCGTCCGACTGGCGCGCGCTGTTGGTGGAAGCGGGATTTCGGGTTCAGTATGAATCCGGCGCGCCGATGCACCTGCTTCGGCTTGGACGGCTAATTCGTGATGAAGGATTTTTCCGCACGCTGCGTTTCATTGGCAACATCATCCTTTCCTCCGATGCGCGTCGCCGCGTGCTATCCATGCGCGGCGTCTTTCGCCGGCATCGCCGGAATTTATCCGCCATCATGCTGGTGGCCATGAAGCCATAGGGTGCCGCGCGCCAGCGCGGAAGCGTCGGCAAAGTTTCGGTCTTTGACTTGCCGGAGGTGTTTGTCAAAAATGCCCTCTTTTCCATGCTCGCATATTGGGTTCACAGCCTTGATCCGTTTGCTCTGCGTTTCGGGGGGGATTTCGGGATTCGTTGGTACGGCCTGGCTTACCTCGCTGCGTTTGCCGCCGCCTACTTTGTCTATTTGCGTCTGGCGCGGCGCGGATTTTCGGTGATTCCGGCGGACAAGGTCGGAGATTTTATCACGGGATGCGCTGTCTTTGGAGTACTGTTGGGAGGGCGCCTCGGCTACATGCTCTTTTACGATTTTCCGGCGTTTCTCCATAACCCCTTATTGTTTTTTCGCGTTTGGGAAGGAGGGATGTCCGCCCATGGCGGCATCATCGGCGTGGCCGCCTACACCCTTTGGTATGCGTGGCGACACCGGGTCAACTGGCCCGGACTCGGAGACAATCTCGTGGTGGGGGCGCCGCTGGGACTGTTTTTCGGACGCATGGCGAATTTCATCAACGGCGAGCTTTACGGGAGGCCGTCCACCGCGCCGTGGGCGATGAAATTCCCCAAGGAAATTCACGATCTTCCCCTCGATGCGCAGCGTGACATTTTGCAGACGGCGCAACAGATTACCGGCACTCCCGTCGGTACGGAGGACATCATTGCCACCGCGCCGCACTCCCCGGCGTTGCGGGAAGCGATCAGTGGTTTTCTCACGCCGCGTCATCCCTCGCAAATTTACGAAGCCCTGCTGGAGGGTGTTTTTCTTTTCATCCTGCTCTGGATTCTCCGCACCAAAATTCGAACGCCCAACGGAACAGTCACCGGAGCCTTTTTTATCGGCTACGGCCTGCTGCGCAGCTTCGGGGAAATGTTTCGCGAACCGGATTCCGAATATGTCGGCATGCTGACACGGGGGCAGTTCCTCTCCGTTTTCCTCATTATCATCGGGCTCGGATTCTGGATCGCCGCCCGACTGCGCCCGTCATATCCGCCTTCGATGCCCTCAAAAAGCCGAACATGATGCTGCCCTTCATGTTTTTTGCAATTTTGTGGCGAAAGCAAGCTGTCAATGATAAAGCGTAGTTCCGGCAGCCGGGACAACATCCGCGCCACAAGCAATTCATGAACAACCATTCCATCCGTTCGTCCGCTGTGGAGGCTATTGCCGCCCGAATATCGGAACCCACATCCATCAACTTCGTCGAAGAAACTCCGGAAACGGTTTTCGGCTCCAACACCTTCGGGCTGGCCTTGATGAAGGAAATGCTGAAGCCCGACACCTTTTCCGCCGTGGAGCGCACCATAAATGACGGAGCCCGACTGCCCGAAGGCATCGCCGACGAAGTGGCCGAAGCCATGAAAATCTGGGCAGTCAACCGGGGGGCCACCCATTTTGCCCATGTGTTTTATCCCCTGACGGGTGCCACTGCCGAAAAACACGATTCCTTTTATGACCCAAGCGAAGATGGCTGCACCGCCATTTCGAAATTCAAAGGCAAGGCCCTGATCCAAGGCGAGCCCGATCTATATCATTGAAAGCGCCAATGGCACCACATTGTGCATCCCAACATCGTTTGTTTCCTGGACAGGCGAGGCGTTGGACACCAAGACGCCGTTGCTCAAATCCCGTCAGGCCTTGGACAAACAGGCGCGGCGCATTTTAAAACTATTCGGGCACAAGGAAATTGCGCCCGTCAATGCCACAGCCGGCCCGGAGCAGGAATATTTCCTGATAGACAAAAGATTTTACTATGCGCGTCCCGACCTGCTGTCGGCAGGACGGACACTTTTTGGAGCGCCGCCACCGAAGGGACAGGAATTTGAGGATCACTATTTCGGACTGATTCCAGACCGCGTGATGGCTTTCATGTGTGCCGTGGACCGGGAACTCTTCAAACTCGGCATTCCCGCCAAAACACGACACAATGAAGTTGCACCGGGACAATTTGAAATAGCCCCCATTTTTGAATCCGCCAACCTCGCGGCGGATCATCAGCAGACCACGATGGCCGTGCTTAAAAAAATCGCTGAAAAGCACGGACTTGCCTGCCTATTGCACGAGAAGCCATTTGCGGGTGTCAACGGCTCGGGAAAACACGTCAACTGGTCGCTCGGAAATTCCACGCAGGGCAATCTGTTGGATCCAGGTGAAACGCCCCATGAAAATGCACAGTTTCTGGTGTTCGCCGGAGCCATCATTCGTGCCGTGCATAAATTCTCGGCCCTTCTGCGCGCCAGTGTCGCCACAGCGGGCAATGATCACCGGCTCGGAGCAAACGAAGCGCCGCCGGCCATTGTTTCCATTTACCTCGGAGAACAGCTCGCCGATGTTTTTGAGCAAATTCGGGCGGGCGGAGCAACGACGTCCAAACAGCGCGGAACGCTCAAAATCGGGGTGGACGCACTGCCGGAACTTCCCAAGGATGTCGGCGACCGCAACCGCACCTCGTCATTTGCCTTCAATGGAAATCGCTTCGAATTTCGTGCGGTTGGAGCCAACCAATCAGTCGCAGGCCCCATTACCATCCTGAACACCATTCTGGCGGAATCGCTCGATTACCTTGCCGACCGCCTCGAAGGTGTTAGCGATCTCAATCACGCCATTCAAGAGGTTCTTAAGGAAATTATGGACAAGCACAGTCATGTGATTTTTGGCGGCAACGGTTATTCCGAGGAATGGCGTCTGGAAGCCGCCGAACGCGGACTCCCCAATCTCAAAACCACCGCCGATGCCTTGCCGGCACTCATCGCCCCGGAGGTTGTGGATTTGTTTGAAAAATACGGGGTGCTGACCGAAGCCGAGTTGAAAAGCCGCTATCTTGTCCAGTGCGATCAATACGAAAAGCATGTGAATGTCGAAGCCAAGCTTGTCATTGAAATCGCCCAGACAAAGATTTTCCCCGCAGCGGCGGCCTATGCGGCCTCCCTGGCCGAAGGGGCGGCGCGCATGCAGGCCGTCGGCGTAACGTCTGCCACGGCCACATTGGAAAAAGTGGCGACGCTGCTCTCCCGGCTTGAGAAGGATCTTGCCGAATTGCACGCAGCCCGCGACGCCGCCGAAGAAATCAGCGACTGGACATTCAAAGTTTTGCCCGCCATGTCCAAAGTGCGGATGACTGTGGATGAGCTGGAGGGCCTGTTACCGGATGATGCGTGGCCGTTGCCGACCTATCAGGAAATGCTTTTTATCAAATAATGCGCGCCAATTTTGCGCACCCGCCGCCCCGCTCTTCCCCGCGCTCCGTTAAAAATCCACCTGCGTACCAATGTAAGCGATATTCTGCGTGTAATCGCG
>JACTMZ010000124.1 GCA_014584375.1 Verrucomicrobiota bacterium | reverse complement strand
TTTTTCGAAGGAAACTTTGGAAAAAATCCCTTCCGGCTTTCAATTGCAAGTATCCGTTGTTATTATGCCCGTTCATGAAAATTCGCGTCACCGTTTTGCCCAAACCGTCCGTGCTTGATCCGCAGGGCGTGGCTGCGGCGGAAGCCATGCGGCACCTTGGATGGGAAAATCCCGGACGTGTCCGCATTGGAAAAATCATTGAGATTGAATCGCCCGGCGGACGCCCCGATGAGGAAAAGCTCCACGCCATCTGCCGCGATCTTCTCTCCAATCCCGTTATCGAGGACTACACTTTCGAAATCGCCGGACAATGAAATTCGCCGTTCTGCGTTTTCCGGGATCCAACTGCGATCAAGACTGCCTGCGCACCCTGCGCGACTCATTCGGTGTCACCGCCACGGCCGTCTGGCACAAGGAAACATCCGTCGCCGATTACGATGTCATTGTCATTCCCGGCGGATTTTCCTTTGGCGATTATCTCCGTTGCGGAGCGATTGCCCGCTATTCGCCGGTGATGACCGCCGTGCGTGAAGCCGCCCAGAAGGGTGTGCCGATTCTCGGTGTTTGCAACGGGTTTCAAATTCTCTGCGAAGCCGGACTTCTGCCGGGCGCGCTTGTTCGCAATCGCGGCCTTCATTTCATCTGCCGTCACGTTCACCTTCGGTTGGAAAACAACGCCACTCCATTCACAAACCTTGGAAGCGTCGGACAAATTCTGCGCATTCCCATCGCTCACGGCGAAGGCTGCTATTTTGCCGATGAAAAAACCCTGGACGCCCTTGAGCAGGACGGACGCGTCGCTTTTCGTTATTGCGATGCCGATGGTGCCATCACGGCGGAAGCCAATCCCAATGGTTCGGTGCGAAACATTGCGGGCATTCTCAACACCCAGGGCAATGTCCTCGGGCTCATGCCGCATCCCGAACGTGCCTGCGAAAGCCGCCTCGGCAGTGACGACGGACGCCTTCTCTTCGCCAGTCTCATGGAATCCGCCCTTCACACCGTGTCATGAAAGAGCCCGCCATCACACCGGATGTCATTGCAAAACACGGCATCACTCCGGAGGAGTTTGAACACATTCGCAAAATTCTCGGACGCGATCCGAATTTCACCGAGCTGGGTGTTTTTTCCGTCATGTGGAGCGAGCATTGCTCCTATAAAAACTCCCGTCCGGAGTTGAAAAAATTTCCCACTTCCGGGCCGCGCATTCTCGTCAAGGCCGGCGAGGAAAACGCGGGTGTTCTCGACATTGGGGACGGTTGGGCCGTTGCTTTTAAAATCGAAAGCCACAATCACCCCAGCGCCGTCGAGCCGTTCCAAGGTGCCGCCACCGGAGTCGGTGGCATCATTCGTGACATCTTCACGATGGGCGCACGTCCGATTTTTCTCCTCGATTCGCTGCGCTTCGGCCCCATTGAAAATGGTACTCCCGATGCCGCCGCCAACCGCCGACTCCTTGCGGGTGTCGTTTCCGGCATTGCCCACTACGGCAACTGCATCGGACTTCCCACCGTGGGTGGCGAAACATGGTTTGATGAAACTTATTCGGGAAATCCGCTCGTCAACGCCTTTTGCCTCGGCGTCCTTCGCCACGAGGAAATTGCGCGCGGCGCAGCCAAGGGTGTCGGCAATCCGGTGTTTTACGTCGGGGCGGAAACCGGACGCGACGGACTTGCCGGAGCGGCCTTTGCCTCACGGGAACTCACCGAGGAATCCAAGGAGGATCGCCCGGCCGTGCAGGTCGGCGATCCGTTCCGTGAAAAACTTCTTCTTGAAGCCTGCCTGGAGCTGCTTGCAAGCGGCGCTGTTGCGGGCATTCAGGACATGGGGGCCGCCGGCCTCACCTGCTCGACCTGCGAAACGGCCAGTCGGGGCGGCAACGGTATTGACGTTGATCTCAGCCTCGTCCCCAAGCGCGAAGATGGCATGACGCCTTATGAAATTCTCCTCAGCGAATCCCAGGAGCGCATGCTCGTCATCGTTCACAAGGGCCAGGAGGATCGTGTGCGCGAAATTTTTGAAAAATGGGATCTTCCCTACGCCGATATCGGACGCGTCACTGACGACGGCGTGATGCGCATTCGGCAAAATGGAGCCGTTGTGGCGGAAATTCCCGCCGCCGCCCTCACCGACGAAGCACCGGTTTACCATCGTAAAGCCTCGGAATGGACTCCTCCCGCCCCGCTTGACGTCGCCACCGTGCCGCCGATGGATCCAATCACCGCGCTTCCGCGCCTGCTGTCGCACCCCACGCTGGCCGACAAACGCTGGATCTGGGAGCAATACGATCACATGGTGCGCAATGGCGCAGTCGTCGGCCCCGGCTCCGATGCCGCCGTTTTCTACGCCCGCGAATGCGGAAAATTCCTCGCCGCCGCCGTGGACGGCAACAGCGCTGCGTCGCGGAAGCCGCACGCAATCTTGCGTGCTCGGGAGCCGTGCCGCTTGGGGCGACGGACAACCTCAATTTCGGAAATCCGCACAAGCCGGAAATTTTCCGTCAGTTGCGCGATTCGGTGGAAGGCATGGCGGAGGCCTGCCGGGCGTTCGACACACCCGTCACCGGCGGCAATGTCAGCCTCTACAATGAAAATCCCTCAGGACCGATTGACCCGACTCCCGTGGTTGCCATGGTTGGGCTCATTGAGGACGAAGCCCACATCACCCGTCAGAGTTTTCGCGGCGCCGGAGATTCCGTCTGGCTGCTCGGCGAACGCAGTGCGGGACTCGATGCTTCGCAATTTCTGCTCATCATGCACGGACGCAAGGAAGGCCGTCCGCCCCAGACCGACCTCGCCGCTGAAATCATTTTGCATCAAACCCTGCGCGACGCCATCCGCGACGAGCTCATTCGCAGTGCGCATGACTGCGCCGAAGGCGGAATCGCCACAGCTCTCGCCGAATGCTGCATCTCCGGAGAAAAAAACATCGGGGCCGACATTGTTTTGCCGGATGACGAACTGCGTGATGATGAGTCACTTTTTCATGAAGCTCCCGGGCGCATCATTGTTTCGATTGATCCCGGTAATGAGGAAAGATTCCGCGAGCTTCTCTCCCTGTGCGACGTCCCTGTGCGTAAGCTTGGCGTCACCGGCGGCGATTCCCTGACACTTCGCATCCGCTCATCAAACTTCTCCTGGCCAACGAAGGAACTTCGTCAGGCTTGGGCTGATTCTCTCGGAGCACTGATGGGCGCGGTTGCGGAACCCGCCGATACACGTTAGTTTTTCCACATCATGAAAAGCGGCTCCAAATCCGGAAACCTCACCGGAGCGCTGCTTGTGGCGCATCCCGCGATGGCCCACCCCAATTTTCGCCACTCCATTCTTTATCTCTCACATCATGACGCCGGCGACGGAGCCATCGGCTTCATTCTTAATCGGCCGCTTGGGAGGGCTGTTGAAGAACTCGGGGAAAATGACGTCCTCAAACAGGTTGCCAATGTGCCGCTTTTTGAAGGCGGCCCCGTTCAGCGCAATCAGGTGATTGTCGCCAGCATCGGATGGAACAGTGAAACCGACTCCTGCAGCTTCGAACCTCTCGCCCCCCCGCGCGGCGGCTTCGATCTGCCTGCCGGAGAAAAGGAAAAACTGCGCGTCTTTCTCGGCTATGCTGGTTGGTCAAAAAATCAGCTGGAGCAGGAAATTGCGCTGAACATTTGGCTCGTCCTTCGTCCGCATCCGGAACTGCTGCATAGCGATGCTGATGAAAACACATGGCGCCGCATCATGAACGGCCTCGGCCCGATGTACCGCCTCCTTGCCGATGCTCCGTCGGACGCCGAAAAGAACTGACGAATCATTGCGGCGCATGACACCGCCCCGTTCATCCGTCCGTTTTTCTATCCGGCGGGATTGAGCGCCTTCAACGCAGGCGAAAGAAAAACTCCGTCCTTGCGAACAAGCTTGCCATCAAACCACACCTCGCCGCCGCCGTAGTCCTTGCGCTGGATGCAAACCATGTCCCAGTGAATTTGACTCCGATTGCCATTCCCGCCAATTTCATACGCCTGACCGGGCGTAAAATGAAATGACCCCGCGATTTTTTCATCAAACAGAATGTCGCGAATCGGATGCAAAATATGCGGATTAAAGCCCAATGAAAATTCACCAATGTAACGGGCGCCGGCATCGGAATTCAAAATCGCATCGAGTTTATCCGTGTGACGCGCAGCGTGCGCCTCGACAATTTTTCCCTGTTTAAAGGCAAGCCGAATATCGTCAAAGGCCGTCCCCTGATAATTTGTCGGCGCATTGAATTGCACATGCCCTTCCACGCTACCCTTCACCGGTGCGGTGAACACCTCGCCATCCGGAATGTTGCGGTCGCCGCCGCACACCACGGCTCCAATGCCCTTGATGCTGAAACGCAAATCGGTGCCCGGCCCCTTGATGTGAACCTTGTCCGTCTTATCCATCAACGCCTTGAGCACCTGCATCGGTTTGCGCAAGCCCGCGTAATCCACGGTGCAAACGCGGAAAAAGTAATCCTCAAACGCTTCGGTGCTCATCTGCGCCTGCTGGGCCATGGACGGCGTGGGCCAACGCAGCACAACCCAGCGGGTCTTGTTGATGCGATGATTCATGACCGGACGCATTTTTGCCGCGATCATCTTCATCGTATCCGCCGGCACATCGCTCATCTCCGTCGAATTCACACTGCCGCGAATTGCAATGTAGGCGTCCATCTTTTTCATGCGCGCCAGCTCCATTTCGGCGGCGAGGGCGAGCTGTTTCTCATCGGCGCCCATGGCAATTTCGCGTGACACACGTCCGCTGTGCAGTTGAACAAACGGCAGTGCCTTCGCACGCCGCACAGCGCGAATCAGGGCCACAACCATGCCGTCCGGAATATCGGAAGTCTCAATCAAAGCCTTCTCCCCCGGCTTCAATGCCGTGGAATGTTTCACCAATACATCGGCCAGCCTGTCATAGCGTGCATCAATCATGGAACAATTTATGCCAGATCGAATGACAAACGACAATTCCCCCGCTTTGGACGTTCGTTTTTAAAGCGCCGCAAGGGCGGTTTCCAATTTTGTCCGTTTTGCCATCCAGTCCTCGCGTCGTTTTTTGAAGTTTTCGATGACTTGCGGCGGAGCGCCCCGAACAAATGCTTCATCCGAGAGCTTCGTCTCGACCTTCGCAATTTCGGCGTCCACCTTGGCAATCTCGGCATGAATGCGTCTGCGCTCGGCCTCAACGTCAATTTCCAACTCCAAATAAACTCCGCCAAGCGGCGTCAGAACATGAGGCATTTTCCTTGATGGCCCGCCCGCTCCGGTTTCAACAATCGAAGACGCCTTCGCAAGACTGCGAAAAACGGATAGGTCAAAGTCCGCAAAATTGTCATTGCGCGTCAAATGCAGAACGCACTCCGCATTGGTCGGAACCTTGAACTCCGCCCGCAGTGCGCGCACTTCGCGCACAGCGTCATAGACCGCCTGCGCGGCGTTTGAGGCGCGGGCCTTGTCCTCCCCTGCAACCTGCGGCAGCGAATCCTCCTCCGGAGGTGGCGCAAAAAGAACCATTGCGTCGCGCCCGGCGCCCTTTGCAAAACCAAGACGCCGCCAAAGTTCCTCGGTAATGTGCGGCATGAACGGATGCAGCAGACGCAAATAGCCGCTAAGAATATGATCCATGACGGCTCGCACCGAGTCCGCCGCCGCTCCACCCGCCGCCAACTCCGCCTTCGCCGCCTCAACATACCAGTCACAATAGGCGCTCCAAAAAAAGTTGTAGAGAACTGCGGCCGCTTCATGGAAATGAAAGTCATCGAGTGCCCGCCGATACGAGGCGTGCATGGAGTCAAATGCCGCAAGGACAGCCGTGGAATAGGGAGACAGATCATACGCCGCTAGCGGCTTGGTCTCGCCCACCGCCCCCTGCATTTCACGAAACCGCGCGGCATTCCAAAGCTTGTTGGCAAAATTGCGTCCTTCCTTAATCTGATTCTCATCAAACCGAACATCCTGTCCGTGCGGCGCTATGCGCATGAGACCAAAACGCAGTCCGTCCGCTCCATACTTCGCCATCAAATCGAGCGGATCGGGGGAATTGCCGAGGCTCTTGGACATTTTGCGGCCCTTGAGATCGCGAATGATGCTTGTGAAAAACACATTGCGAAACGGAATTTCCCCGGTGAATTCCAGTCCTGCCATGATCATTCTCGCCACCCAGAAAAAAATGATATCCGGCCCCGTGACGAGGTCGCTGGTCGGATAAAACTTTGCCCGCGTCGCCTCATCCATCGTGGCAAACGGCCACAACCACGAGCTGAACCATGTGTCGAGCACATCCTCGTCCTGAAGCCAGTTGTCCGCATCCGGCGGTGCCTCCAGACCGACGTGCATCACCGCCCGATCATCCTTGCGATACCAAACCGGAATTCGATGCCCCCACCAGAGCTGACGACTAATGCACCAGTCCTGAATGTTTGTCATCCAATGTTCGTAAATTTTTGACCAGCGCTCGGGAACAAAGCGAATGTCGCCGGAGGTCACCGCCTCCAACGCCTCGGACGTTTTCGGATAGCGCAAAAACCATTGTTCACTCAGGCGCGGCTCAATCGGAACATCGGCGCGCTCGCTGAAGCCAACATTGTTTTCATAATCCTCCCGACGCACGAGCAGTCCCATTTCTTCAAGTTTCGCAACAGCTGCCTCCCGCGCGGCAAAGCGCTCCATGCCGTCAAAATCCGGCCCGGCGAGCGCATTCAGCGTTCCGTCTGGATTCATCACATCCACAACCTCCAGCCCATGACGCCGCCCAATTTCAAAGTCCGCCTTGTCATGCGCCGGCGTCACCTTGAGCACACCCGTCCCGAAGGTCATGTCAATGTGCGCATCGGCGACGATGGGAATTTCCGCGCGGGGAAACGGACGCACCGCGTGCCTGCCGATAAAGCGCGCATAACGCGGATCATCCGGATGCACCGCCACCGCCGTGTCGCCCATCAGCGTCTCGGGCCGCGTCGTGGCGATTTCCAAAAACGTCCCCGGCTCCTCCGCCACCTCGTAACGCATGACGTAGAGCGAACCCTTCGTGGGTTTCATAATGACTTCCTCGTCACTCAACGCCGTTTGCGACGCCGGACACCAGTTCACCATGCGCTTGCCGCGATAAATAAATCCCTTTTCGTAAAGCCGCACAAAAACTTCCTGAACCTGACGGGAGTAATCCGCATCCATCGTAAAACGCTCGCGCTTCCAGTCGCACGAGCAGCCGAGCCGTTTCAGCTGCTTAATGATGATGCCGCCGTGCTTTTCCTTCCACTCCCACACGCGTTTGAGAAATTCCTCGCGTCCGAGATCGCGTCGCGTTTTTCCCTCCTCCTTGCGCAGCCGCCGTTCGACGACGGTCTGCGTCGCAATACCCGCGTGATCCGTCCCCGGCAGCCAGAGCACCTCGCGCCCCGTTTGTCGCGCCCGCCGCGCCAGAATATCCTGCAGCGTGTTGTTAAGCACATGCCCGAGGGTGAGCACGCCGGTCACATTGGGCGGAGGAATGACAATGGAGAACCCGGGTTTGGGCGAGGCGGGATCGGGGGAGAAGCAATCATGGGTCAGCCATTCAGCATACCATTTTTCCTCCACCTCCCTCGGTTCATAAGCTTTTGAAATTTCCGACATCGAACCTGTCATTATTTCAAAACAGCCCGCACTCTGCAAATTGCTTTCAACTCACAATCGAAAAGTCCTGTTGCCGCAAAAGTTTTGACACCGAGGGAGAGGTCGAGGGGAGGAGAAAAAAGGGACGTTGACTCAAAAAGGATGACACCGAAGGAAATGGA
>JACTMZ010000101.1 GCA_014584375.1 Verrucomicrobiota bacterium | reverse complement strand
TCCGCCATCGGTAAAGCTGTGGACGAAAAAGTTGGTTCCGAATGTTTCCGTGAGATTGTCCACATCCACAATGAGCCAGCTGTTGCCGGGCGTGGAATCCGCTTCGCTGAGATCGAAGGTGAATTCCCCATCAAGGAACACGGTGGAGGTTCCTGTAATCTGATTGTTCACCCCATTGGCACCGATGTCGAAGGTCAGTCCGCCACCTTGTGCAAGAACCAAGGTTCCGGCATTGACGGTTGTGTCGCCGACATAGGTGTTCGCGCCGGCCAATGTGAGTGTGCCGTTTCCTCCTTTGGTGAGTCCCCCGTTGGAAATCACACCGGAGAGGATGAAGTTCCTTTCCGCCGTTGTTGTGTTGATGGTTCGTGTGCCGCCATTCAAATCCACATTCCCGGAAATACCCGTGTCGTTTAAGTTTGTGGAGCTGTATGAAAAGGCAACCGTGCCGTTAAGGATGACATCATTTGGCAGAAATTCGTTGGCGTCACGACTTGTGTAGTTGCGCAGGTCGCCTCCGTTGAGAATAAGGGTTCCTGATCCAAAAGAGTTGCTTCTTCCATATTCCAGGACACCTGCATTGAGGGTGGTTGTGCCCGTATAGGGATTGTTGTTTGCGTGTGAAATTCTCCAAGTTGAGGCACCATTTTTCACAAGATTTAATTTTCCGCCGAAACTACCGTCAGAAATTGTGGAGCTTAAAAAGTTTCGCGCTGTGCTTGTTCCATCCAAGTAAAAAGTGGTAGCATTGCCTGTCGTGGAGACACCTTGCACGGCATTGATGAGGAGTGAGGCACCGCTTCCATTGTTCACCGCTGTTCCGCTGCCACCGTCCCCCGCGATAATAAGCCAGCCTCCCATAACATCGGTATGACTTCCGCTTGCAGTGCTTTCAATGACACCGCCGCTTGTAAGAAGGACTCCGTTTTCTACTGTATATCTGTTATTGACCGAATTATGGTCAAATTTGACACCTCCGACATTGATATAGCCGGTATTGGTGTTCATTGACGAGAGAGCCATAGCCGTGCCGCCTGTGGGAGACTGATTAAATATGGCAATGTCGGTGTTTGTTGCCGTGCTGTTTTTTGTCGCGACGATTTCACCGGGCACAATGCCACCATCCCAGTTAGTCGAGGTGGTCCAATTGTTGGTGCCACTGGTGGTGATCCATGTGCCATCGGCGGCGTGAGCCGGCGTCATTGCGAGAGCGCCGAGAATAAATACCGTGTAAAGAATGAATGGAGTGTGGAGGTTTTTCATGGTGATATTTTTATTGAGCAGGATGAGTTTTATACAGAATCCCAATGTTGGGAAGATTTTTTTTGAAAATGTAAAAAAATTTTATATGGGGCAGATTGGAAGACTGGGTGTGCCTGCTTGCGAGGGGCGCGGAGGAGTGGGATCAGAGGCTTTCGGGGCGACAAAAAAACAGTTCTTCGCAATCTTTTGCTGTGCGCATGGCATGAATGACCGCAGGCAGCGGCGCGATGAAGACATTGGGATAGTCCACTTCGCCAAGTTCCTCGCGAATCGGGTAGGCGAGCTGTTCGGTGGTGGTCGAGAATTGGGAATTGACGCCCGGTTTGTTTCCCCTGGGATCCACCCGAAACCATCCGGTGCCGTCGAGGTAAAGGGCGTTGAGTCCGTGCAGGGCAAACCCGGAGTCCGGAGTTCCCTTTCGCAGAACGCGCTGATAGCAAAATCCCGCCGGGATGCCCATGCCTCGGAGCAAGGCGGCCAGCAGGTGCGATTTTGCAAAACAAATTCCCTGCCGTCGGGCGAGGGTTTCCTCCGCGCTGATTGAAACCTCCTTGGTCGGCGAATCAAAGGAATGGGCGATGCCGTCGCGCGCCACTTCAAACGCCATCCGCGCCCGCGCTTCGGGCTCCTTTGCCTGCGATTGGATGATCTCGATTTGTTCCCGGATCTTGGGGGTGTGGAATTCGATGAGCCCCGGAATTTCCGCGAGATAATCGCCCGGATTGTTGGATTCCAATTGAAGTTTCATAAGCCTGAAAATGCGAAGGATTCCATTTTGAAAAACTTCGGCTTTAGGAAGTTTTGTCTTTTTGAATGTAAAAGCAAGGGAATGGATGCGTCCGCCATGTGAAAATCACAATGGCCGGCAGCCTGCCGTTACGTCCGCCACGCCGCACGCGCCTTCGAGGAATTGCTTTGCAAGGATGTACTTGCCAGTGGAAGCGGATTTCTCCATTTTCCCTTCGATGGTTCCTAAAAAATTATTTTGTTTGTCACTGGCCCTTTCCTCCGCATTTCTATTTGGATGCGGTCAGGGTGGAACGCCTTCTGTTAAAATTGGACTCAATGCCGAGTTGACCGGGGAGATGCCGGCGGTGGGGGCATCAGCCAAAAATGCGGCGGAGCTTTTTGTCAGTCAGATCAATGAAGCCGGGGGGATTGAAGTTGGGGAGCAAAAACTGCCCATGGAGCTTGTGGTGGGGGACAATGGTGCCAAGGCCGATCAGGCCGCCGCCGTCGCCCAGCGGCTCATTTCGCAGGAAAACGTTCTTGTGATGGCCGGGCCGGATGCCAGTGCCTGCGCCATTCCTGCTTCGGAGATTGCCGAAAGTCTGAAATGTCCCATGATTTCGCCCTGGTCCACAAATCCGAAAACCACGGTGGATTCCACGACTGGAAAACCGAAAAATTATGTTTTTCGCGCCTGTTTTACGGACATTTTTGAAGCGCGTGTTTTGGCGAAGTTTGTTTTGAACACCTTGAATGCCAAGACCGCCGCCGCGCTTTATGATGTCGCCTCCGAGGCGCCCAATGCCCAGGCCACGCTCTTTAAGGAGGTTTTCGAGAAAAACGGCGGACGCATGGTTGCCTTTGAAACCTACACCACCGGAGACCGCGACTTTTCTGCGCAGCTTACGAAAATCAAGGCCGCCAATCCCGAGGTGATTTTTTTGCCGACCTATTACAATGACGTGCCCCTGGTCATTGAGCAGGCGCACCGGCTGGGTATTACGGCGCAGTTTGTCGGCAGCGACGCATGGAGTTCGCCGGAGATTCTCAAGCTCGGGGGAGCGCACCTCGAAGGATCTTATTTTTGCAATCATTACTCGACGGAAATCGCCACACCTGTCGCCCGGGAATTTATGAAGGCTTACAAGGATCGTTTCGGACAGGATCCAGACGATGTGGCGGCCCTCACGTATGATGCCTTTGGTTTGATCACCCAGGCGGTCACCCGGGCCGGGAAGCTGGATCGCGAGGCGGTGCGCAACGCGCTGGCTTCCATTCAAAAATACGAGGGAGTGACCGGGACCATGCAGTTTCAGCCGGGCAGTGGCGATCCGATCAAGAGCGCCGTGATGCTTCAGATCAAGGATGGTAAATTTGACTGGGTGGCCAATGCCGAACCGTGATTCCCGCCGTCGTCGCTGATTTTGCCGGAACGCTTCCGGATTGGGGCGTCTATCTTGCGCAGCAGTCGGTCAACGCACTGCAGCTCGGCTCCATTTATGCGCTCATCGCGCTGGGATACAGCATGGTTTATGGCGTGTTGGTCATGATCAATTTCGCCCATGGCGACTTGTTCATGCTTGGGGCGTTTGCCTGCATGTTGCTTGTGGCGGCACTGCCGTGGCATCTGCCTTTTGTCGTCGTCTTGCTAATGGTCATGCTGATCATCGGCCTGCTGGGCGTGCTCATCGAACGCATTGCCTACCGTCCGCTGCGGGGCGGGCCGCGTGTTTCTGCCGTGATTACGGCCCTCGGCTGCGGACTGATTATCGAAAACCTGACCCTGGTAAAATTTCCCTATTCCCAGCACATGCCGACGGATTTGTTTGTGAGCACGAGTTTTCGTTTTGCGGGAGTGACCATTTCCACGCTCCAACTGCTCATCATCGGGGTGTCGGCCATTCTCATGGTTGCCTTGGATTTTCTTATTCAGAAAACGCGTTATGGAATGGCGATGCGGGCGATTTCCTTCGATGCGGGAACGGTTCCCCTGATGGGAATTCCCGCCAACCGGATTATTTCGCTGACGTTTTTTGTGGGTGCGGCTCTCGGGGGTGCGGCGGGGATGCTGTATGGTCTGGCTTATCCGGTGATAGCGCCCTCCATGGGGATTTTGGTGGGCTGGAAGGCGTTTATTGCGGCGGTGATTGGTGGCATCGGCAGCATTCGGGGGGCGGTGTTGGGCGGATTTCTTTTGGGGGCGGTTGAAGTGATGGTTGTTGCCTATTTGCCCTCCACCTACCGAGACCTCATTTCGTACTCCCTGTTGTTGATCATCCTGATTTTTAAACCCTACGGACTTTTGGGCAGTCCGCCGAATGTGAAGGTATGAGGGAGTTTTTTCATCGCCTGGCACAAAACCGCTGGATTCTGCCCGCCCTGATTGTTGCGGGGTTTGTTTTTGCAATTGTTGCGCAGAATTTTCCCATCCTTAACAACTACACGAAATTTGTCCTCATCACGGCGGGCATCAATATCATTCTCTGCGCGAGCCTTAATTTGGTGAATGGTTACATGGGCGAGTTTTCGGTGGGGCATGCCGGATTCATGAGCCTCGGTGCCTATGCCTCCGCCATTTTTACAACGAAATGGATTCCGGATTCCGCCGCGTTTTTTCCGGTTTCCGTCCTTTTCGGCGGAGCGGTGGCGGCGGGCATTGGATTTCTTCTCGCCCTTCTTTCCTTTAAAACCCGTGGCGATTATCTGGCCATCATCACCCTCGCGTTTCTCATGATCGTGAAATCCGCCTGGGAAAACATTCCCTATGTCGGCGGTCCGCGCGGCGTGCTGGGGATTGATCCGATGACCACATTGCCCTGGACGTTTTTTTGGACGGTTGTGGCTTTGTGGGCGATTCGCAATTTGGTGTATTCGAAATTCGGGCGCGCAATCACCGCGATTCGCGAGGATGAAATCGCGGCCAATGCCATGGGAGTGCGCGTGCGTGAGGCGAAAATTCTCGCCTTTGTGGTTTCGTCCTTTTTCGGCGGCGTGGCCGGCGCGCTTTTTGCGCATCAGATTTCCTTCATCAATCCAGGATCTTTCGACATCGTCAAATCCACCGAGATTTTGGTGATGGTTTATCTTGGCGGCGTTGCGTCGCTGGCGGGTTCGATATTGGGGGCGGTGATTTTCACCTTTCTTTCGCAGGCGCTGCAACCCTTGGGATATTGGCGGATGGTCATTCTGCCGCTCATGCTGGTGCTGCTCATGCTGTTTCGTCCGCGCGGCATTTTGGGGATGCGGGAACTGTCGTGGCTTATCCCCCGCCGCGAGACTCAAAAAAACAACGCGCCGTGAAACCGCTCCTGGAAATTCAAAATGTCACCCGGCGCTTCGGCGGACTTTGTGCGGTTTCGCAGTGCAATATTGTGATTGCCGAAGGCCGGACTTGCGGAATCATCGGCCCGAATGGTGC
>JACTMZ010000150.1 GCA_014584375.1 Verrucomicrobiota bacterium | reverse complement strand
GCACCGCCTGCAAAGGCGCCGCCGGGTTCATCCGCTCCGACCCAGAACAAATACACGCCAACCAGGACGCCGATGGGGATTAGCAATCGTGCCATAAAAATCAGCGGCCCGTTTTGTTGCGTTGGAAATTCAAAGTCTGGGCGTCCGTTCCAAAAGCGGTCTCGTGCCAATGACCACACCGCCACCAAGGCCAGGAGCAACACCGCTTTTTCTAGCATGGTGTCCAGGGCGCGGTAGGCCATCAGCGTTGCGGTGACCGCGTTGCCCATGCCGGTTTTTTCCAGCGGTGCCATTGCATTCGGAGCGAGTGTGGGCGCGGGTAATGGCAGGGCGAGCACGGCGACAATGAGCCCCGCCGTCACGGTCGCGGCAAGCGCAGCCGCCACGACGCGCGTGATGGAGGAGGGGCGTTTGTCTTCATTTTTTTCATCACGCAGCCGTGCGCAGGCGCAGAGTAAAAGCGCACCGGTCACACCGCCGCCCACTGCCGCCTCGGTGATTGCCACATCCGGTGCGGAGAGAATCATCCATGCCAGCGAGAGCAGGAGTCCGCAGGCTGTGAAGCCGATTGCAGCTGCGAAATGCCGCCGTTCAAATATGGCGAATGCCGCTGCGGAAACAATCAGCGCCGCCAGCGCGGAGAAAAGAAATTCCGTAGGATTCATCGCTTGTTTTCCTTGTAAATTTTCCGGGCGATAAGCTGCGAGGATGCCGCTCCCGCCAGCAGGATGAGAATCCACACAAGCCCGAGCTTGAGTGCGCCGAAGGGCCAGTCCACCCGGGGAAGAAGACCGAGAATGATCAGCCCAAGCCCGAGGTTGTCCGCTTTTCCCAACGCATGAAGTCGCGAAAGTGCGTCCGGAAAACGCAGCAAGCCGACTGTCCCCGCAAGGAAAAAGATTGCGCCGAGCGAAATCGTCGCAATCGTTAAAATGTCGAGTAATTCGCGCACGGTCATTTCCTCCGGTTTTCGCTGCGAACAAAAGCGACCGCCGCGAAGGCCGCCAGCAGCGCAAAGGCGAGCGCCACGTCAATCGCCGCCGTCACGCCGCCGCCCGCCGCCAGTAGCATCACCGCAACGCCGCCGGTGCCGAGCAGTTGGGCCGACATCATTCGATCCTCATTTTGCGGGCCGAGTAAAATACGGATGAGTCCGACGGCGACAGTCAGGAGGACAAATCCCGCGACGATCAGAAAAAACGCATTCATGACACGATCTCCCCCGCTGCGCGTCGTAGCAAAACTTCCTGCCGAAGCATTTGCTCTTCGGCGGGTTGCCGTGTGTCGAGGCAGTGCAGCGTGATGCGTCCATCCTTCGTTTCCCCAACCGGCAGCGATCCGGGCAGCAGGCTGCCCAAGGCAAGATGTGCGTCACGCAGCGCGCCGTTTGGAAGCGTGCATCTTACCTCGATGAATCCGGGATGCAGGAGCATGCGCGGATGGAACGCCCGCCGTGCGACATCGAAGCTGGCTGCGATGGAGGAGCAAATGAAATGCCATGCGAGCGCCAGTGCGGCGGCGGGACGGATGCGGTGTTTGCGCGGAGGCGATAATCTTGCGCTCAACCATGATGCGAGGGCTGCTGCGGGAAGGCCGACAATCAGCCCTGCGGGCTTGGCGCCGTCGAGGATGATCCAGAGCGCGGAAAAAATGGCGAAGCGAAAAAGCACCCGTGGATTTGCGGGGCTGACGGAGGATGCGTCAATTTATTTTCCGCGTGACGTAAAAAATTTGAGACCTTGCGAAAAAAAATCATAAAATAACTTGCGTTGGGCTGTTTCTCCGCTAGTCTCGCCTGTCCCGCACACTGTCGGGGGTTCGCGAAAAGACCACGTTCGCGTGGTTTTTTTGTCGCCTTGAAAAGGCCGCAACTTTTACCAAGAAATGCCGACCATTAATCAACTTGTCCGCAAAGGACGCCGTAAAGTCACTTTGAAATCAAAGTCGCCCGCGCTCGTGAATTGTCCGCAGCGCCGGGGCGTTTGTGTGCAGGTGATGACCCGCACCCCCAAGAAACCCAATTCCGCCCTGCGCAAGGTTGCGAAGGTGCGCCTGACCAACGGTCAGGAAGTGATCGCCTACATCCCCGGTGAGGGACACAATTTGCAGGAGCACTCGATTGTCCTCGTGCGCGGAGGCCGCGTGAAGGATTTGCCGGGTGTCCGCTATCACATCGTGCGCGGATCGCTTGACACCCTCGGGGTGGATGGTCGCCGTCGCGGTCGTTCCAAATACGGCTCGAAGCGTCCGAAGCCCGGCGCCGAGGCGAAGAAGAAATAATTCAGCCCTTTACTTAATCATGGCACGCAGACGCAGAGCAACAAAACGCACGACTCTTGGTGACAGCCGTTATGGCAGTCCGATGGTCACACGCCTGATCAACACCGTGATGCGCGGCGGGAAAAAGTCGGTTGCGGAAACCATTGTTTACACCGCCATCGAAAAATCGCGCGAAGGCAGCGACTCGGTGGATCCGCTTGATGTGCTCAACAAGGCACTCGACAATGTGCGTCCCCGCCTCGAAGTCAAATCCCGTCGCGTGGGCGGTGCCACCTATCAGGTTCCGATGGAAGTTCCCTCCGACCGTCAATATGCACTGGCCATGCGCTGGCTCGTTTCTTTTGCATCCAAGCGCAAAGCCGTTCCCATGAAGGAGGCTCTTGCCATTGAATTGAAAGACGCGGCCAACGGCCAGGGCAACGCGATCAAGAAACGCGACGAAATGCACAAAATGGCCCAGGCCAACCGCGCCTTCGCCCACTTCCGCTGGTAATCCGCACTATGTCCGCCACCGCCACAGCTTCCGCCACCAAGGCCAATCCGAATTCGCCCAACCGGGTATTTCCGCTCGACCGCACCCGCAACATCGGAATTTGCGCGCATATTGACGCGGGGAAAACGACCACCACCGAGCGCATCCTTTTTTATACGGGGATGATCCACAAGATCGGCGAGGTTCACGAGGGGACCACGGTGACAGACTGGATGGAGCAGGAGCGTGAGCGCGGCATCACCATCACGTCCGCCGCCACGACCTGTTCCTGGGTGCAGCGGCCAGAAAAGGGAATTTACAAGCTTTTTACTGACATCAATCAGCGGGTGAACATCATTGACACGCCCGGTCACGTGGACTTTACGGCCGAGGTGGAGCGTTCGCTTCGTGTGTTGGACGGCGCTGTTGCCGTGTTCTGTGGTGTCGCCGGCGTTCAGCCGCAGTCGGAAACCGTCTGGCGTCAGGCCACAAAGTACGGCGTTCCCCGTATTGCGTTTGTCAACAAGATGGATCGCACCGGCGCCGATTTTGATGCAGCGGTGAGCAGCATGCGCACAAAGCTTGGAGCCAATGCCTGGCCGATCCTGATCCCGCTGGGCAAGGAGGATCACCTGCGCGGGCAGATTGATGTCGTGAATCAAAGAGCCTTCATTTACGCGGACAGCGATGTGTTGGGTTCGACATACGAGGTGACGGACATTCCGGCGGAATTTCAGGATGTCGCCAAGGCGGCCTATGACGATCTGGTCACGCAAATGACGGATCTCGATGACGAGGTAGGCATGCTGTTTCTGGAGGAAAAGCCGATCACTCGGGAAATTCTCAAGGCAGCCATTCGTCGTCAGACCATCGCCAACAAGTTTGTGCCGGTCGTCGGCGGCTCCGCTTTTAAAAACAAGGGTATTCAGGCCTTGGTGGATGCCGTTGTGGATTATCTGCCAAGCCCGCTCGACATTCCGCCGGCGCACGGACAGAATCCCGATGATGGCACGCCGATCGAGGCGGCGTCTGATGACAATGGCAACTTTTGTTCGCTTGCCTTCAAGCTGTGGAGCGATCCTTTCGTTGGTAAACTGGTGTTTTTCCGCGTGTATTCCGGCAAGCTTTCAAAGGGCGATACGGTTTACAATCCCCGCACACGCAAGCGTGAGCGCATCAGCCGCCTCATTCAAATTCAGGCCGACAAGCGCGAGGATATAGACACCTGTTACTCCGGGGACATTGCGGCGATTGTCGGCATCAAGAACATCACCACCGGCGATACACTTTGCGACGAAGACCACCCGGTGCTGCTTGAGCCACCGTCATTTCCGGTGCCCGTCATTTCCATGGCCATCGAGCCGAAGACGAAGATTGACCAGGAAAAAATGGCCAACGCCCTGCAGCGTCTTGCCGAGGAAGATCCGACGTTCCGTGTGTTCACTCACGAGGAAACCGGCCAGACAATCATTGCCGGCATGGGTGAGCTGCATTTGGAAATCATTCGCGATCGCATGATGCGCGAGTTCAAGGTAGATGCCAACGCCGGCAAGCCGCAGATCGCTTACAAGGAAACCATTCTTGCGCCGGCTGATGGTGAAGGAAAACTTATCAAGCAGTCGGGTGGTCGCGGTCAATATGGCCACGTCATTGTAAAAGTTCAGCCCAACGAGCGTGGCAAGGGGCTCACCATCGAGAACAAGGTGGTTGGTGGCACCATTCCCAAGGAATACATTCCGGCCTGCATCAAGGGCATTGAGGAAGGCGTTCTCAACGGAATTGTCGGCGGCTATCCCGTCATTGACATTCACGTGGACATTGTGGACGGCTCGTTCCACGAGGTGGACTCCAACGAAATGGCCTTTAAGTTGGCCGCAATTTTCTCGCTCAAGGACGCGCTCAAGAAAGCCAAGCCCGTTCTCCTCGAGCCGATCATGAAGGTCGAAAACATCACGCCCGATGAATATCAGGGCGACATCATGGGCGACCTGAACCGCCGCCGCGCCAAAATCATGGGCATCGAAACCAAGGGAAATCTCGGCTCCATTTCCGCCGAAGTTCCGCTCGCTGAGATGTTCGGATACGCCACGGCCATTCGTTCGCTTTCCAAAGGACGCTCCTCCTATTCAATGGAGCCGTCACATTTCGAGCAGGTTCCGGCCCAAGTGCTGGCCGCCGTTCTCGACAGCCAGAAAAAATAATCGCCATGGCCGCTCCCAAAATACGCATACGCCTCAAAGCCTTCGATCACATGCTGCTCGACCGCTCGGTTCTCGAAATCGTCGAGACCGCCAAGCGCAGCGGCTCCCAGGTCTCCGGCCCCGTTCCGCTTCCGACGAAAATCGAACGTTGGACGGTCAATCGCTCGCCCCACGTGGACAAAAAGTCCATGGATCAATTCGAACGCCGCACTCATAAGCGGCTCCTCGATATCATTGATCCGACGTCAAAGACGGTGGACGAACTCCGCCGCCTGAACCTTCCGGCGGGCGTGGACATCAACATTCAAATTTAGAACCTGCCATGAGTTTAGGATTATTGGGAAAAAAAGTCGGCATGACCCGCGTCTATGATGACAAGGGCGTGTCCACGCCTGTCACCGTCATTGCCGCCGCCGGCAACAAGGCGTTGCAGGTGAAGACTGTCGAGACCGACGGCTATGCCGCCGTTCAAGTGGGATTTGACGA
>JACTMZ010000157.1 GCA_014584375.1 Verrucomicrobiota bacterium | reverse complement strand
GGGTTTCTGGCAATCAATCGCACATGTCTTGGATTCTTCTTGTCGTTGCCGGGTTGTTTGAAATTGCGTGGGCTGTTGGGTTGAAGTTTACGGACGGATTCACCCGCCTGTGGCCGAGCGTGGGAACGATGTTTGCGTTGGTTGTCAGCTTTGCCCTGCTCGGCTTCGCGGCGAAATCACTTCCCATCGGCACGGCCTATGCGGTGTGGACGGGAATCGGTGCGGCCGGCACGGTTCTTTGCGGCATCGTTTTTCTCGGCGAACCCGTAACATGGTTTCGCCTGGTGTGCGTCGGCTTTATTGTCGCCGGAATTCTCGGGCTTAAAATCGCCTGAAGATGCGGGGGCGTCAGTTTTCCTCCGTCACCGGGGAGCAGGTGCAGAACAGATGACGGTCGCCGTAAACATTGTCCACGCGGCGGACGGAGGGCCAGAATTTGTTGTCGCGCAGCCAGGGCAGGGGATAGGCGGCGAGTTCGCGTGCGTAGGGATGTTTCCAATCGTCAGACGTGACACCCGCCGCCGTGTGCGGAGCGTTTTTGAGCGGATTGTCAGCCCGATCCATGCGTCCGCTTTCGATGGCGTCGAGTTCGCCGCGAATGGCAATCATGGCTTCGCAAAATCTGTCCAATTCCTCGGGTGATTCGCTTTCGGTTGGCTCAATCATGAGCGTTCCGGGCACCGGCCAGCTCATGGTTGGTGCGTGAAATCCGTAATCCATGAGACGTTTGGCAACATCCTCGACTTCAATCCCGGCGCGTTTTTTCCATTCCCGCAGATCAATGATGCATTCGTGGGCGACAAAGCCGCGAGCGCCCTTGTAAAGCACGGGGAAGTAAGGATCGAGTTTTCTGGCGATGTAATTGGCGTTGAGAATCGCGATTTTCGTGGCTTGTTCGAGCCCGGCGGCGCCCATCATACGAATGTACATCCAGGAAATGGGCAGGATGTTTGCGCTGCCCCAGGGAGCCTGGGAAATTTCGCCGGTTGCCCGATCTCCGCCGACCGGCACGATGGAGTGACCGGGCAGGAAGGGCGCAAGGTGTGCGGCCGCACCTATGGGGCCCGCTCCGGGGCCGCCTCCGCCGTGCGGAATGCAGAACGTTTTGTGCAAATTCAAATGGCAAATGTCCGCGCCGATGTCCCCCGGGCGGCACAGCCCGACCTGCGCGTTGAGGTTGGCTCCGTCCATGTAAACCTGTCCGCCCGCTTCGTGAACAAGCCGACAAATTTCCACAATGTTTTCCTCAAACACGCCGTGGGTGGAGGGATAGGTGATCATGAGAGCCGCAAGGTTTTTGGCATGCAGCCCGATTTTTTTACGCAGATCGTCGAGGGAGACATTGCCATTGTCGTCGCAGGCGACCGGCACGACAGTCATGCCTGCCATGACCGCGCTGGCCGGATTGGTGCCGTGCGCCGAGGTGGGGATGAGGCAGACGTTTCGATTTTCCTCCCCACGGGAGCGGTGAAAGGCGCGGATGACCAGCAGCCCGGCGTATTCGCCCTGGGAACCCGCGTTGGGCTGGAGCGAAACGGCGGCGAATCCGGTGATTTCGGCGAGCCATGTTTCCAAATCACGGAAGAGCGAGGCGTAGCCGGGTGCGTGCTCCTTCGGCGCGAATGGATGCAGGGCGGCGAATCCCGACCAGGTCACGGGAATCATTTCCGCAGCGGCATTGAGCTTCATGGTGCAGGAGCCGAGCGGAATCATGCTGTGATTGAGCGCCAGATCGCGCCCTTCCAAACGCCGGAGATAACGCATCATTCCGGTTTCGGTGTGATGCGTGTTGAAAATCGGATGTGTCAGGAATTCCGAAACGCGCGCGGCTTCGGCGGGAATGGCGATTTCGGGGGCATGATCGGGAAGTTGCGCATCAAACACCGCCGCCAGGGTGGCCAAATCCGCTTCCTCAGCGGTTTCATCCAAGGCGATGCCAAGCGAACCATCGTCAAAATCACGCAATAAAATGGAGCTTTTTGCAGCGCGTTTCAGGATTTCCGTGGACGTGACTCCGTTCGGTGTGATGCGAACCGTGTCAAAAAACGCCTCGTGATGCACGGTGTGTCCGGCCGCGCGCAGTGCGGCGGCGATGAGCGCGGCGCTGACGGCGGCCCGGCGGGCGATGGCACGCAGTCCGTTCGGCCCGTGATAAACCGCATACATGGAGGCCATCACGGCGAGCAGAACCTGTGCGGTGCAGATGTTGCTGGTGGCCTTGTCGCGCCGAATGTGCTGTTCGCGCGTTTGCAGCGAAAGGCGCAACGCCGGACGTCCGTCTGCATCCTGGGAAATTCCGACCAACCGTCCCGGCATGCGTCTTTTGTATTCGTCGCGCGTCGCAAGATAAGCGGCATGCGGTCCGCCATAGCCCATGGGAACACCGAAACGTTGCGTGCTACCGACGACAATGTCGGCTCCAAATTCACCGGGAGGCTTGATCAAGGCGAGGGCGAGCGGATCGGCGGACGCGATGAAAAGCGCCTTTTGGGCGTGAACTTGCGCGACGAATTCCGTGTAGTCCTCAATTTTTCCATCGGTCGCCGGATATTGGACGAGTGCTCCGAAAAAGGATTCGTCCAATTTGGCGTCGCACCAGGGTGCGCTGACAATTTCCCATCCCAGCGGTTCGGCGCGGGTGCGCAGGAGCGACAGGGTTTGCGGATGCACATTGTCGGCGACGAAAAATTTGTCGCCGGAGCCCTTGATGCCGTGGGCCATGGCCATGGCTTCGGCGGCGGCGGTGGATTCATCAAGCAGGGAGGCGTTGGCGATTTCCATTCCAGTGAGGTCGGAAATCATGGTTTGGAAGTTGAGCAGTGCTTCCAGCCGCCCCTGGGCCAGTTCCGCCTGATAGGGGGTGTAGGCGGTGTACCAGCCGGGATTTTCCAGGATGTTGCGGAGAATGACCGGCGGGGTGTGGCATGGATGGTAGCCCATTCCAAGATAGCAGCGGGCCGTCGTGTTTGCCTCTGCATAGTTCCGAATTTCCGCCAGTGCGGCGTGCTCATCCAGCGGCTCGGGCAGATGCAGCGGTTCCCTGCGCCGGATGGATTCCGGAACGGTCCGGTCTGTCAGCGCATCAAGGCTATCACACCCGACGGTGTCGAGCATGCGGGCGATTCCGGCGTCGTCTGTTCCGAGATGACGCGGGGCGAAGGGGGATGGAGAGGGCGCGGCGGGGCGGTTCATCGCGGGATCAGCCGATCTGCTCGCGGTAATCCGCCGGAGATTTGAGCGCGTCGAGTTGCGAGGGGGCGGAGAGCCGGATTTTAAACAGCCATCCTTCGTCATGCGGCGACGTGTTGACCAGCGAGGGATTTGACGCAAGAGCCTCGTTGACTTCGGTGACTTCACCGCTGACCGGGCTGTAAATATCGCTGGCGGCCTTTACGGATTCCACGACGGCACAGGCGCCGCCGGCTTCAAGAACGGCGCCGACCTTCGGCGTTTCAACATAGACGATGTCGGTCAGCTCCGCTTGGGCGTGATCCGTGATTCCAACGGTTCCCGTGTCACCCTCGACAAGGATCCATTCGTGAGTTTGCGCGTATTTTAGATTTTCCGGGATGTTCATAAAAAGGATGGATGTTTTACGATGGGCGATAAAGCGGCTTTCGATCAACCTCGGTGCGAAAAGCGCGTCCGCGAATCTCGATTTCCACCGCCTGCCCCGGCTTTGCGAGGTCGGGCGGAAGATAGGCCAGAGCAATGCCTGTGCCAAGGCTGGGAGAGAGGGCGCCGCTTGTTGTTTCGCCGATTCGGACGCCGCCGTGCAATACGGGATAATGCGCGCGGGGCGGGGGAGATTTCTCCGTCATGCGCAGGGCGGTCAGGCGCGATGGTACTCCCGAGGCTTTTTGTGCCGCGAGGGCGTCGCGTCCGATGAAATCAGGTTTGTCGAGGGCAATGAAAATGCCCAGTCCCGCTTCCAATGGTGTGCGCTCCGGCGACAGGTCGGATCCGTTGAGCGGGTAGCACATTTCGAGACGCAGGGTGTCTCGCGCTCCCAATCCGCAGGGTTTTGCACCCGCCTCGACAATGCGGCTCCACAGATCGGGCGCCATGTCGTTTGGAAAAAACAATTCAAATCCCTTTTCGCCGGTGTATCCCGTGCCGGCCGCGATGATTTCCCCACCGCTTTTTTGCAGGGTGACAAATGTGCCGCGCTTCGGCGCATCCTGTCCGAAGAGCTTTTGAAAAACACCGGGCGATGCGGGGCCCTGCACGGCGAGGGCGCTCATTGCATCACTGCGGTCATCAATGACGACACCCGTGACGGCGTGAGCGCGCAACCATGCGTGATCCTCCGCGATTTTTGAGGCGTTCACCAGCAGTAGAAAATCCTCCGCCCCCCGGCGATAGACAATCAGGTCGTCTATCACTCCGCCGCGCTCGTTGAGCAAAAAGGTGTATTGCGAATGCCCGGGTGCGCATTTGGACAAATCGTTGGTCAGCATGCGCTGCAACCAGTCAAAGGACTGTGCGCCGGACACAAAAATCTCGCCCATGTGCGAAATGTCGAAGACTCCGCAGTCCGTGCGGACGGCGTGATGCTCGTCAAGAATCGAGGAAAATTGAACCGGCATTTCCCATCCGCCAAAATCAATGCAGCGCGCCCCCGCTGCCTTTTGGATGTCGTAAAGAATTGTACGCCTCGGTTGAGAATTCACCGGCGCAGCCTATCCGAACCGGCGTTTCGATTCAATGCCAACCCTTGCGTGCGAAGGATTTCTTGCAGGTCGTGAAAATATTTTCCTTGCGGACACATGGGGGCTGTGTAGTGGTTGCAGCGTATGAAAACATCAATCCTTCGCAACTTCTCCATCGCATTGGTGGCCTCCGCCTCACTTTTTATCGGCGGTTGCGCAACCGGATCCAAGGGCTCCTGCCGGGCAGCCAATTCCTGCCCTGCAACCAAAGGCGCGATGACGCAAAAATGCCAGTCCGCCTCCAAGGCCTGCAAAACTAGTTGTCCGGCCGGGCAGCAGTGCCCGATGACAAAAAAAGCGGCCTGCCCGACCCGCTGACCGTCTCAACGGACGGAATCGGCCTTCGGGGTTGCTTCGTTTGCATAAAACGGAGCGCAGATGGTGTTTGGTGAGTGCGCCTGTTTTTTTATTCGCAGGAGGGAGTTCTCCTGTGAACGGCGGGTAATTTTAAGCAAAAGAAAGGCGTCCGCCTCACCCCTGAGACGGACGCCATCTCCTAACCCACATGAAAAAAACTGTCTGCTATCTTCGACAGGGGAGCGGGCGGAATGTTCAAAATACTTTTGGAAGTTTTTTTGTAATTTTTTAAACGAAAGTTCATGCGGTATTGGCGAAGAGCGGGTGTGGAGTTTTCATTGGTGGAAGGGGACGTTTGTTCAGGGGGCGTGGCTCGATGAATTTATACTCTTTGCTTGAATCAGGATTTCCTGCCGATCGTTTGCGGGTGTGTTTGGAAACTTCGGAGGGGCGGAGTTT
>JACTMZ010000052.1 GCA_014584375.1 Verrucomicrobiota bacterium | reverse complement strand
ATTTGTGACAACCACAGAAAGAATCTGATTGGCGGGAGACGTATTGGTGAAGGTGACCAATACGGCGGGGGCGCCATATTCATAGGTTCCGACGATTGTGAGATGATCCATCGCCAGACGGATCTCGGAACCTTCTCCCCACGGCTGCGTGTAGGGATTCACCAACTCGACACCGACAAACAACTGGCCCTGAATAGTGGCTGTATTGGTGGCATAGTAAACAGCGGCGGCAATTTCATTGAGGTGAATGGAGCGGCGCAAACCCAAAGCCTGATTTGGAATGCCGTCGGCATCCACATTGCCATATCCCGTATTTGTTTTTGAAACGCCCAGCGGCCAGTCATTGATATTGGCCACGATCTGGCGCAGAGCACCCGTGCCATACTTGGACGTTAACGACCTCCCATACTTGTTCGTAACATACGAACGGTCAATCTTACCAATGATGGTATTGATTTCGCCAGTCGGATTCGCATCACTGGTTATAAATTTTGAGTTGAGACTGACATGCCTTGTGGAATTCGTCATATAAGGCAGGAGAGTCTCAAGATTTCCCACACCACCGGCCATGGAATGGCTCATAGTGGTCACGGTGCTCCTGGAAAAAGATCCCAAAAGCCCAACTTGTCCGCCTGTAAAAAAATAAGGCCAACTGTCATTACTCCCGTTCGTCCCGCCATTAATAGCCTTGGAAAAAGCGGCCGCACCCGTTCCGGTAATGTTGGTGTAATTATAGGGACGCGCATTGGTCGGGTAGAAGGAGCCACGAACATTCGTCCCCATCGCATTCAAATTTGCCTTTGTTCCCTCATCATCCACCCAATAGGCATAACGTCCAATATTCGTGATGCCCATATAATCATTCGTCACCTCCACCGTAGGAACGCGATAGTTGGTCGTGCCTGTATTTGTATGAATGACACTGCCTTCATTCAAAAAAACGGAAGGCGTTCCGCTGTTGGTGCTATAAAGCTGATTTGTACTTATATTGGTTCCCCGCATAACCAGAATGCGCCCCGGCTGGGAAACAAAATTTTCGACATCAGCCAGATTTGTCGTTGCAGCATTCAACTGCGTCAGCGCCTTTTGCACGCCGGTCATGGCCATTTGCTGGGCCTGATTTTGATAAGTATAATTGCGCGAGGCCATTTGTTCGACGCGGGTGGCGGAGAGGAAGCCGGTGATTATGACGACCAGGAGCACCAGCACCAGCAGAGTGACAATGAGGGCGGCACCATGTTTGGGAGGGGGAACAGGGAGCGGGAAATCCGACGGGACGCCGGTGTTGTTGGAACGATCACAGGCGGGGTGCCTGCGCCCTCTATTTTCCCTGCTTTTTCTATGATTTTGTCCCATGATCATTGAAATTTGGCGTTGGAATTGTGGAAGGGGATGAAGCGCCGCATGACGACGGAGCCGCCTCGCAGAAGCGTTTGGACGCCGGGGCTGGGAGCGCCGGTGTTGGTAATGCTGTTGATATCCGCAGTGGACAGCGCTGCGCCGTTATTGATCCGCGCGACACGCTCGGCCGTGCGGGAATCAATGACAATCACCGTGGCCAGAACGCCGGCGGGCAAATTTGTCTGACTTGTCCACGAGCTGACCCAATTAAGGCTGCCGCCATTTGTGTCGGCATATTGCAATTCCAGCCGCACACAATTGTCAATGAGCGCCGGGCGATTGGAGCCGCCGCCTTGAGACGGAGCCCAGGGGACATTTTTTATATAAAACCTGCCCGAGTCCGAATTGACCCGGTGTTGTACCAGAAAGTAGCGTTGCCCCTGCATGGTATCAAATCCGTTCGCATTATTAATATACACACACAAATAGCCGAACTCCCGAAACGGCGAGGTGGGATCTCCCGTGAGTCGAACGCCAAAAATCTGATCGCTTCCGCCCGCAATATCACTGCTTGTCTGCCCCCTTGTATCCGTATCGCTCGAAGCCAGAAAAGGGGCGATGCTGGTTTCCGAAGGATCAAAGCTGACGGCTTGGGCGGACAGCGCGCTTTCCAAATCCTCCGCCATGCGGTTCAGCCCCACTCTGGCAGCCTGGGCGGCTTCGACCTTGGCATTGCCACGTTCCCAGAGCCGCGATGTGCCGCCGACCATGCTGAACATAAAAGTCGTCAGCATCCCCAAAACAGCCATTGCCACCAAAATTTCGATAAGGCTGAAGGCATTTTGAGCGGACGCTTCCTTCGCCTTATTGAAGCGGTCACAGGCGGGGCATCCGCATTCCCTGTTTTTGCAGTACTTGGTCACGTTCATTTAGTAAAACTCTGCGAAAAAATACGCGACTGCACCATTTTGCTGTTTCCTCTGGGCGGCCAGGAAAACTTCAAGGAGACAGCCCAATTTGCAGGAGGGCCGTTTGCGTCATAAATCATGACGACCGCAGCATTGGTAACGGAGGCAACCTGAGAGCCGTTTTCATCAAAATAATTGGTGATGTTGTTTGCCGCCGTACCAACGGTGCCCAAATTTGAACACACACCCGGAATTGTGATGCTTGCGCCGTTCGGCGCCACTTGGCACAGCCCAAAAATGGACGAGGCGATATGCACCGCATTGCCTTCGTTCTGAACACTGCGAACGGATTTGAGGCCGACGGGAAGCATTCCCAGCAGCACAGTCACGGAAAAAACAAATACGCCGATGGCGATGATCACCTCGACCAAGCTGAAGGCCATGCGATTGTTGGCATTCATAATCAACGGTAGCTCTCCGGGGTTCGCACGCGGATACGCCCGACGGAAGCATCGGTTTCCACAAACATGTAGCGGGTGGTGTTGCGCAAAATCACCTTGTTGGAGGCATCCACGGTTCCGTCCGCCAGACGCACTGCGACCGCCCCCGTTGTGGCGGAGCCATTGGGTTGAAAAACAATGGCCGGCATGCTGGACAAATTGAATGTAGCACCTGTGTTGTTGCCGAAATATCCGCTATATGGCCTGAAATTAACAAAGTCAGCCGGCGTATAAGGCGTGCCAATCACGGAGTCGGGGGGATAGGGATTGACGTTTCGTGTGTTATAGTTGTTCCCTTTCAATTGCAAAAACACGACACCTTCGGGCAGTCTTTCCCAATCCTTCTGGATGCTCCAGTTGGTGGTCGCCCGATTGGAAACGGCAACCGTCCAGTACTTAAAAGGTTGCATCGGCAAATTAACGCCCGTTTTATCAGCTATAATAAATGCGGCGGAGGTGTTTTTTGATATGGCCAACTGCCGGGCGAGGCTCATTCCACTTGCAACCTGTGAGGCGGCGGTCTGGAGGCCGGGGCGGCCCATGCCGGTGATGGCGATGGCAATGAGTCCCATGACCAGAGCCATGATTGCGACCACGGTGAGCAGCTCGATAAGGCTGAAGCCATTTCGATGCGTGCGCGCGGCGGATGGCGCTTTATTACCAGTTGCCAATGTCATCGGGTGCATAGATCACATTTCCGGACAATCCATCGCCACCATAGGAAAGAACATCAAAGGAGGCTTTGTTGGTGAGTCCGGGGATTCTATAAACATAGGGTCTTCCATACGGATCCAAAATTGCGCCGGCGGTGTTGGTATCGAATTTCGCCGAGACAAGGTAGCCGGAAATATTGGTGTACATGATATTCGTCCCCATATTCGTCGGATAAATCCCCATTTGCTGCCTGTAACTTTCAAGGGCGTCGGAGATGGCGGCGATCTCCCCCCTGGTCCGGTCGCGGGCGGCGCGTTGATTGACGCCGGACATGGCGGCGAGGGTCAACCCGGCCAGAATGGCGATAATGGTGACCACCAGCATCATTTCAATGAGGGTGAATCCCCGCCGGGCGCCGAGTGATTGAATTTTTCGGGTGGGAATGTTCATGGGCTGTAAACGGCTATCGCCTAACCACCGTCAACCTCGCACAGTCGCAGCGGAATGCCAAGTCCTACAATGGAGATTTTTTTCGCTCCAAAACACCGCCCCGCCCGCGCTTGCGCCGGTCAGCCGGCCCCAAATCTCCCCGCGTCACGCAGCAGACGAATGTAGGCGTCAACAGCGCGGGGCCACTCCCGCAGGGGCTCTCCGAGCAACGCTTCAATGCGGGCGCAGGACATGGCGCTGTAAATCGGACGCGCTGCGATCATGACGGGAATGTCGGAAAGTTTAAGAGGTTCGACCTCCCGGGTTTTCACGGGGATTCCGAGGGTGGCGGCGGAATCAATCGCCTGCTGCGCCCAATCGCGCCAGGTGCAAACGCCGCGATTGCACAAATGGTACACGCCGCCCGGAGCGGACGCGGGAAAAAGCGCGCGGAGGGCGGCGGCGACATCCAGCGCATAAGTCGGCGATCCAAATTTGTCGGCGACGGCCCGAACGGGTTCGCCGCGCAGCGAAAGCTGAAGCGCCTTGTCAACAAAGCAGTCCTTGTCGGGCCCGAAAACCCAGGATACCCGCACCACTGCATGTCCTTCACCAGCCGCAAGCACCCCGACTTCACCCTCCCGCTTCGTCCGCCCATACCAGGAGAGCGGAGCCGGCGTCGCATCCTCAGCATACGGCGCCGTGGCACTCCCCGGGAAAACATAATCCGTGCTGATGTGAATCATCCGCGCCCCGACATCGGAGGCCGCGCGGGCGAGGAGGGCGGGAGCCAGACCATTGACCGTTTCGGCCAAATCCCGCTCCGTTTCGCACACGTCTGCATCGGCGATGGCCGCGCAATTGATGACAATGTCGGGCCGCGCCCGCCGCACGGCTCCGGCAGCGGCTTCCGGGTCGGCCAAATCCGCCTCCGTGCGTCCCCAGGCCGTCACACGGGCGCCCCGCGCGCAGTCGCACGCCAGCGCAGAACCCAGGCGTCCCCGCGCCCCGAGAATGAGAATATGTGGCAAACTCACACGTTGGCGAGAGCGGCGCAAACGAACGCTTGAAGTTCAGCCTCCATGATTTCGGCCTGACGTGCTTCCGTACGCACCTGCAAAAACAGTTCCATGTGTTCAAACAGCAGGCGCAGACCCAGGATGGTGGCAAAAATACAAAAAAATCGCGCATGAATTTGTTGCTCCGTCAGGTGCGGAAGCGACCGGCTCATTTCACGGGTGTAAGATTCAAAAGCGCCCTTGAGGAACGTTCGGTGAAATTGAGCAAAACGCTGCGGCTCATCTGTCAGCATTTGAGCTGCCAGCCGCACCGCGATAGTGCGGGAATTTTGTTTGTGTCGCAGGGCCTCAATAAGAGGCAACATAAGGGATTTCGCCAATTCTTCGAGCGGGATGGGAGCCTCCCCGTATTTTTCCCGCAGCTTCTCCAAATAAGCCATCCGCTTGTCATTCACAGGCCCGAGATGCCTCTCTGCCAGCACATAGATCAGCTTTTCCTTGGTGCCGAAATGATAATTGACTGCCGCCAAATTGACATTGGCAAGCATGGTGACATCGCGAAGCGACATACCATGAAAACCTCGATCCGCATAAATGCGTTCGGCGGCCTTCAAAATACGCTCGCGCGTGGATTCAGTGGACTTCTTAGACACGCTTTAGATGAACTTATTTACAATTAATACTTTTTTTT
>JACTMZ010000060.1 GCA_014584375.1 Verrucomicrobiota bacterium | reverse complement strand
TTTGGGTTTGCCCGAATTGAGGGTTTTGGCGGAGCCTGCGGTCAGGGATTTGAAATTTGTTTTCGTGGAGACTTTGGTGCCACTCTTGGCTTCGAGGTCGCGGCGGGCATTTCCGGCGACGGTGCCTCCAGCTTGGGCGGCGGTTTGGTTCTGCGTGAAACCCTGGGCATCGCGCTTTTTGGCGATCTCGGTGGTGGAGGCTTCGCCGAGCATGGTGAAGATGAGTTCCAGGTCGGTCATGTGATCCCGCAGATTGTCTTTGGGATTGGAGAGCGCCTTGTGGGCTTTGTATTCGGACGGGGTCATGCCGAAAGTGGCCTTGCTGATTTCGGTGGTGATGCCGCGCAGGCGTTTTTCGATCCAATCTTCGGAATAACCCTTTTGTTCGTAGATTTTCCGCATCCGCTTGGCGGCGAGTTCGGGGTTTTCGATCTCTTCGAGGCGTTCGTGACCGACCTTGGCGAGCCAGAGCTTGAAGGGTTCGGCTTTGGGCGAGGGGATGGACTGGATGATGCGGAGCAGTCCTTCGGTATTGGCGGCTCGGATCGGCCGGATTTTGCCGTCCGCACCGGGCATGGCAACCAGGGGACAGTTTGTCCCCCAGTAGGATTCGAGGGCGGGATCACGCTTGCGGAGCTTCTTGATGTAGTCTTTGACGTTGGTGGAGTCCGTGAGGATTTGGACGACATCATCAATGGAGAAATACCACTGCTTTTCCGTCGGATTCCAAGCGCGGCGGACTTGATTATCTTGAAAGAGGGTGATGTTGCTCATGAATTGACTTGGTTTTGATGGAAACGTTAGCTTGGCAAGCCAGCGATTGTTGCCACACACAGGGGGGTGTTGCCGGTGGCGGATTGGAAGAAGTCGGCGAAGGTCATGGGAGGGTAAGGGGGATTTTATGTCTGATGTGTTGTGGAATCAAAGGGGTTTGTCATGAGTTTTTTCCGTGAATGTAGGGCAGGGGGTAGGACATATATAGTCCTATGCCAAAAATATTTTTATGTGGGAATTTGGGCTGAAATGGAGGGGTGTTGGGCGTTGTTTTTGGAACAAGGTCTGGCGGGTTTTGATTTTTTGGGCACAATTTGCCGCTTGTGAATGCACCGCATGTTTCTCCCGGACGCTATGCTTGGATTGTGGTCGGCCTGCTTTTTCCGGTGGCGCTTCTCAATTATCTGGACCGGCAGATGATTGCGTCCATGAAGGTGTCGGTGATGGCCGATGTGAGCGGAATCACTCTTGAATCCCAATGGGGTTACATGCTCGGGCAGTTCAAATGGGTTTATGCGTTTTTTAGTCCGGTTGGCGGTTATGTTGCGGATCGTTTCAGTCGGCGTCGCGTCATTTGCGGAAGTCTGCTTGTGTGGTCTCTCATTACCTGGTTGACCGGGCACGTTACGACATACGAGGGGTTGTTGTGGACGCGGACAGCGATGGGTTTGAGCGAGGCGTTTTATATTCCCGCCGCGCTGGCGTTGATTTCTGACTATCATCGTGGTTCGACGCGATCACGCGCCACGGGGATTCATCAGGCGGGCATTTATTGCGGTGTTATTTTGGGAGGTTTTGCCGGTTATGCGGCGGATGCGCCCGATTTTGGCTGGAGGTGGGTTTTTAATTTCACCGGATTATTTGGAATTCTTTATGCCATTCCACTTTTTATTTTTCTTCGTGATTCCAAGCGGGATGGCGTTGGAGGGGATCAGGGGGTGTCTGTTTTTTCCTCCGTGCGGGAGTTGCTGACAAACGGCTCCTTTCTTCTTCTTGTGGCTTGTTTCACGCTTCCGGCATTGGCCGGGTGGATCGTGCGCGACTGGATGCCCGTGATTCTTCAGCGGAGTTTTAATATCAGTCAGGGACTGGCGGGGGTGTCGGCCACGCTTTACTGGCAGTTGGCGGCCATAGCGGCGGCTCTTGGCGGCGGGTGGCTGGCGGATCGTTGGATGCGGCGCACGGAGCGGGGGCGCATTTATGTAAGTGCCCTTGGCATTGCGTTGCTTATTCCGGCGCTTTTCGGCGTGGGAAACTCGCCGGTATTAAACTCAATGTCGCTTGCCATAGCGTCCCTTGTTCTTTTCGGTGTCGGCTGGGGATTTTTTGATGCCAACAACATGCCCATTCTCAGTCAAATTGCCCGGCCACGTCTGCGAGCCAGCGGCTACGGCATCATGAACTTTGTGAGCATCAGTTGCGGTGGATTTGCCGATTGGGGATTTGGAGCCATGCGTGATCATAGCGTTCCCTTGAACTTGATTTTCGGCGCCTTTGCCTCGGTGTGTGCGTTGTCTGTGGGGTTGATGCTTTTGATTCGCCCACGGAAGGGGTTGGATCGGGAGGTTTAAAGGAGCGCTTTCAGTCTGCGTGGTTCTCCGTGGATTCTTCTCCTGGGAGTTTTTTTAGAGGCGCGGTTTTAATCTGCAAAATGGGTGCCGGAAGATTTTTATTTTGGAAAGCTTGATCATTAAAAATATTTTTCAACTGTCGTTCGGTAAGCGTTCCTCGGAGTATGGCTAGCGGGGCATGCAAATCGGAGCCGGATTGCATTGTCTGCCGCAAGGCGACAAGGGCGTCGCCTGCTGCCGATTGTGGCGGTGTCAAACTCAGGGCTTTGGTTTCCTTTGGCATTTTCGCGGTTTCATCCGCCGCCAAGTGCATTTTGGCAGTGAGAAGGGCGGAGCTGAGCCACGGTTGCTGACGGTGCAGGGCACCGAGGAGAAAATTTTGCGCTTCGGATTTGTTTCCGTTGAAGCTTTCAATATCTCCGCGAAAAAACAGGATTGTCATATTGGAGGGGTCCGCATGGAAGGCCTCGGTTAAAAGATGTTTTGCCTTGGCGATGGATTCCATGGAGTAAACGCCAGTGCCGCGTGTCATCCATTTTTCCAAGGCGAGAAGCAGTTTCGCTTCGGCTGGATTTTGTCCCCGGCGAAGGGATTCTTCGGCAGCGAGCTTCAGTTCCTCCGGGCGTCTTGCTTCGAGAGCCAACTCCGCCAGCAGAATGTTTGCGCCGGGCATGTCGGGAGCCGTTTGTTGCGCGGCACGGGCGGCGGCGATCGCGTCATGGGAACGTCCGTCATGTTTTGCCTGCGTGGCAACATCCATCAGCTTCAATGCTTCCTCTCGTTTTTGCGGACTGGAGTGTGCACTTTTTTCGGCGGTGCCGCGTCCGGTGTTTGCAAGAGTTTTTAAAAAAAATCCCACGCAGAAGGAGGTAACGAGCAGGGCGATGACGGCAATTTGGGCTTGGCGGCGCCTTTTGTGTTTTACCTTGCGTAGTTCCTGCTTGCGGCGGATATGCCTTTCCACCCTGTCGGAGGATATGAGTCGGGATTTTGACGGGGGCGATGTTTTTGGCAGGGCGGAGGCGCGGGCCCGTTGATCGCGTGACAGGGGGGAGGGGTCATTTTCCCGATCGGTTTTTGCTTCGCTTGCGGGGAGGGAGAGGGGTGAGGACTGGGGATCGGGCGGCGGCGTTGTTTCGCGCGAAATATTGGCAATGGGGCGCAGCGGAATTTTTTCGGGGAAATTATTATCGGAGTTCCGGCTGTTCATGAATGTTGCAAAATATCCGGATGTTGGAATCTGCGTGCAAGCTTCGTTGCGCAAGTAGCGGAGGATATTTTTTTGAAGGAATAATGATTGTGGGGGGGTGCGCGGTGAGGGGATCGAACCCCCGACCCATTCGGTGTAAACGAATTGCTCTACCGCTGAGCTAACCGCGCATTAAGTGTGGAACGCACCATGTTTCGCAAGGGATCGGGGCAAATCAAGAAAAGTTCGGGCGTCTGAGGAAAGATGTCAGCACCCAAAGCTGGTTCCCACCATTTCAGCGGAGCGCACCAGCGGATGATCGGGTGGAACCAGTTTTCTGCTGCCGGCCACTTCCTCCAAGGGCACCGGGACAATATCGTTTCCCTGCAAGGCCAGCATGATCCCGAAGCGCCCTTCGGCGACGTTTTCCGCGCAGGCGGTGCCAAGTCGCGTGGCCAGCACCCGGTCGGCGGATGAAGGCGTGCCCCCGCGTTGAAGGTGTCCAAGAATGGTGAGACGTGATTCCTGTCCGACCAGATTTTCCAGTTGCCGGGTCAACCGGATCGCGTGATTCACCCGCTGCGTATTGTAAAATTTTTTCAAACGCGCCGCCACGATGCGGGCGTCGTCCTGGGACAGGGCGCCCTCGGCGATGACGATGATGCTAAAGCGCTTGCCTTGGCGCGTGCGCGCCTGGATCGCCCCGGCCACGTTGTTGGCATCGTAGGGTTTTTCCGGAATGAGAATGACGTCCGCACCTCCGGCCACGCCCGCTTCGAGCGCAAGCCATCCGGCCCGGTGCCCCATGACTTCGACAACGATGATCCGATTGTGACTGGTGGCCGTGGAGTGCAGGCGGTCTATCGCCTCGGTGGCGATGTCCAGCGCCGTGTCGAAGCCAAACGAGCGGTCGGTGCGGACGATGTCGTTGTCTATGGTCTTTGGCAGGGTTACGACATTGAGACCCGCGTGTTGCAGGCGCAGCGCATTTTTTTGAGTCCCTCCGCCGCCGAGGCACACGAGGGCGTCGAGGTTGTGGCGTTTGTAGGTTTCGATAATGGACGGCGTCATGTCGAGAATACGCCCGCCAATGGACATGCGGTGCGGTTTGTCGCGGCTTGTGCCGAGAATCGTCCCCCCGAGCGTCAGGATTCCGGAAAGCTGTTTGCTGTCCAATTCCACCGATTGATCCTGGGCCAGTCCGCGAAATCCGTTGCGAAATCCCGTCAATCGCATTCCGTAACAATCCTGTGCAGCCCTTCCCACGGCGCGCAGCGCGGCGTTGAGGCCTGGACAATCCCCCCCGCTGGTAAGGAGTCCCAAGTGCATGCTCATGCCGTCATGTTAGGCGGTAGCATTGCCTTTCGCCGAGAGGAAATGTTCGACCTAAAAGGCGAGGAGGCGCCAGGCGGCTGCCACGGCGGAGCAGGCGATCGCGCCGAGGGCGAGGGGTAGTGCGGCGGACAGCCCGGTCCAGCGCCAGCTGCCGGTTTCCTTGTAGATGGTATAGAGTGTTGTGGAGCAGGGATTGTGCAGGAGGCTGAAAAGCATGAGACACACGGCGGTGAGGGTGGTCCATCCTGCCCCGGTGAGGAGGGTATGCAGGACGTGGCCTTCGGTTTCAAACAGAATGCCGGCACCGGGGGAGTTGACATTCGCGTTGCCGGAAAGCAGCACGGTGAGCATGAGGATGGTGGGAATAACGATTTCGTTGGCCGGGATGGCGACGATGTAGGCGACGAGGATGACGCCGGTGAGGCCCATGATCTGGCCCGGGGGATCCAGCACCGTCACCATCCACCATGCGATGCTGTGGCCGCCGAGGGAAATGTTGGCAATGAGCCAAATGGCGGCACCAGCGGGGGCGGCGAACACGATGGCGCGCCAGAGGACGAAGAGAGTGCGGTCAATGAGGGATGTGTAAAGCGTTCGCAGAACATCCGGTGGGCGGTAGGGTGGGAGTTCGAGGCTGAAGGACGAGGCCTCGCCCTTGAGCAGGGTGTGGGAGAGAAGCCATGAGCTTCCCAGGGCGCAGGCGAAGCCGAGCAGGGCGACGAAGAAAACGGAGGCGGCGGCGACGAGGCCGGAAACGGCGGGCGGTGCCAGCGCACCCACGAAAATGGTGGCCATGAGTATTTGCGTCGGCCAGCGTCCGTTGCAGAGGGAAAAGTTGTTTGTGATGATCGCAATGAGGCGTTCGCGCGGGGAGTCAATGATGCGGGTGGCGATCACGCCGGCGGCGTTGCAGCCGAGACCCATCGTCATGGACAGCGCCTGTTTGCCATGCGCCCCGGCTTTTTGAAAAATTCGGTCCAAATTAAATGCAACGCGTGGCAGATAGCCGAGATCTTCAAGCAGGGTGAAGAGCGGGAAAAAAATGGCCATTGGCGGCAGCATCACACTGACCACCCAGGCGGTGGAAAGATAGACGCCGTCCACCAGCAATCCGGCCAGCCAGGGCCAAAGGCCGATGTTGAGGGCGAGTGTTTTCAACCAGGGGTGAATTTTGTCCACCAGCAGTTCGGCGAGAAGTCCGGAGGGAACATTGGCCCCCTCGATGGTGATCCAAAGAACGATGGCAAACAGCAGCGCCATCGCCGGGAGTCCGGTCCAGCGTCCGGTGAGAATCAAATCCAGCCGTCTTTGCCATGACGGGCCGGAGGCATCCGAGGGATTGCGCACGTAGCGTCCGGCGAGGGCGGTGGCCGCACCGCTGACTTTTGCGGCGATGTCATCCTGAAAGTGTGGGCCGAGTTCCCAGCGCAACTTTTCGGCGGCGCGCAGAATGTCCTTTGGCGTACTCATGCGGCGGCGTTGTCGTTTTCAAACTCGCCTTGTTCGAGAGCCTTGACAATTCGCGGATCACCCTCCAGCAGACGCAGGGCGACCCAGGTCGGATTGTCCACGCGGGGATAGGTGCGTTTGATGCGTTCGGCGAGTTTTTCGACGGTGTCGCGCAGTTCGGCGGGCATGATGTCGGGGGGATGGGGAAGAGCCGCCGTTTTGGATGTGGCGACGGAACCGATGGCGGCGAGGAGTTCGTCGAGTCCCTGACCGCGCCGGGCGGCAGTGGCCACCACGGGAATGCCGAGTTCGCGGGCAAGGCCGCGCATGTCAATGTCAATCCCCCGGGAGCGCGCTTCGTCCATGAGATTGAGGCAGAGTACGACCCGTCCCGTGATTTGAAGAATTTGCAACAGGAGGGTGAAATTTCGTTCGAGGCAGGTGGCATCGGCCACGACGAGCGTGACATTGGGGCGTCCGAACAAAAGGAATTCGCGGGTTACTTCTTCGTCCGGCGTTGTTCCCAGGAGCGAGTAGGTCCCGGGCAGATCCACGATTTTGTAGCGTTTGCCATCGAGGTCGAAGGCGCCTTCGGCGCGGACAACGGTTTTCCCGGGCCAGTTGCCGGTGTGTTGGCGCAGGCCGGTGAGCAGATTGAAAACCGTGCTTTTGCCGACATTGGGATTGCCGGCAAGGGCGACGACGAAGTCCCAGCGTCCGGTGTCGAGGCCGAGGCGGCGGATGTTTGCCGGAGCGGCGGGGCAGGTTTCGCAGGCTGGAGAAGGGTAGGTGTGCAAGGTCAGAGTTCCACAAAAATGCGGTCAGCCTGCTCCCGGCGCAAGGCAATCGTTGTGCCGCGGACCTGATAAGCTGTCGGGGTTCCGAGCATGCTGTCGAATTCGCGGCGGATGATGGTTCCCGGCACCAGGCCCAGGTCGAGGATGCGGCGGCGCTCGCCTCCTCCGAGAGTGGGCGAGAGGTAAATGATGGACGCCGATTCACCTTTGGTGAGGGATGACAGCGGGCGCATGGGGGGCGGCGGGTCGCATGGTTCGACCTCGAGGGCGCTGGCGACAGCCTGGGGCAGCTCGCATTCCCTGTTTTCAACGGACACGCGCAGGCAGCCGTTGCGACGCCCGAGAATATGCAGTCGCGATCCGGCCAGGATTCCGGCGCTTGCAGCCGCACGAAACACGCTGGCTGGTTCATCTTCCAGATGCAGAACCAAGGCGTGCGAGCCGTCCGGCATTTCCAGCGGCGAAACACCGCGTCGCGGCGGCAGATTGCCATCCCGCGTGGGAATGGGGTCGCCGTGTGGGTCATAGCGCGGCCTGCCGAGGCGATCCGCCAGGGCGTCCACGGCTTCGGGCGTCAGGCGGTGTTCCGCAGCATCCGCGTGACGATGAAATTCATCCGCCCGAATTCCGGTTTCCCTTGCGAGGTAGGTTTCGTAAACGCGGTGTGCGCGTACGATTCTTCGGGCTTCATCGCGTCCGGCGTCGGTCAATTGCACCGATGTGCCTGACGGGTTCGCCAGCTTGGTTTGTAGCAATTCTTCCAGCAGGAGCCCTGCTTGTTCCAGGGGAATGGAGAGCGCCCCTGCAAGGCTGGCCAGCGTGGCTGATGTCCCCGCATATTCCGATTCATGCAGGTGCTTGAGGGCATCTTCCAGCAAATGCCTGTCCGACGCCGAACCACCGAGTAATGCCCCCTGCTTCATAAGACGATTTTAGCGCAGGTGCGGACGTTTGTCTTTGGCAAAGCCGCCATTTTTCAAAATGCAGACTTGCGAATGTGTCGCGGTCATTTTGCACGACGTGCGCCTTTGCGCGATTTGCTGATAAAAAAATTCCAATGCGACGCTGACTCCCGGGATTTTTCGAAAAATTTCGTGGAGTCGGTGAAGGAAGGCGACACGGCAGGTCAGAGCGGTGAGTGCGGCGTCTGCTCCGGTGCGCAGGGCACCGCCGGACAATTCCAAAACGGCGCGTTGCGGGGGAAGTCCGCCGGCGGCTTGAACGATGCGTGGTGATGCCTCCTGAATTATTTTGCATTCGACACGCCCGCGAGCTGTTTTTTCCAAGCGAATGGCCCACTGGCGGCACAACCCGCAATCGCCATCGTGGTAAAAAATCAATTTTTTCCCGGAGTCGGCATTTCCCATGGTGGCAATCAGACTGTGTTGGTGTAGGGTGCGTGTCGAGTCATCCTCCGCATGGCGTCGCTGCACTGGCGTTGTCAGCGGAGGATTGCTCAAGAAAGACACATCGGGCCACACATGCCGCGCAACAGATACCATTGGGAGGCCGAGCCACGCCGTCATCGCAAACGGTCATGGTGGCGGCGGATTTTTCTCGTTTTGTTTCTTCTGCTTCTGGCCGGAGCGGCGACAGGCGCGCTGGTTGTCTGGCTGGTGCTTGCGGAGTTTGATTCCCTGGCCCAAGGGTTTGACATGGATCGTCTGGATCGCATGGAGTCCGCCTCGACAATTTACGATCGCAAGGGGGAAACAATGGGAAGGATTTTCATTCAAAATCGCGAGCCGATTCCCTATGAAAAAATTTCACCGATGTTGGTCAATGCGGTGGTTTCGGCGGAGGATCAGCGGTTTTGGGAGCATGATGGCGTGGATTATCGCGGGGTGCTGCGGGCGTCGGTTGCCAACTGGCTGGCGGGGCGCATCCGGCAGGGGGCCAGCACCGTTACGCAGCAGCTCGCGCGCAATTCTTTTGATCTCAAGGAACGGACTTACCGGAGAAAGCTTCTTGAGATGGCCATCGCCCATCGCATTGAGAAAAAACTGCCCAAGGAAAAAATCATGGAGCTGTATCTCAACCGTGTGTACTTCGGTGGCGGATTTTACGGCGCCGAGGCGGCGGCTCGCGGATATTTTGGAGTGGCCGCATCCGAATTGACCGCCAGCCAGGCTGCCGTCCTGGCCGGATTGTTGAAGAGCCCGAATGCATTGAGTCCGTGGACAAATCCGGAGGATTCAAAAATCAGCCGCGACAATGTTTTGCGTCAGATGTGGGACATGGGTTTTCTGGATCGCAAGGCCTATGAACAGGCCGTGGCGGAACCGCTGACGGTTCGTTCCCGGCCCGACCCGGTGAAGACATCTTATGCGATGGAGTTTGTGCGTCAGCAGGCCATTGAGTCGCTCGGCTATGACCGCGCCATGAATGGTGGTTTTCGGATTTTTACGACGATAGACACCGCTATGCAGACGGAGGCGGAGAATGCGCTGCGGCGCAAGCTTGACGAGGTGGAAAGACGTCCGGGTTATTCGAATCCGACGTTTGCGGAATTCCAAAAATCCTTTGCGGAAATGTCATTGAAGCCGGGGCAGTCGAACACCAAGCAGCCCGGTTATTTGCAGGG
>JACTMZ010000054.1 GCA_014584375.1 Verrucomicrobiota bacterium | reverse complement strand
ACGGCGGCGAGGCATTCCGCGCAATCGGTGCAGGAAACAACAGCAGCGGGTTTGGAGAGTCCCGTGAGAATCTGGCCGTAGGCGTTTTTCCCGAGAATCGCGACAAGCTTGCCCGCGATGTTTCCGCTGTTGAGATCGGGAAACACAAGGACATTGGCGCGTCCGGCCACGGTGCTTTGCACCGATTTGGCGCGAGCGGCGTCGGGGAGCAGCGCCACATCCGCCTCAAGTTCGCCGTCCACCTCGACTTCGAGATGCCGGGCAAGGCATTGTTGTTTGGCAAGAGCCGCCGCCGCCGCAATTTTTTGAACATCCGCAGCGGTGGCTCCGCCTTTGGTGGAGTGACCCAGCAGGGCGACACGCGGAATTTCCCCGGTAAGCTGACGAAAAAGGTGCGCCGCCTGCAGGGAGATTGTCGCCAGTTGCGTGACATCCGGCGAGGGAATGACGCCGCAATCCGCAAGGACAAGAATTCCATTGCTTCCGATGTCGGAGCGTCCGGTGTCGGCGGCGATGCAACTGCTGACGAGGTGCTCGGAACCGGCGGGTTTGACCAAGCGCAGCAGGGGACGCAGAAATGCGTTGGCGGGGGATTCCACGCCGCCCACCACGCCGTCCGCACGACCGTATTGCACCATCATCGCCGCGTAATAATTCGGATTAAGCAAAATGGTGCGGGCGTCGGACAACCCGAAGTTTTTATAACGCTCCAATGTTTCCAAAAACCGGCAAAAGTCCGGTAAATCCGAAGAGGTCTCCGGATTTACCGTGCCAAAATGATCGAAGGGAATTTTTTCGCGCCGGGCGATTTGTTCCATGACGGATTTCCGTCCGACAAGAATTGGCACGCCGAGGCCGAGTTCGTAAAAGCGACGCCCGGCGCGCAGGACGAGCGGACTTTCGCCATCGGGAAACACGATGCGCTTGGGGTGCCGGCGCAGCCGACTGAAAACGTATTCAATGAGTGGCATGAAGAGCGGACGCCTTGCAGAGTGGCGGAGTTTGCCCGTCGGCTCAAGCATGGAAGCCCGACGCATCCGAATCCCTTCCTCCACAAACCCGGCCCCGTTTAATTTTTTTCAAAAAATTGCATATAAGGGATTGACGTCTGTTGTCGAAAGGTGGTTAAAAGTGGGGCAAAGTGGTGCGGAATGGCGCCACAACCCTCAAAATGTCCCAAGCAGATACAAATCTTCCGATTTATGCCGGAGAGTTTCGCCACGCGGTGGATTCGAAGAATCGCGTGACGATTCCCTCGCGCTGGCGGTCGGCGGAGGGCGAGGAATATTTTGCGGTGCCTGATCCGGGTGGAAATTTTCTGATGGTGCTTCCTCCGGGGGAATTTGACCGGGTGAAATCGGTGGTTGAGGCCAATGCCTCGATTTCGCCGGCGGATCGCCGGAAGTTTATTCGCCGCTTTTATGCGCTGGCGCAATTGGTCGGGGTTGACAAGCAGGGCCGCATTTTGCTGCCGGAGGATCACTGCCAGCGGTTGGGGCTGCAGGGCGAGGTGGTGCTCATTGGGAGTCACAGCCGGATGGAAATTTGGAATTCACAGCGTTGGGCGGCTGCGGTCGCCGAAGAGGACGAAGTCTTCCGCCGGGTGGCGGGGGAGGTCGGCCTGTAGTTTTCGCAATATTGGAAACCCCCGAACCCCACAATCAACAACATGCCAAAAAACGGCCGCAAGTTCGCTTATGGTTTTTCCGCAAAAAAGAATGCGGATGGCCGGATGGAAGGCGCGGCTCACATTCGACTTCGACTTCGCACAATTTATGAACAATTCGGCCTTCGCAAACCGGTCAGTCCGCGCAAACGCTGAGGTGGGCGTCTGGCATGAGCCGGTGCTTCTCAACGAGGCGGTTGCATTTTTGCAACCTGCGCCAGGCCGCGTGTTCTTGGACGGAACGCTGGGCGGCGGAGGACACAGTGAGGCGCTGCTGATGGCGGGGGCGCGGGTTGTCGCGCTTGATCGTGATGGCGATGCCATTGCTCATGCACGCGAGCGACTGGGAAAGTTTGGAGATGCGTTTCTCGCCGTGCAGGCGGATTTTTCCAATGCGGACAGTCTGAGCGAGGTTCGTTCACTGGCGCCTTACGACGGGGCCCTGCTTGATCTCGGCGTCTCCTCGCATCAATTGGACACGGCGTCCCGGGGATTCAGCTTTCGCCATGACGGCCCTCTCGACATGCGTATGAATCCCGAAATGGGGGAGCCCGCGTCCGCCATTGTCAATACGGCTGATGAGTCCGAGTTGACCGAGATTTTCAGGACTTTTGGGGAGGAGCCGCAGGCGCGGCGTGTGGCGCGGGCCATTGTGAGCGAGCGTACGCGCACACCGTTTTCCAGGACATGCCAGCTCGCTGCATTGATCGAAAAAATTCTTGGAAGGCGCGGACGCATTCATCCGGCCACGCGTGTATTCCAGGCTCTTCGCATTGCGGTGAACGACGAGCTTGGGGCACTGCGACGCGGACTTGAAATAATGCCCGGCCTGCTTCGTTCCGGAGCACGTTTTGCCGTCATTACGTTTCATTCCCTGGAGGATCGGATGGTGAAGGCGTTTTTTCGTTTGGGCAGCGAGCGATGGTTGGATCGGCCTGAATGGCCGTCGCCGCGACCGAATGACGCCTGGAAATTTCGTGATTTGACGCGCAGGCCGGTCGGACCCTCCGCCGGTGAAATCGCCCGCAATCCACGGGCGCGTACGGCGCGCCTGCGCGTGGTGGAAATGCTGATGTCACAACAAAGGGAGGTGGCGGTATGAAAACGAATTCTCATGATAATGCCCTTTCGCTCGGGCCGCTTGTCAGTTGGGTGCTGCTGGCGATTTTCCTCAGCGTTCTTGGCCTGTGTTATGTGCGCATGAAACACACGCTCAAGGTGGACGGGGACCGGTGCCGCGATCTCGAGCACGCCGTGGCTGATCTTGATGAAAAGCTCAAGGTGGCAGCCAATGAAATGATGCGCCTTACTTCACGCCCGGCACTGGAGCGTCGGCGTCAGGAGGGATTCATCCGCATGGTGCAGGTGCAGAACGGCAGCATGGTGCGCATCGTTCCGACGGCGTCCCAGGAAGCTTCGTTGAACGTTCCGACAACCGGGGAGGTGATGCCGTGAATTCCAAAATTCATCGTCGGGCCGGAATTGTCGGCGTTGCACTTGCGCTCCTTTTGAGCATTTACTCCGGACGCCTTGTTTATTTGCAGGTTGGCAAGCATGAGCAATACGCGCGTGAAGCGGCGGAGACCACGGCGAAGAAAAAAATTGTTCGCGCCGAACGCGGAAAAATCACCGATGTGCGCGGCGAAATTCTTGCGGACAATGTTCCCATTTACACCGTGGTTGTGGATGGCAGTCTCGTCGGCGACCGCGCCCGGATGGCGGAAATTCTCTCCCGTCGCCTGGAAATTCCGAGGGATCAGGTGGAACAGCGCATCGCGTCCACCCGGCCCTATATTGTCATAAAAAACCGGGTGGCGGCGGCCACGGTGGACGCGATTCGGACGGAGCTTGCGGAGGCCGGCTTGCGCGGCGTGCTGTACAAGCACGATCCGGTGCGCATGTATCCGAATGAAAACATGCTGGGGCATGTGCTTGGATTTTTGAATCACGAAGGGCGTGGCGTTCAGGGTGTTGAGATGATGATGGAGCCTTATCTTCGCGGTGAGGATGGCTTTGTTTACACCGAGCGGGATCGCACGGGGCGGGAAATCGTGGCCTATCGGGGAATGGAGCGCCCCGCGCAGAACGGCATGACCGTCCGGCTCACCGTGGACATGAATTTGCAGGCGATTTTGGAAAACGAGCTGGACAGCGCCTATCAGCGGCTGAACCCGAACATGATTACGGCGGCGTTTGTCAATCCGCACACCGGTGAGGTGCTCGCCATGGCCACGCGTCCAAATTTTAATCCCAACACCCCCGGAACCGCACCGCTCGAAACCACGAAAAATCGCGCGGTCATCGAAATGTTCGAGCCGGGCTCGACATTCAAGCTGGTTGTCATTTCCGCCGCCCTCAACGAACACTCCGTGAACGAGGACACGAAGTTTTTCTGCGAGGGCGGACGCTTTGCCTACGCGGGAAAAATCCTGCGTGACGCCCATGGATACGGAACGCTCAGCGTTCATGACATCCTCGTCAAATCCTCAAACATCGGAAGCGCCAAAATCGCCATGCACCTCGGCGCCGATACTTTTTATGAATACATCCGCCGCTTCGGTTTCGGAGAGCGCACCGGCATCGGTCTGCCCGGCGAAATCAAGGGCATTGTGCGTCCGCGGGACAAGTGGACGGGATTGTCAATCACTCGCATTCCCATGGGGCATGAGGTGGCGGTGACGCCCCTGCAAAGCGTGATGTCCATGGCGGTGATCGCCAATGGCGGCAACATGATGCTTCCGCAGATTGTACGATCCGTCGAAGATGACCAGGGGCGCGAAGTGGTGTCGTTTCGCCCGCAGGTGGTTCGCCGCGTCATTTCGGAGGAAACCGCAGCGCAGGTCAATTCCGCCCTTACCGAGGTTGTGAGCGAACGCGGCACGGCGCCGCTGGCGAAAATTCCGGGTTTTGCAACGGCCGGAAAAACGGGAACCGCGCAGCGGGTGGACCCGAAGGGCGGCTACACCCCGGGAAAATACGTGGTTTCCTTCGCCGGTTATTTTCCTGCCAATGATCCCCGGGTTGTCGGCATTGTGGTGGTGGATGACCCGCGTACGCCGGGCACTAGCACATACGGCGGAACCGTGGCGGCCCCGATCTTTTCGCGAATCGGCTATGCCTTCGCAAGGCAGCTTGATCTCGTTCCCGAGAATGAACAATCCGGCGGAACGACCATCGCCTACGTGCCTTTTAATTCGGGAGCCAACTGACGTCATGACGCTGGAAAAAATTCTCTCAGCTTTGGAAACCCCGCCATCCGTCGTGACGGGCTCTCCTGCTGCGGAAATTACTTCGATCACTCACGATTCCCGCCGGGTCATGCCGGGAGCGCTGTTTGCCGCGCTTCCAAGGGCGACACCCGGGCGTGTGGCCGAGGGTGGGGCGCGTTTTATTCTCGAAGCCGTCGAAAAGGGTGCCGCTGCTGTTTTGACTTCCGGCGACGTGAAGGCGCCGCGCGTCACCACGATTTGTGTGGCGAATCCGCGTGCGGCGTTGGCTGATGCTTCCGCCGCCTTTTACGGCCATCCCTCGCGGCAGTTGCAGACGGTTGGAATCACCGGGACAAACGGCAAGACGACGACGACTTTTCTTCTCAAGCATCTTCTGGACGATGCGGATCGTCCGTGCGGCCTTGTCGGCACGGTGCGCTATGTGATCGGACCGAGGGAGCTGCCGGCTGCCCGCACCACGCCGGAGAGTGATGATTTGCAGCACCTGCTGCGCGACATGCGCGAGGCGGGATGCCGGGCGGTGGTGATGGAGGTTTCAAGTCATGCGCTTTGTCAGGATCGAACGCGCGGAGTGGAGTTTGACGCGGCGGTGTTTACCAATCTCTCGCAGGATCACCTCGATTATCATGTGACAATGGACGCCTATTTTGAGGCCAAGCAGAA
>JACTMZ010000185.1 GCA_014584375.1 Verrucomicrobiota bacterium | reverse complement strand
GCCCCGTGAGCAATCACGGGGCGCGGATTGAAACATCAACCGCTGACTTGGCGACCATAATCTTGCGCGATCGCCCCGTGAGCAATCACGGGGCGCGGATTGAAACTGGCACGCCATCTCCCTCGCGAACAAGCAGCAAGAAAGGTGTCAGGCATTTAAAATTGACATTAAATGCCTCTGGAATGAATGAATTGGGAATCGCCTGGAATGATTGCTATGAAACCAGCATCTTCCCATGCATTACCGCTCCTTTCGTTTGACGGGGTTAAATGTCAATATTAAATGCCTGACCCCTGAAGCCCTTTACTGGTAGCTCTTTTTATTGGGCGTCAGCCGCAGATCCTGCTGTAGCGGACGGTGCGGGCGAATGCCGGTTTGTTGAAGGACGTTGTGGTAAACCTTGACCGCTTCCATGGGGGCGATGTCGCCATCGGCGATGCGGCGCAGCAGATCAATGAAGGCCAGCGGGCTCTCGGCGAAGTTGATTTTGCGCCCGAAAAGGGCGACGCGTGCGCCGTATTTTTTGGCGTCATGAATGAGCTGGAAGGCATCCAGTGTCGTTCCTGCGCTGCCGCCCAAAATACCGACAATCATGCGTGGGTCATAGGAAACCAAATCCTCGAGTGGCCCGGGGCCGTTGTAAGGAATCTTGAGGAAGAGCGGCCGCCCCACCGATGTCACACCGGCCAAGGCGCGGACAATGTGGTCATTGAGAAAAGAAGCAACCGTTTTGTCGGGAATCCCGGGATCCACGTTGGGGTTAAAAACTTCGAGAAAATAGCGGAAGTGTTTGCGCTCGGCTTCGAGGCGAAACTCGTGGAAGTCCTCCAGCGCCTTGTGATCCCAGTCAATGTTGTTGGTGAAGGTGATGGAATAAAGCCCGAGATCGGCGCCGGGGAAGGGCTGCGAGCAGTCTTCGGTGATCTTGCCGTATTTGATGTGGCAGATATTGGCCGTGCGAAAGGAACGTGAAGGGTGGTTGGCCGAGTATTTTCCGCCGCGAACCGCCCAAATGTCGGTGGTGTCATTGGCCCGGGCGGCGGGCGTGATGGGTGAGTTGTCGAAAAGTTTTTCCTCAATCGCCAGGCGTTCGACGTTGGATGCGGAGAGGAGCATGATGTCCACGATGTCCTGGGCGACGATGGCGCGGATGCGGCTTAGGTAATCATCGAGTGTTCTCCAGCATCCTTCGGATTCGTTGTAGCCATGGCGACAGGCGCCGGATTGCGGCCCCGGTGCGGTGACTCCGTAGGCCATGTCGGCATCCTTGGCATCAGCAATGATGAAATCCTTGGCACCCGAGGGGTCGCGGAGGATGTTGGCGATTTTTTGGTCGAGGCGTTTCATGAATTTTGACTCCTGTAAGAGCGGTTGATTTTGCTGTTCCGGGAAGCATACCGGCGTTTGACGATCCGGTAAATGCCGCATCGAAAAAGTTTCTTCTTGTAATAATTCACAAAATCGAACATCTTGTCAACATGTCTCCCGTGGAAACGCACAACCTTCCCGCGGCCGTGCGGCTGCAGAGGATACGGGAGGCGTTAAAAAAATCCCCCGGGGTGTCGGTGCGGGCGATGGCACGGAAGCTGCAGGTCAGCGAAATGACCATCCGCCGGGATTTGGAGAAGCTGGAGCAGGCGGCGGATGTACGCCGGACGCACGGGGGGGCGGTGATGGCGGAGAGGACGGTTTTTGAATTTTCCTATCAGGAACGGCAGCGGGCGCGTCAGGCGGAAAAAAAAGCCATCGCGCAGGCGGCGCGGCAGTTGATCCGCGAGGGGCAGAGGATCATTCTCGATACGGGGACGACGACACTTCATCTCGCGCGGCTTCTCAAGGATGTGCGGGGTCTGACGGTTATCACGCCCAGTTTGGCCGTGGCTTCGGAGCTTCAATATGCGTTGGAGGTGAGCGTGGTGCTGCTGGGCGGCGTGATTCATCGTGGCAGCCCCGATTTAACCGGTCCGCTGACGGAGCATTGTCTCGATGTGTTTTCTGCCGACTGGGCGTTTCAGGGGGCGGAGGCCATTGACCCTGGCGGCAATGTTTACAATACCGACCTTCAATTGGCGCAGGTGGATCGCAAAATGCGGGAAAAGGCCGCGCGTTCCTGTCTTTTGGCTGATAGCGGAAAATACGGTAATACCGCACTGATTCGCAGCGGCTCGCTGAAAGATTTCGAAATTCTCATCACTGATAAAAATGCACCACGTGCCTTATGGAATTTGGCGCGGAAGATGTCCTGTCGGGTGATGACACCATCAACCACATAAAAACCATCAATCTATGACAACCACAGCCTCCACAAAATCAACCGACGGTTTCAGCACCCTTGAATGGGGAACCGCCGATCTCACAAAGCACCCTCACATGGTCACCAAGGCACCGGGGCCAAAGAGCAAGGCGTTGCATGACCGTTGCACGAAGTATTTCAAAGGCCTGAGTGGTCAGGTGAAGCTTTTTCCCGTGGCGTTTGAGTCCGGTCGCGGGTGCATCCTGAAGGACGTGGATGGCAACGAGTACATTGATTTTTCCTCGGGCATTTACGTCACCACGCTGGGGCACTGTCATCCGAAAATCAGCGAAGCCGTCGCCAAGGCCGCGCATCAATTGATGAACGCCCACGACTTTACGACGCCGGTGAAAACGGAGCTGATGGAAAAATTGGCGGAGGTGCTTCCGGGGGATTTGAGCGGCTTCCAGCTCTATGATTCCGGTACGACGGCGGTCGAAGCCGGACAGCGTGTGCTGCGTGCGGCCACGGGAAAAAACGAAATGATTTCGTGTTTCTATGATTATCACGGCAAGACCTACGGTGGTGTGTCCCTCGGGCATATTCGCTCGCAGGTTTATGGTCGTGTGCGTGCGCCCGGGATGCACATGGTGCCACGCCCGGATGTGTATCGCCCGGTGTGGACGAAGGCGGATGGCACGATTGATACCGATGCCTACCTCACATTTTACGCCGAATACATGGACAAGGCGACGGTGGGGGATGTTGCGGGATTTGTGCTGGAGCCGATTCAGGGCTGGGGTGGTTCGGTGATGCCGCCGGATGACTTTTTCCCGAAGCTGCGGAAGTTCTGCGACGACCACAAGATTCTGCTGATGATTGACGAAGTGCTCACGAGCTGGGGACGCACGGGCAAGTTCCTCTGCATGGAGCATTGGGGCGTGGTGCCGGATATCGTGACGATCGGAAAGGGCTTTGGAAATGGCTTCCCGGTCACTTGCGTGGCCGTGCGTGATGCTTACAAGGAGAGCTTCGAAGCCATCTCGGCGTCGAGCAGTTATGGTGGAAACCCGATGGCCTGCGCCGCGGCGTTGGCGTCCACGCAGGTGATTGAGGAAGAAAACCTCAACGAATGGTCGCAGCATCTCGGTGAAGTCGCGCTCAAACACATGCAGGACATGCAGACACGTCACCCGATTGTCGGACACGTTCGGGCGAAGGGTTGCCTCATGGGCATTGAACTCGTCAAAGATCGCAACACCAAGGAGCCCTTCAACAAGGCGGGCGAGCAGGTTTATCAAAAAGCCTTTGCCAAGGGTCTCGCGTGGATTCCTGCCGGGCACATTCTGCGCATGAGCCCGCCGATTGTCATGGACGAAAAAACTCTCATCAAGGGCCTCGACATCATCGAAGAATCCATTGGTGAAGTTGAAAAAGAACACGGCTATGCCTGAGACAACTCCCATCACCAAACACGCCGCACCGGTGCAGGATGCGGTGCTTCGCACGTCGCTGCATAATTTTAAGGCGGCGGCGGCGAGACTCGAATTGCCGGAAGCTATTGAGCGCCGGCTTGAACATCCGAAGGAAAAAATCACACTGCAGCTTCATCCGGCGTTGCCCGATGGGCGCGTGCTCGATGTGCAGGCTTACATTGTTCGGCACTGCGACGCGCTGGGGCCGGCCAAGGGCGGCATCCGCATGAATGCGGCGGTCACCATGGACATGATCACCGGCCTGGCCATGGAAATGACGTGGAAAACCGCGCTCGTCGGCGTGCCGTTTGGTGGAGGGAAATCCGGGATTGTTTGTAATCCGCATTCGCTGACGGAGGACGACAAAGAGATTCTCATCCGCTCCTTTGTGCGTGCGGGTTTGCGGCACATTGGGCCGGAAATCTATGTTCCGGCACCGGACATGGGGACGGGACAAAAGGACATGGGATTCATTCGGGATTGTATTTCCTATTCCGAGGGCATGGCCATTCCGCGTGGATGTTATGTCACGGGAAAACCGGCCATTCTCGGTGGCATTCGCGGACGACGTGAAGCCACGGGACGCGGTGTTGTGGCGACTTTGGAAAGTGCGTGTCGGCACCTTGGGCGGGATTTGGCGCGCTCGACAATTGCGGTGCAGGGTTTTGGAAATGTCGGTGCCGTGGCAGCCGCAGAGTTATATCGTCGCGGCGCAAAAGTCATCGCCGTGGGCGATCTCACCGGCGGCGTTTATAAAGCCACTGGAATTGATATTCCCGCGTTGCAGGAGCACGTGACACGCACGGGAAAGTTGGCGGGATTTTCCGGCGCGGAGGAACTCGATCCGGCGCTCATTCACGAAGTGGACTGCGATATTTTGATTCCTGCGGCGGCCGGATCAACGATTCACGCAGGGAATGCGAGGGACATTAAAGCCCGTATCATTGCCGAGGGGGCCAATGCGCCGGTTACGCCCGAGGCGGACAAAATCCTTGCCGAAGCCGGTGTGTTTTTTATTCCGGACATCCTTTGCAATGCGGGTGGTGTCTTTGTTTCTTATCTCGAATACACGCAGGAGACGCAGCGCGAGCAGATGGACAAATCCGAAGTCGAGTCGCGACTCCAAGAGCGTATGGAGTCTACGTTTCACGAAGTTTTGGCTTACAGCCTCGAAAAAAACATCCCCATGCGCGAAGCCGCCATGGACATCGCCGTGCGGCGGGTGGCCGAGGCAATTACCGCACGCGGGATTCATCCATAAAATCAACTCGTTAAAACATTATGAAAACCATTCGTTTTGGAATTATTGGAGCTGGCCTTATGGCCCGCGAATTTGCCAGTGCTGCAGCGCGTTGGTGTCATTTGAGCGAACCGCAAGGACGCCCAGAAATCGTGGGCGTGTGCGATCAGAATCCTGCCAGCTTGGACTGGTTCCGAACGCATTTTCCATCGGTGAGTCAATACACTTCCGACTATCGCGAGTTGCTTTCCAACGACCAAGTGGATGCCGTGTATGCAGCCGTTCCTCATAATTTACATGAGGAAATTTACGGAGCGACGATCCGGGCTGGTAAACATCTGATGGGAGAAAAGCCCTTCGGGATAGACCTTCCGGCGAACACCGCCATCCTGAAAGCCATCGCCGAAACGCCCGATTCTTTCGTGCGATGCTCGTCGCAATTCCCGTTTTTTCCCGCCATGCAACGCATGGGAGAAATGATCGAACGACGCGCCTTTGGCCGCATCTTGGAGGCGAACACCGGGTTCCTGCATTCGAGTGATCTCGATCCTACAAAGCCGATCAACTGGAAGCGCATGATCGAATTCAACGGGGAATATGGCGTGATGGGAGATTTGGGAATGCACG
>JACTMZ010000076.1:8590-41365 GCA_014584375.1 Verrucomicrobiota bacterium | reverse complement strand
TGTCGGAAGTCCTTTTCGTAGCGTGGATGTGTCTTTGGCATGTTTGCAGTCCTTTCTGATGGTATTGCGCCCTGCTTGTCCATCAAATCGGGGGAACTTTACCGCCGGTGTCTTCAGCGCCACGGGGGCCGGGGTGAAGACCAACCTCCTTTTCTTCACCAAAGGTCAGCAGACCAAGACCATCTGGTATTACGACCTGTCCGACGTGAAGGTCGGCAAGAAGACCCCGTTCACTCGCGACAAGCTGGCCGAGTTCTTCAAACTCCTCCCGTCACGCGGCGACAGCGACCGAAGCTGGACCGTGGACATCGCGGAGCGCCGCCGGAAAGCCAAACACGATGCCGACGCGCTGCGGGCCACCGCGAACGAACCCAAGGCCCGCCTCAAAAAGGATCAGGAAGAACTGGACCGCCTCAAATCCGCGAAGGCCGATACCGCAAAGCAGGATGCCGTGAAGGAACGCATCAAGGATGCCGAGCGCGAGATCCGGGAAATCGATGCAAAGGCGCAAGCCGTCGAAGATGCCGCCTTCGATCTGAAGGCAATCAATCCCAACGCCAAAACGGACGAAGACACCCGTACCCCGGCGCAGTTGCTGGAGTTCATCGCCGCCAAGAACGAGGAATTGCGGGGTATCCTCGCCCGCCTCGGGGCAGGCGCAAAAGCAGCGCCATGAGCTTGGAGCAGGCAATTGTTGAACTCGCTCAAGCTTTGCCGATTGAGGAGCACTTCTCATGGGATGTGCCGCCTGATTGCCCGATTTCTATTCCCGAGACCGTCGAGGGTTCATTCTGCCGGAATTTCTATCTGAAGGAGAATCTCGCTCCGCTTCTTGAAAATGACACGGATCGAAAATCTCACTTTTGGATCATCCAGAAATGGGGCGGGATCAGGACGTTCAAGGACACCCCGGAAAACCAGAGGCGGATTCATTCATTCGAACGGCAACTCTGTGAAGGCAAGATGACGCGGGAGATTTTCGGGGTGATCTCATCACTTTCAAAAGTTGCCTCGTTCAAGAAGGCAGACACTTATTCCATCTACGACTCCCGTGTTATCTTTGCCCTCAACTGGCTTCTCTTCTGCCACACGGAGAAGCCCAATCTCTTTCCGCAACCCCTTGGACGAAACGCAGAGTTAGCCGACATCGACGCGAATACCTTGATGACTCTTTCGGGAAGATCATTCACGGTCCGCTCGCACAAAACCGCCTATTTCGAATACTGTGATTTGATGAAGAAGGTGGCCAAGGAAGCCCTAAAGCAGGAGAGGCCATACCACGCTGAAATGCTTCTGTTTGCAGCCGCACCGAAATGGATTGTGGCCGACATCAAACGGCGCACGACGGTGACGATAGAGACCGGCCCAAGTGCGCCCGTAATGCAAAAATCATAATTTTCGCCCGTAAACCGTGCGAAACCTTGCCTGTGGGCCGACTGGCGGTAATGTCGTAAGTCGCATGAACACGCAGACTTCCGCAAAATCAACGATGCGGGGTCGCCATTCGAATCCCGTTAGGGTCGCCATCACACGAAGTAATTGATGGCGAGTCTGAGCAGAAGGGAGACCGGGGCAATTGAAGATGGAGCGGATGTTGGCGGCGACACGGGTGCGCCTATCGAGGCGTGTGGCGAGGGTTTTGGATTTGAATCCATTGGCGATTCAGTCGGCTATCGCAATGTTGGCAAGGGCGGCCTTGGAGGATGCAGGAGCGTTCCTGAACCATGACCGACGAGCAGCCGCAGATTCTTGGCAAAGCTCGAGGAGCACTCGGAGGAGAGGAGTTGCGCGACGGTTATCAGAAGATCCGAATCAACTTGGTTGGCCTTGCGCAGGTTCTTTGTTGAATGTGTTTGAGTTGCCCCGACAGGAAACCACACTGGCCGCCCTCATGACCGGCCAAAAATATGGAAAAGGGTTGTACTAGGTGCTGGATGACATTGGACTGAGCGGAGGGCTGGAGATGCAGTATTTATCGGGGGTCACGGGGTAGTGTGGTGTTGCCGAAGATTGAGTGAGACCCTTTTCGGAGATAATTGATGGAAAAGTTCTGACGCCGAAATTGAAAAGGGTCATCCGAACCCATACTTTTCAGAGCGCGTGGAGGGTCGGCGCTGCTGCCGCGGAGGGCTCGCCTCTCCTCCCAGTCCGCGAATAGGCGGTCGTAGAGGTCGCACGGATAGCCTGAAAGTACGACAGCGCCGCGCACCCGGTGGAGCGGTTCGGTAACCCTTCGTGATCCGCGTCCGGTTTCGCCGTTCTCCTATTTTTTCTGCAAATCGCCATCCTCCAGATCGGCGGCGTAGCGAATACGCCACAGTCGGCTAAGCGGTGCCGTGTTTTGCTTGGGATACCAGTTAGCCGGACGGCTTGGTTGGTGCGACAGCGGTGGACGGGCTCCCCGAGCATGACGACCCAGCGGCCGTCGGGTAGTTTTTGCTTTCGCACAGGAAAGGCACAGGTGGTTTCTTTGACGTAGTTAATGGTTGGCGGTGTCATAAGGATCAGGGGATGTAAAGGTCTGGCAGGTCTTCGGCTTCGATGCTTCCGTCGGGCCTTATGCTGTGGATTTCCAAAATGCGTCCGCCTGCCCGCAGGATGGCATCTTCGGGTAGTTTAAAGTTCGGATTTTTCCCTTGGCATCCTTCGTCTATGAGCGAGTCCACGGCAGCTTCGAGCGAAGGGATTCCTTCGTAGAAGTCAAGAGCCCCAGCCCAACGGTAGCGTTTGCCGTCCAGCTCGTAGTCTATGTAGGCGTGATCTTTCATAATTTTTGAATCAGCTTAATAAGGACGGTGAAATAATCGGGGTCAAGATTAGCAAATTCGACAGGGGAGAGGTAAAGCCGTTGCAGCCCCATCGTGAGTATCTCCGTGGTCTCCTGCCCTCAGCGAACTTTGCGCGCGTCTCTTCCGGTGGCCGTGTGACGCTTCGGTTCGTTTCGCTCGCCTTCCTTCACTCTGCCGCCTCCGGAAGGGGCGTTCAAAGCAGGGAGAGCGATATCACAGAAAAATTTTTACACTCCCTTATTTATTCTGCACCGAGGTAGGCGGTGCGGACTTCGCTGTTTTTGAGGAGGGCGGTGGATTCGTTTTGGAGGGTGATTTTTCCTGTTTCCAGGACGTATCCGTAGTGGGAGATTTCGAGCGCGATGCTGGCGTTTTGTTCGACAAGCAGGGTTGTGACACCGGTTGTTCGATTGATTTCGACGATTTTTTCGAAGATGGCCTGCACCAAAATGGGGGCGATGCCGAGGGAGGGCTCGTCCAGTATGAGGCATTTGGGTTTGCTCATGAGGGCGCGTCCGATGGCCAGCATTTGCTGCTCGCCGCCGCTGAGCGTTCCAGCGGATTGCCGAAGGCGTTCCCCAAGTCTTGGGAAAAGACTAAAAATGTAATCCATGTCGCCGGGGAAATTTCCTTTGTCCTTTCGGAGATAGGCGCCCATGCGCAGGTTTTCCATGACGGTAAGATTGGAAAAAATCATGCGTCCTTCCGGAACGTGAGCGATGCCGAGTGCGGCGATGTGGTGCGGCGGCAGATTGGTGATTGGGGCGCCGCCGAAGATGATGGAACCGGAGCGAACATTGACGAGGCCGGAAACGGCCCGGAGTGTGGTGGATTTGCCGGCGCCGTTGGCACCGATGAGAGTGACGATTTTTCCTTTGGGAACCCGCAGGGTGACACCGTGCAGCGCGGCGATGGCACCGTAGTTTACGCGGATGTCATTGAGTTCAAGCACGGGCACCCTCCTTCCCAAGATAAGCTTCGATGACATTTGGGTCGCGCCGGATTTCGTCGGGGGTGCCTTCCGCAATTTTAACGCCGTGGTCGAGGACGGCGATGCGATGACAAATGCCCATGACGACTTTCATGTCGTGCTCGACGAGAAGGGTTGCGATGCGAAATTTTTCCTGAATGAAGCGAATGAGATTCATCAGTTCGATCTTCTCGCTCGGATTCATGCCGGCGGCCGGTTCGTCGAGGAGAAGGAGTTTTGGGCCTGTGGCGAGCGCGCGAACAATTTCAAGGCGTCGCTGTGCGCCGTAGGGGAGGCTTGTGGCGGCCTTGTCAGCCTCCGTGGCAAGATGGAAAATATCGAGCAGCTCCATGACTCGTGCGGCGATTTCCTTTTCCTCCGTCAGAAAGCTTTTGTTTCGCATCAGGGCATGGGCAAGGCCGTGTTTGATGCTCATGTTCAGCGCGGCGCGCACATTGTCAAAGACGGTGAGGGAGCCGAAGAGGCGGATGTTTTGAAATGTGCGGGCGATGCCCCGGGAAGTGATTTTATACACGCGGCGGCCCGCGACGGAATGTCCGTCAAAAACAATGGAGCCGGATGTTGGGCGGCAGACGCCGGTGATGAGATTGAAGACGGTGGTTTTTCCCGCGCCGTTCGGGCCGATGAGGCCGACCATTTCCTCCGCATGGATCGAGAAATTCAAATCGGAGACGGCTTTCAGTCCGCCGAATTGGGCGGTGACCTGTTCGAGCCGCAGGAGAGTGTTCATGAATTGACGGCGGGACGTTTGCGGCGGAATCCGCGAAAATTTCCAAACAGCCCCTGCGGGCGAAGGATCATCATGATGATGAGGAGAAGGGCGAAAACAACCATGCGAAAGGCTTCGAATTCGCGGAGAAATTCATTGAGCGTCGTGATTAGCACTGCTGCGGCCGCAACGCCGAGAGTGCTGCCCATGCCGCCAAGGATGACCATGATGACGGCATCAATGGATTTAAGAAAATTGAAGCCTTCCGGATTGATGTACATGTAGGCGTGGGCGTAAAGGGCTCCCGCGATACCGGCAAAAAATGCGCTGATGACGAAGGCAATGACCTTGTATTTTGTCGTGTTGATTCCCATGGCCTCGGCGGCGATTTCATCGTCGCGTACTGCGAGAAATCCGCGTCCGTAGGTGGAATTGATTAGGCTGGCGATCACGCAGATTGTCAGGGCGACGAGGGTGTAGGTCCAAAAGAAATCGGTGTATTGCGGGATGCCGGACAATCCGCGTGCTCCGCCGACGGCTTCGGTGTTTTGCAATATGACCCGGATAATTTCGGCGAAGCCGAGGGTGACGATTGCGAGGTAGTCCCCGCGCAGCCGCAGAGACGGAATGCCCACCAGCAGACCCGCGACTCCTGCCGCAGCGCCCCCGAGCGCCAGGGCTGCGGCAAAAAGGAGGGTGGTTCCCACAACACCGCCCCCAAGCGAACTTAAAACGGCGGGCCCGGCAAAGAGCGTCAGCGAAGCGGAGGCATAGGCGCCCACGGCCATGAATCCGGCATGGCCGAGTGAGAACTGCCCGGTGTGTCCCATTACGAGGTTCAGGCTGACTGCGAGAATGATGTTGATGCCGATGAGAATGAGGACTTGCAGGAAGTACGGGTCGAGCTGATCGGAGAAAAGCGAAACAGCAAGGCTCGCCGCTGCTGCGAGCAGCAGATAATGGAGCGGTCGGAGTTTGGAAAATTTCATCAGACCTTTTCGTTTTCCGGTTTTCCGAGGAGTCCGGAGGGTTTGAAGAGCAGGATGAGGATGAGAATGACAAAGGCGACCGCATCGCGGTATCCGGAGGAGACTCCAATGTTTGGGCTGTAGGCGACGACGAATGTTTCGATGACTCCGAGCAGAACACCGCCGAGTGCGGCGCCGGGGATGTTGCCGATGCCGCCGAGCACGGCGGCGACGAATGCCTTGATGCCTGGCGTAAGGCCCATGAACGGGTCAATGGCCGGATAAAACAGCGCATAGAAAACTCCGGCGGCACCCGCCATCGCGGATCCCAGCGCAAAGGTGAACGAAATGGCGCTGTCGGCATTTACCCCCATCAGGGCGGCTGCGGTGGGATTGAGGGACAGGGCGTGCATGGCCAGTCCTGTGCGGGTGTTCATCACGATGAAGCGCAGTCCCAACAGCAGGGCAACCGTGACGCCCAGAACAATGATTTGCACGGAGGTGACAGCGGGTGTTGAGCCTCCGCCGAATGTGTGGACATCAATAAGCGGCGGAAATCCCCTCGGTGTGGCGCCGAAGGCGAGTTGCGCCGTGTAAGCGAGGAAGAGCGAGACGCCGATGGCGGTGATGAGCATGATGAGGCGGCCTTTTTTTCGCAGTGGTTTGTAGGCGCATTTTTCGATGATCACTCCGAGCAGAGAGCACACCGCCATGGAGCAAAACAAAATGATCAGGGCGGAAAGCAGATTGGGCAGTCCCGCAAGAAATGGCGAGAGCCAGCGGTGGAAGTAGAGTCCGGCGAAGGCGCCAATCATGAACACGTCGCCGTGGGCGAAATTGATGAAGCGCAAAATCCCGTAAACCATCGTGTAGCCGAGGGCGATCAGGGCGTAGATGGAGCCAAGCGAAAGCCCGTTGACGAGTTGTTGCCCGAGATTTTCCCAGCTCACGATCGGTCAGGGTGAAATGGTTTCGACGTAGCGGAACTCACCGTCCTTGATCGTAAGAATCACAGCCGGTTTGCTGGCGTTGCGCTTTTCATCGAGGGTGATTGTTCCGGTGACGGCGGGAAAATTCTTTGTGGAGGCGATGGCGTCCCGCAGCGGTTCGGGATCGGTGGAGCCCGCCCGCTTGATGGCGTCGGCCAAAATCATGGCCGAGTCATAGCCGAGGGCTGCGAGGGCGTCGGGAGACTCGTTGTACTTTTCCTTAAATTTGCGAATAAAATTTTGGATAATGGGCGATTGATCCTCGGCGGAGAAATGATTTGAGAAAAAATTTCCCTCCATGGCGGGGCCGGCCACATCAACGAGCGAGGGTGAGTCCCATCCATCGCCGCCGAGCAGGGGGACATTCAGTCCGAGTTCCCGCGCCTGTCGGGCAATCAATCCCGCCTCGGTGTAGTAGCCTGACACAAGAATCGCCTGGGGATTTGATGCGGAGATCGAGGTGAGTTGAGCCTTAAAGTCCTTGTCGCCCGAGCTGTAGTTTTGTTCGCTGACAATTGTTCCGCCGTTATTGACGAAGTATTTTTTGAAAAACTCGCTGAGTCCGACTGCGTAATCCTGCTTGCTGTCGGTGAGAATGGCGACGTTGTTCCATCCGCGCCCGAGGGCGAATTTTGCCAAAACGGTTCCTTGGAAGGGATCAATGAAGCAGATTCGGAAGATGTAATCGCCGACTTCGGTGACCTTGGGGTTTGTCGAGGCGGGGGAAATCATTGGCACTTTGTTTTGCTGGGCGATCGGTGCGGCTTCCAACGAACGGGAGGAGGCGGCTTCGCCCAGCAAGGCGATGATGTTGTCTCGGGAAATCAGCTTGCGAACGACAATGGCTGGTTCACCGGCCTTGGATTGATCGTCCTCGGTGATCAGCCGCACGGGTTTTCCAAGCAGCCCGCCCGCCGCGTTGATTTCGTCAATGGCCATTCGGGTTCCCTTGTTGGAGGACTGCCCGAAATTTGCGGTGGCACCGGTGAGGGATGTGAATTCGCCAATGACAATTTCCCGTGCGTTTTTGGCGGATTCATGTCTTTTGCAGCCGCCGAAGCAGACGCACGCCAACAGCACTGCGAAGATGAGGGCTGTTCTCATAGCTGGCGGATGCTATGGAGCCGGGAGGGTGATTTCAACAGTCAATTGCCCGCAAACGCACGGAAACAGCGTGGGATTTGCGGTGGTGTGTGGACGGGAATGCCAGGCTTTTCGCCATAATCGCCATCATGCGAACGGTTGAAATTATTCGGACCCGCCTTCGATTTCCACCGTCGCCATTTCCCGGGCCAGTCGGTCGGCGGCGAGCAGTGATTCCAAATTGTCCGCTTCGCTATTTGGAAAGCGGTCAAGAACGGATGCGACAATTTTCCAGATTTGCGGGAAGCTGATTTGATTGTTTAGAAACGCGGTCACAGCCGTTTCATTGGCGGCATTGAGTGCGGCGGGCGCGGCTCCCCCGAGTTCCGCCGCCTGCTTTGCCAAATTCAATGCGGGGAATACATCGTAACGCGGTTCCTGAAATTCCAATTTTCCAAGCTTGGTAAATTCCAAAGGCGGCAGGCTTCCCGCAATGCGATCCGGCCAGGTCACGGCGTATTGAATCGGAAAACGCATGTCGGAATGACTCATTTGCGCCAGGACCGATCCGTCCACAAATTCAACCATTGAGTGAATGATGCTCTGCGGGTGAATCACCACGCTGATGCGGTCCATCGGCAGGTTGAAAAGCCAGCGGGCCTCGATCATTTCGAGCCCTTTGTTGAAAAGTGTGGCCGAATCTATGGTGATTTTTTCACCCATGCGCCATGTCGGATGGCGCAGCGCATCTTCACGCGTCACGGCGGAAAGTTTTTCCACCGGACAGGTGCGAAACGGGCCGCCGGATGCGGTTAAAATCAGCCGTTTGACGCATTTAATTTCGCGCCCCTCCAGGCATTGAAAGATGGCGTTGTGCTCGCTGTCCACTGGCAGAATTCGGCATCCGTGCGTGCGTGCGGTCGCCATGACGATTTCCCCGGCCACCACGAGCACCTCCTTGCTGGCCAGCGCAATGTCGCGTCCCTCTTCCAGCGCAGCCAGGGTCGGACGCAATCCGCCCATGCCGACGATGGCCACCAGAATTATGTCGGCTTCCTCCATTTGCGCCAGTTGGCACAGTCCCTCCTCGCCGATGAAAATTGTCTTTGGGCGGTAAGACAGCAGCGATTGTAATTCGCGCGCGCTTTGTGCATTTGGAACTGCGAGCGCAAGCGGGCGCAGTGCATTGGCTTCTTTTGCGAGCTGCGAAATATTGCGATGGCCCGACATTCCCACGATGCGAATGCGATCCGGGATTTCTGCGGCGACGCGGCAGGCGCTGCGTCCGATGGAGCCCGTGGCGCCGAGCAGAACGATGCGCCGTTGTTTCATGGCAGGGGCAATTGCGGGGCGAGGCGCATATAAAAGAAAAGAATGGGGGCGGTGAAAAGCAGGCTGTCCATCAAATCCAGCACCCCGCCAATTCCCGGCAGGAGTCCGCCGGAATCCTTGGCGTCAATACTGCGCTTCACAATGGATTCCGCTAGATCGCCAATCACGGCTGCCAATCCGAGCAGCAGTCCGAGTACTGCGACTGATGTTGCGGAAAACATGGACAGTCGTTGCGGGATCAGCGCCCACAGACCGAAGCTGCCGATTGTTGCGATGGCAATGGCCCCCGCCAAACCCTCCCATGTTTTTTTGGGGCTGATGTGGGGAACCAGTTTGTGACGTCCGCAAAGTGAGCCGACGAGATATGCCCCCATGTCGCTGAATTTCGTCACCAACACGAGGTAGAGAACGTAATATTGTCCCGTGGTTTGACCGAGCGCATCGCGCGGTGGGAGGTAAACTATTTTTGTCAGAAAATTAAACAACCAGGCGACGTAAAGAAGTCCGAACAACGTGTAAACCATCGTCTCCAGCGGATTTTTATCGCGCGTGCGCCGGAACATTTGGCGTCCGAAGACCACCATGAGAAACAGGACGAGCACTGCAACTTCAAAGTCGTAAGTCTCGCCAGGCCCTGCGGAACGAAATGTGTAAAAGCTGCCGATAAAAAAGATGGCTGCGGTAATCAGCGCGGTGAGTTTGAAATTGGGAATGCCGCGCCGATCCAGCATTTCATAATATTCCCACAACCCCAGAAGTCCGAGTCCCGCGATTGTGACAAAAAAGAGCTGTTCGTAGCCGGAAAGGATGGTGCCGAGTCCGATGGTCCACATGAGCAGGGTGCTCGCCAAACGTCTGACAAATGTGATGCGCGCGGTTGCCATGAATCGCGCATCCTCAAAAGCCCGGGCGCCAAAGGCAAGCGCGCATTGGCCCTCGCAACACAAAATGTTATAGATCACGGCATCATGACCACCATTATTGCGGCCTCGCCGGAGGAAACGATTGCGGCCGGGAGGGCTCTTGCAGGGCGCCTGTCTCCGGGTTCCGCTGTGGCATTGACCGGTCGGCTTGGTGCGGGAAAAACATGTTTTGTTCGAGGACTGGTTGAGGGCTGGGGCGGGGCGGATGCGGTGACCAGCCCGACGTTTACCCTCGTCCATGAATATCCGACGCCGCGCGGTCCGATTTTTCATTTTGATTTGTATCGGGCCGGTTCCGCAGAGGAAGTGTGGTCGGCCGCCCAGGATGAATTGGGTGCGGCGGACGGGATGCTTGTCGTCGAGTGGGCCGATCGTTTTCCGGAACTTTTGCCGGCGGGCGCCGTGAGGGTCGGCATTGATGACGAGGGCGAAGGACGGCGTGTCATAACAATCGGTTCATGAAAATTCTTGCGCTCGATATTTCGTCCGCCGAAGGCGGTGTTGCCGTGGCGGTGGACGGAGAAATCACGGATGTTCGACGTCTGGATGTTCCGCGCGGGCGTGGGGCGGAGGTGTTTTCCGCGCTCGAGGAATTGCGTCCGGCGTGGGAAGGATTGGATCGCATGGCGGTGGGAATCGGACCGGGATCGTACAATGGTCTGCGCACGGCCTGCGCTTTGGCGGAATCCTTTCAGCGGGCTCTTGGCATTGAAATTGTCGCCGCACCGTCGCCCTGTTTGCTCGATGTGCGCGAAGAGCGTTACTTTGCCGCCGGTGATGCGCGCGGCGGGATGGTGTATTTGGCCGAGGTGGAGCACCGTTGCCTGCGCGGAGAGGTGCGTTTGATCAAACGGGATGAATTTTTTCAAATGGCGGACGGCGTTTCTCCGGCTCCCATTTTTCGTGTTGGCGTCATTGCCGGAGCGGAGAAACTTTTTGCAGCACGGCCCGACGCCGTTGTTCTTGCGCGACTGGCGCCCTCGCTGATTCCGTTGTCAACCGGGCGGCTTTCGCCCATTTATCTTAAGCCTCCGCACATCACCACGCCGCGTGTCGGGTGATGGGAGGCACCGATTGGGCTTTGACCTGAAACGCTCCTTTCGTTAAACGCAAACCCAATGGGAACGTCCGCTCCGACAGACACAGTTTGGCAGGGACTCGGTGTTTCGCCCGGAATCGCCGAGGCGGAAGCCTTTGTCTATTGGCAGAGTAAGGAGGAAATTCCCGTTCGTGAGATTCAGGTGGATGACATTCCTGGTGAGATTGCGCGCTTTGAATCCGCGCTGATAGCCACGCGTCAGGAGCTTCTCGACATACAGGAAAAGATCGCCGAGGCCATTGGCGCGGAGAATGCCAGCATATTTGACGCCCACCTGCTGGTTGTGGAGGATCGCACTCTCATTGATGAGGCGTTGCGCGGACTCGAACGCGATCTTCATAACATCGAGTATGTTTTTCATCAGGTGGCGGAAAAATACTGCCGCACCCTCGCGGCCATTGACGATCCCTACCTGCAGGAGCGTGCGGTGGACATTGAGGATGTCACCCGGCGTGTCATTCGGCATTTGCTTGGTCAATCCCGGGGCGGACTCCAGCAGTGTGATCGTCCGCACATCATTGTCACTGACTGCCTCACGCCGTCGGACACCGTATTGATCAATCGCCAGCTTGTGCGGGGATTTGTCACCGAGCAGGGGAGCCGCACCTCGCACAGCGCCATCATGGCGCGCTCGCTCGGCATTCCCGCCATTGTTGCCCTGCCGGGCATTTGTTCGGAACTCGTCAATGGCGACCGCATCCTTCTTGACGGTTACACGGGAAAACTGATCGTCAATCCGTCCGACCGCACCCGTGCGGAATACGGGCAGATTGAGCAGCGGAAGATTCAGGTTGAGCATCTTTTGGATTCCATTCGGGAAACGCGTTCGGACACTCGCGATGGACGCCACATCATCCTTTCGGCCAACATTGAGCTTCCGGAGGAGCTTCCGACAGTCGCCGAAGGCGGCGCCGAGGGAATTGGGTTGTTTCGCACGGAATTTCTTTTTTTGCACAAGGACGAAGCGCCCTCTGAGGACGAGCAATATGACGCTTATCGGCTTGTGGCGGAAAAGTGCGCGCCGCATGCCGCGATTATTCGGACGCTGGACATCGGAGGCGACAAACTTGCGCATCTTCCCGACATGACGCTGGAGCCCAATCCCTTTCTCGGCTGTCGGGCCATTCGACTTTGCCTGCATCAGCCCGCGCTGTTCAAAACGCAGCTTCGGGCGATTTTGCGCGCTTCGGCCCACGGGCGGGTGCGGCTGATGTATCCCATGATTTCCTGTCTTGAGGAACTGCGGAGCGCCAACGTTTTGTTGGATGAGTGCCGGCGGGAGCTGCGGGATGAAGGCCGGGCGTTTGATGACAACATGGAAATTGGGACGATGATCGAAGTGCCGGGTGCCGCGCTTATCGCCGACCATCTTGCCCGCGAAGTGGATTTTTTCAGCATCGGCACCAATGATCTCGTGCAATACACCCTCGCCGTGGATCGTGGCAACGAGCGCATCACCGGGCTTTATCAACCGACGCATCCCGCCGTTATTCGCCTCATCGCCATGGCCGCCGACGCCGCCCGTAAAAACAACATTTGGATTGGCGTATGTGGTGAGATGGCCGGTGAAATTCATCTGGTTCCTCTGCTGCTCGGCCTCGGTGTGGATGAATTGAGCGTGGCTGCATCCTTGGTTCCTCGCGTGAAAAAAGTGGTGCAGAGCCTCGAAATGCAGGAATGCCGCGAGCTGGCGGAAAAAGTCGGCGCCATGCCCGATCCCGCCAAAATCGAGGAGATGTGCCGCGAACATGCGCGCCGCCGCTATCCCGAACTTCTGGAACTTTAATCCGGCGTGCGTCTGACCGAAATCCACGCCGCCCTCGATGGCCTCTCGCTCCGCCCGTCAAAGGGACTCGGACAAAACTTCCTTCACGACGGCAATTTGGCGCGTGCCATTGCTGCCGCCGCCATTCCGACTCCCGTCCCCTTTGCCCTTGAAATCGGCCCCGGCCTCGGGTCCCTGACGCGTCCGCTGCTCGAACGCTGCGAAAACCTTCTGCTGATCGAGAAGGACACACGCCTCGCGGAATGGCTGCGCGATCATCTGCCACACGATCGTGTTGAAACGATGGTGGCCGACGCCGTTGATTTTGATTGGAGGCCGCTCATGCAGCGCGGTCCGTTTCCGCTGGCCGGCAATCTTCCCTACAACGTCACTTCGCCGATTCTTCGAAACTTTTTGGGGCCGTCTTCCCCGATTTCTCATGCGGCTTTTGTCGTGCAGGACGAGTTTGCCACCCGTCTTTCGGCGAAACCGGGAGGAGGGGATTACAGTGCGCTGACCGTAAGAATTCAGAGACTGTGGTCCGTGCGCTGTATTCGCACGCTACCGCCACAGGTTTTTTTTCCGAGACCGGCTGTCAACTCCGCCCTCGTTTTGCTTGAACGCCGCCCGCCGCGCGTCTTCCCGCCTGTGCGCGCTGCGTTTTTTGACGAATTGGTGCATCGGGGCTTTGGGCAAAGACGCAAGCAGTTGCGTTCGCTTCTCGGTGTGGATGCCAAAGTTTGGGGCGCATGGTGCGAAGGGAATGCACTTCCTGAAAGCGTGCGTGCGGAAAATTTATCCATTGCGCAATGGGTTGACCTTGCACGGGCATTGGATGTGGCGGGTGGAGGTGAGGCGCAGCATGACGGCGAAGAGTTTGATGTTGTGGATGAAAACAATCGGGTGATCGGACGAAGGCCGCGCGGCGTTGTCCATGCGGCGAATCTGCTCCATCGCGCGGCCCATGTTCTGGTTTTCAACAGTCGGGGCGACGTGCTTTTGCAAAAGCGTTCGGCATGGAAGGATCGTGCGCCGCTTTTGTGGGATTCGAGCGCCGCCGGCCATCTGGCGCCCGGCGAGAGCTATGTCGCCGCCGCACGGCGGGAGGCGGAGGAGGAGCTGGGAACGTCGCTTGACGTTGAACCCCTGGGAAAAATTTCCGCGTGTGAAGAAACCGGATTTGAGTTTGTCGAGGCGTTCACCGCGCGTCACGAAGGCCCCTTTGTTCTTCCGGCGGCGGAAATTGAGGACGCCGTGTTTTTTTCGCCACACACCGTGGACGCATGGCTACATCAGCGCCCTCAGGATTTTGCTCCGGCTTTTCCCGGAGTTTGGGAGCTGACGCGGACGGCAAACGCCCGCCGATCACGCTGAAATCTTTTTTCTCCGCCTTTCGACTGTATATTTCATTTCCATGGATCCCTCGATTTACGAAAAGCTCGGTCAGTTTTATCTCGGACGCGAAATGGGGCCGGATAACAAGCCCACCGACCATCCCGTGCTTTGTGATTCGCGTGATTTTACGACCCACGGCGTTTGTGTGGGCATGACTGGCAGCGGAAAAACCGGTCTTTGCCTTGCGCTGCTCGAGGAGGCTGCGATGGACGGAATTCCCGCCCTCATTGTGGATCCCAAGGGCGATCTCGGCAATTTGCTGCTGACGTTTCCAAAAATGCGCGGCGAAGATTTTGCACCCTGGGTCAACGAGGAGGATGCGCGCAAGGCTGGCGTCAGCATTGAGGAATTGGGTGCCATGGAGGCGGAGAAATGGAAAAAGGGTCTGGCGGATTGGGGTCAGTCGCCCGAGCGTATCGCCACGCTGCGTGAAAAGGCCGACATCGCCATTTACACGCCTGGCAGCAATGCGGGGATTCCGCTCTCCCTTTTGCGGTCATTTTCCGCACCGGACAAATCGGTTTTGGATGATCCCGAGCTTCTCGCCGAACGCGTGCAGAGCACGTCCGCCGGCCTTCTCGGGCTTCTCGGCATGGATGCCGATCCGCTGCGCAGCCGCGAATTCAGCCTTCTTTCGGCCATTTTGCAGGATGCCTGGAGTGCAGGAAACTCCCCCGATCTCGCCGCTCTTATCGGCCTCGTGCAAAATCCGCCTTTCGATAAAATCGGCGTGCTGGCGCTTGATGATTTTTTTCCCGCCAAGCAGCGGTCCGGTTTGGTCATGGCCCTCAACAACCTTCTCGCCTCACCAGGATTCGCCCTGTGGCGCGAGGGAAGCCCCCTCGACATCGCCTCGCTTTTGCACACGCCGTCCGGTCAGCCCCGGCTCGCCATCGTGAGCATCGCACATCTTTCCGACGCGGAACGCATGTTCTTTGTCACAACCCTGCTGCAGGAACTCATCGCCTGGATGCGTCGGCAACCCGGAACCTCCTCCTTGCGCGCGCTCTTTTACATGGATGAAATTTTCGGCTATCTCCCTCCCGTAGCCAATCCTCCGTCAAAGGGCCCCCTGCTTCTTCTCCTCAAACAAGCCCGCGCTTTCGGCCTTGGCCTTCTTTTTGCCACGCAAAATCCCGCCGATCTCGATTACAAGGCGCTGTCAAACTGCGGCACGTGGTTCATTGGACGACTGCAAACGGATCGTGACAAACAGCGGGTCCTCGAAGGGCTCGAAGCCGCCAGTGCGGGTGTGGGAGCCACGCGTGCCGCGCTTTCCGACCTGCTCGACGGTCTCGGCAAACGCGTGTTTTTGCTCAACAGTGTTCATCTATCCGCTCCCGTCACTTTTCAAACCCGCTGGACGATGAGCTACCTGCGCGGTCCGCTCACGCGCGATCAGATTCGTGTTCTGACGGATGCCGCCCGTCCGCCCGATGTGGAGGAAAAACTGCCGCCGCCATCGAATGTTGCCTCCGCTTTGCCAGAGCCTCCCGTCGCCGAGCCCGGTGTTTGGCAGCTTGTTGTGGATGCTTCGCCCGTGACGCTCTTTCCGTCCCTCGGCATCAAGGCACGCGCCACATTTTCCAGTCGTCGTCCGGTCGCAGAATCCACGTCGGATGTCATTTTGAGCGTTCCGATTGGTGGCGACGGTTCCCCGGCATGGAAGAATGCCTCGGTTGCCGCTCCTCCGAACGCCGTTCGCCCACCGGTCGCCCACGGCGGCTCCGTTTATTCTCCTGCGTCGCCCTCTCTGCTTGCCTCCGCATCCCATGCCGCGTGGTCCGTTGAGTCCCGGCGTCAGCTTGGGGAAACGATTGACATCACCGTTTTTCGCTGCGGAAAAATCATCGGCACGCCTTTTGAGGGAGAGAATGAATTTCGTCGTCGTTTGGAGCAGGATGCCCGGGAGCGGCGCGACGCGGAGATCCGACGTTTGCGGGAAAAATATGCCGCCAAAGCTCAGACTGCCGCCGCCAAAATTGCCCGCATCAACCAGACTCTCGCCCAACAGCAGGCGCAGGCCGGTGCTGCAAAAATACAGACGGCCATCAGCGTCGGCACCGCCATTCTTGAAGCACTTTTTGGAGGGCGAAAGCTTGGCGTCGGCAACATTTCCCGCGCTGGAACCGCCGCGCGTGGCGTGTCCCGTGCGATGAAGGAATCGTCCGATGTCGGGGCCGTTCAGGAACGGCTTGCGGCGGCGCAAGCCGAGGCCGATGCCATTGAAAGCGAAGTGCAATCGCTCATCGCGTCCATCCCCGCGCCGACGGATGCTGCTGATGCGCCGGTGGAAAACCTGCGTCTTCGCCTCGAACCCGCCACCCTTCGCATCGAATCCACGGGCGTTCTTTGGACCGGATAGCCGGAGTGCTTAAAGGAATTTTCCCGGATTCAGTAAATTTGCGGGATCAAGGGCGGCTTTGATTCTGCGGTGCAATTCGTGAGATCCCGCATCAACGGCCTGCGGCCACCAGCGTTTTTTTGCGAGGCCGACACCGTGTTCGCCGGTGATGGAACCGCCCATTTGGAGAACGCCGGTGAAAAGTGCGTCCAGCGCAACTTCCATTCTTGTCTTGACCGCCGGATCATCCGGATTTTCCACCATGAGGTTCACGTGAATGTTGCCGTCGCCGGCGTGACCGAAGCACGCCACAGCCACATCATATTTGCGTCCAAGCTCGGCGCCGAATTCGACAAGCTCCACCAGTCGCCCGCGCGGTACGACGATATCTTCGTTGAGTTTTTTTAATCCCGTCGCCTTGAGGGATGCGGAAAACGTCCGGCGCAGCTCCCACAGTTTTTCGCACCCGTCGTTTGTCGTCGCACTTTCAATCGAGAGCGCGCCTGCATTTTGAAGCAGTGCCGCCAGTGCATCCGCATCGGCTTTTACCGAAGCCTTCTGTCCGTCCGTTTCGACGAGTACATGCGCCGCGCCGGGTGGAATGGCGATTTTTCCACCGCCGTATGCGCGCGCCGCATCGAGGGTGAAGCGGTCGGCCAGCTCGACGGCACTGGGCAAAAATCCGTGCGTAAACACGGCCTGCACGGCCGCCGCCGCCTCGGACATTCCGGAAAATCCGGCTGACAGCACCGCCCGCGCAGGCGGCAGCGGCAGAAGGCGCAATGTCGCTTCCGTAATGATGCCCAACATTCCTTCCGACCCGGCGAAGAGTCCGCAAAAATCAAATCCCGCCTTGTTTTTGTGTGTTCGTCCGCCGATGCGAGCCACGGTTCCATCCGCCAGCACCACTTTCAAGCCCAGGATGTAATTGCGCGTCACGCCGTATTTGAGGCAGCGTGGGCCGCCGGCGTTGGTGGCGATGTTTCCGCCGATATAGCAATCCTTCAAACTCGCCGGATCCGGCGGATAAAAAAGGCCCTTTTTTCCGACGGCTTCCTGCAGGACTCCCGTGATGACGCCGGGTTCCACCACGGCGACAAAATCCTCCGCGCTGATTTCCCTGATGCGATTCATGCGGTCGGTTCGCAAGACGATTCCACCGCAGGCGGGGACGCATCCACCCACATATCCGTGTCCCGCGCCGCGTGCCGTCACCGGGATGTTTTCCCGCGAGGCGATTTTCATCACCTTTGCAACGGAGGATGTTGAAGTGGCGAAAATCACCGCATCCGGCGTGGTGCGGGCAAACCATTTGTCACCCGCCGCCGCCTCGCGTTCTTCGGCGTCGGTGTGAACGTTGTCCGCTCCGGCAGCTTCGCGCAGTTCGTCCAGAATCCGCGTGTCCATCCGATTTTTACATTCCCATGATTTCGTATCCGCCGTCCACGTAGAGCACCTGTCCGGTGATGGAAGCCGCGCCTTCGCTGGCGAGGAAAACGCCGGTTGCGCCGAGTTCCGCCGTTTCGCAGCTGCGTTTGAGCGGGGCGTGTGCCTCGTAATGTTTGAGCATGGACGAGAATCCCGAGATGCCGCGTGCGGCGAGGGTTTGCACGGGGCCGGCGCTGATGCAATTGACGCGGATTTTTTGCGCTCCGAGATCGTAGGCGAGATAGCGGGCCGAGGATTCCAGTGCGGCCTTGGCCACGCCCATGACATTGTAATGGGGCACGACTTTCACGCCGCCCAGATAGCTCATGGCCACAATGCTGCCGCCATTTGTCATCAAGGGCGCGGCGGCCCGGGAGAGGGCGACGAGCGAATAGACGCTGATGTCCAGCGCCATGGAAAAGGCGGAGCGCGGGGTGGAGACGAAATCCCCTTCCAGCGCCTCCTTGGGCGCAAACGCCACGGAGTGCAGCATCAGATCCAGGCGATCCGTATGCCCGCGCACTTTTTCAAAAAATGCCTCGATGTCTTCATCCTTCGAAACATCGCACGGATACAGCGGTGTGTCGGCACCGAATTCGCGGACGAGCTCCTCCACATTGTCCTTTAGGCGTTCGCCCTGGTAGTTGAAAATCAGTTTTGCTCCGGCCTCCTTCCACGCCCGTGCGATGGCCCAGGCGATACTCCGTTTGTTGGCCACGCCAAAAACAACTCCGACTTTCCCGGCAAGAATTCCTTCGTTCATAGCCGAAAATTATCCCGTATCCCCGCCCTGTGCGTCAAATCAATACGCACGACATGCAAGGCGTCGGAAAATCAGGCGATCCGACTTTGTTCGACTCTCGGATTTTCTCCGTAGAGGGTGAATCCGGCGGCTTCGGCGATGTCAATTTGCACCAGCTTCCCGGTGAGATTGTCCGGGCCTTCAAACACCGCGATTTTATTGCCGCGTGTGCGTCCGGTGAGCCGCGCGTCGTTGTGACGGCTGGGGCCGGTGCAAAGGATTTCGACGGAGCGACCGACGTGATCCTGCAGTTTTTGCTGTGCGTGACGATTGACCACCGAGAGCAGATCGTGATTGCGCGTCTCTTTGACATCCTCGGGAATTTGATCCGGCATTGTGGCGGCGGGTGTGTCCTTGCGCTGCGAATATCGAAACACAAACGCATTGTCGAAGCCGATTTCATCGGTCAAGGCACGCGTCGCCGCGTAGTCCTCGTCCGTTTCGCCGGGGAATCCGACAATGATGTCCGTGGTGATGGCGACACTTGGGCATTGCGTCCGCAGTTTTTCCACCAGCGCGCGAAATTTTTCCGCCGTGTAGCCCCGGTGCATGGCCTTGAGGATGCGATTGGAGCCGGATTGCAGTGGTAGATGCACATGTTCGGTCAGCTTGGAAAGACGTCCGAAGCAGCCGATTAAATCGTCGCGAAAGCCGATGGGGTGGGGGGAGGTGAAACGCAGGCGTTCAAGACCCTCAATGTCATTGACCGCTTCGAGCAATTGCACAAACGGACTGCGCCCGTTTTCCTTTGGAAATTCGTGTCGTCCGTAAAGATTGACGATTTGCCCGAGGAGCGTGACTTCCCGGCAGCCGCGCGAGACCAGGTCGCGGACTTCAGCTGTGATGTTTGTGATGCTCCGGCTCCGTTCCCCGCCGCGTGTGTCGGGGACGATGCAGAAGGTGCAGCGCATGTTGCAGCCCTGCATGATGGACACAAACGCACCGGCGGATGCGGCGGCGTGGTCGCGGATGGTTTCCTGCGATCCCGGTTCGGCGTCGGTGTCCACAATGGGGAAACGCAGGTCGTCCATCGCCGTGTCGTGCGCCATTTTGCGGCGTAAAATTTCATCCACGTGATCCGCCACGCGGTGAAATTTTTGCGTGCCGACGACGAGGTCGAGGTGGGGGACATCGCTGAGCAGGGAGGCGCCCCGACTTTGGGCCATGCAGCCGAGAAAACCATAGACGGTGTGCGGACGCGTCTTTTGCAGGCGTCCGAGAATCCCCATTTTGCCGAGCGCCTTTTGCTCGGCCATGTCGCGCACGCTGCAGGTGTTGAGCAAAATGACATCCGCTTCGGAGGCCTCACCGGTCATTTCATATCCGCGCGCCACGAGCATTTGCGCGACCTGCTCCGAGTCGCGCTCGTTCATCTGACATCCGTAGGTTTTCAGGTACACCTTGGGCATAAGGCTGGAAAGCATAGGCGTAATGGCCCGTTATTTCCAGCGGCCCCGCAAATTTTGTGTCCGTGCGCCTTTTTTTCTTGGGAATGGGAAAAAAATAAAAATGATACCGCGAATTTTTATGAACGAAGCCACTGCCAGTGCCGCCCATATTTTTTTGCAGCTTGCGATCATCTTGGCGGCGTGTCGGATTTGCGGAGAACTCATGCGTCGGCTGGGGCAGTCGCCGGTGATCGGCGAAATGATTGCGGGGGTTCTTCTCGGCCCCTCGCTGCTGGGTGCCGTCGCTCCGGGAATTTCGGAATGGCTTTTTCCTGATGATGGACGTCCGATCCTGTTCGCCATCGCGCAGATCGGCCTTACGCTCTACATGTTCACGATTGGGCTGGAGTTTCGCTCCGACATGTTGCGGGAGCATTGGAAAAAGGCGCTGTCCGTGTCTGCGGCGGGCATTTTGGCGCCATTTGTTTTCGGCACCGCGCTCGCATTGTGGATGGTGCGCATGGAGGGATTTTTCAATTCTGGTGTTTCGCCGTTGTTGGCCGTGTTGTTTATGGGCTCCGCAATTTCGATCACCGCATTTCCGGTGCTTGCGCGCATTATTTCGGAGCATGGGCTGACAAAAACATTCACGGGAACCATCGGGTTGGCGGCGGGGAGCATTGATGATGTGGTGGCGTGGATTTTGCTGGCCGCCGTGTTGGGTGGCATGTCCGGGACACCCTTTTTGCTGTTTGTCGCGCTGGGCGGCGGCGTGCTTTACACGCTGATTTGCCTTGTTTTTATGCGGCCTGTGTGGGGGATGCTTGAAAAACGTTGCGGTGAGGGAATGACTTTGGGCTTTGCCGCCGTCTTTCTCATGTTGGGCGGATGGTTTACGGATATGATCGGACTGTATTCGGTGTTTGGTGCCTTTGTTTTGGGTCTTTCGGTTCGGCGGGGTGGACAGGCGGAAAAAATTATAGAAAAGACCGGCCCGTTGACGACCGCTTTCCTGCTGCCCGTTTTTTTCGCCTATTCGGGTCTTAACACGAGCATTGCATTGGTGGATTCGCCGATGCTGTGGCTTGTGTGCGGTTTGATTATTCTTGCCTCCGTGGGCGGAAAACTTGGGGCCTGTTATGTTGCGGCGCGATTTGGCGGATCGAGTCGTTCGGACGCCTTGATGGTCGCTTCCCTAATGAATGCACGGGGACTTATGGAGCTGATCCTGCTGAATATTTCCCTTCATGCCGGGCTGATCAGTCAGACGCTTTTTACCATGCTTGTGATCATGGCCATTGTCACCACACTAATGGCGGCACCGGGAGTCAATGTTTCGCGGCGACTTGCAGCCAGTGGCTGCTAAAGGGCGTTTTTCCCCAAAGAGGACGAACTTCGACCTCGCATCCCCGCTTTTCAAATGCGTCGGTCAGCTCTGGCACTCGCGGGAAATTGATTTGTCCGCCGCTGATCCATCCGGTCCCTCTCGCCCAGAATTCCTCGAGCATGGTGAAGGCCGAGCGCCATCCGCAACCGCGTGAGCCTGTGCGCAGGAGAATAACGGCTCCCTTGTGGGCGGCATCCGCCAGGCGGTCAATGAATCGCGTCTGTTCGGCAAGCGGCAGGTAATGCAAAACATCGAACGCGCACACGCATGCAGCACCGTCGAGCGGGAAGGTTGTCATGTCCCCCTCCTTGAGCGAAAAGTCTGAAAAACCGAGTCGGCTTGAGGCGTCGTTTCCGGCGCGAATTTTCCAAAGGCTGAGATCGCAGCCCCGATAGGGAAGGCGGATGCCGTGTGTTCGAAGATACATGCCGAAGAGCCCCAAGCCGCAGCCGAGGTCAATGATCGGACCGCTGTGGTGCGTTGCGGCTGCTGCTCCGGCGGCAAAGACGGGATCGGTGCGGAGTTTGCCGCGAATGTAGCCGCGCAACCAGCGTCCCCCCTGATAGGCGCGGGCAATGGCGATCTCGGGGCTCTCCATCTTTTCCATCATGTCCCCTCCGCCGTACAATATTGTCGCAGGGGAATGAGGGGGTTTTTATACTGCTGCCGCCGTCGCATTTTCATGAAACATACGCCAGAATTGCCAGTGCCGGAAAGCAGGGATGTTCCGAACGGCGTGGAAGGGGTGTCGGCCTCCTATCCGGCTCAAACGGCGGCTCATCTTTATTTTATCGCGTCCGGACTTTGGCTTTCGGCCCGCTGGATTTTTCGCGGCTCCCAACCCGTTGATACAACGGCGGAGCGACGTGGATTGCAACGCCGGTTTTCCCGCTATTTTGAGCTGCTTCGGCGATGGCGCATGCTTGAGGTGGATTTTGTTGGGTTTGAAGATTGCGAAACGTGGAGGCGTACGGTGATTGCGCCCAATCACCCTTCGCTGTTGGATGCCGTCGCGCTGATTTCCCGCATCCCGGGGCTTGATTGTGTGATGAATTCAAAGCTGCTTCGCGATCCGGTCATGGGCGGTGCGGCGCGGTTGTGCGATTATGTGTGCAACAGCTCTCCACTGCGGATGCTCAAGACGTGCGAAAGCAGGCTTGTCGCCGGTGCCAACATCCTGATTTTTCCCGAAGGAACCCGAACCGTTTCCCTTCCGCTCGGGTCGTTGCATCATGGATATGCCCTGGCGGCCATTCGTGCCTCGGCGGCCATTAGAACCGTTTTTATTGAATGTGATTCCACGTATTTCGGGCGTGCCTTTTCATTTTTTCGTCCGGCCAAATGTCCGCTGCGCTTTCGTCTTACGGCTGGCGAGGTCATTCATCCCTCCCGTGGAGACGATCCCCGGGAGATTTCCCGACGGGTGGAAATGTATTATCGCAATGCGTTGGTGGAACACGACGGGGGTGTTCGGTTGAAATCGTCATGAACCCGGAATCTTTTTGCGGGTGCGTTGTCATTCCGACGTACAACTCCGGCTCGCTGCTTGTGGAAACCGTTCGAGAGGCGTTGACGCATTGGCGTCCCGTGATTGTGGTGGTGGACGGTTCATACGACGGAAGCGCAGAGGCGATCGCGGATTTTTCGCGAAATGCCGAGGGACTGCATGTTTTGACGAGCGCGGTCAACGGCGGGAAAGGGGCGGCAGTTCTTTCAGGTCTGGAATTTGCGGCGGCGCGGGGATTTTCGCATGCTGCGGTTTTTGACGCCGACGGTCAGCATGAGGCGGCGGATATTCCGCACTTTATGGACGCAGCCCGGACGCATCCCGGAGCGATGATACTTGGTGTTCCGGTGTTTGGCCGGGATGCGCCGTCGGTGCGGGTCAATGGGCGCCGCGTGGGAAATTGGTTCGCAAATTTGGAAACGTGGTGGGGCGGGGTGAACGATTCCCTTTTTGGATTTCGTGTTTATCCGGTGCGTCCGTCCATTGACATTCTCAGGGCGATTCGCGGCGGACGGCGATTTGATTTCGACACGCAATTGGCGGTGCGGCTTTATTGGAGGGGTGTTCAGCCTTTGAATATTCCGACGCGGGTCCGCTATCGGGCGCGTGAAGCCGGCGGGGTGAGTCATTTTCGCTATGTCCGTGACAATGCACTGCTGGCGTGGGTTCACGCCCTGTTGTTTTTCAAATCGCTGATGATCGCACCGCGACTGGCGCGTTTGCGGCGGCGTCCGCCCTTGGAGTTTCATTCATGCAACAAATCACATCCTGGCGTCGAAGCCTGACTCTGGCGGCTGCGGGGGCCCTTGCGGCGGGAGCTGCGGTGGCCGCTGCAAGAGGTCGCTATGTGCGCGCGCATCATCTGACCCTTGCCTCTGCGACAATTTTGCTCGTGCCGACCCTCTCGCGAAACTCCGGGTGGTTTGGTCCGGTTATTTATGATTTCGCGACGGAGAAACGGGAAATTTGGCTGACTATTGATGACGGCCCGGACCCTGACAACACGCCTGGCATCCTTGATGTTCTCGCCCGATATGAAGCCCGTGCTGCATTTTTTGTCATCGGTCAGCGCGTGCGGCGGCATCCGGATTTGGCGCGTCGCATTGTTGCCGAGGGGCATCAGATTCACAACCACACGGACTCGCATCCCGCGCGGACATTTTGGGCCGCTTGCCCACAGCGTGTTGCGAGGGAAATTCATGGCGGTTCCGAGGCTGTTTTACAGGCGGTCGGGGTGCGCCCTTCGTTTTTTCGAGCCCCCGCTGGTTTGGCAAATCCTTTCGTTCATGCCGCAGTGGAAAAGGCGGGATTGCGCATGATGGGATGGTCCGCATCGGGATTCGACGGCGTGGTTCATCGCCCGGAAAATGCACTTCGCAGAATCCTTTCGCAGATTCGTCCGGGTGCCATTGTGATGATTCATGAAAACCAGCTTCCAGGCATGCCGCTCGGATCGCGCGTAGGAATGCTGGAACGCCTCCTGCAGGAGTTGCGGGATCGAGGGTTTGAGACGTCGCTTCCGGTTGTGTAGTTCTCAACGAAACTTTCCAAGGTACATCAGGCCGAAAATATGATGTGAATGGTTTCCGGGGCGCAGCCCCAGCGCTCTTGAAAAAGGTGCCCGCAGCGAAAAAGCCTCCCTGTGCCTTGTCTCTGCTCCCCTCTGCAAAATACACGAAAAATGGCTCACCGCCAAAATCCGCCTCCAAATGAACCCTGCTGACATCCCTCCAATCTAATCGCTAACTTTTGCAGAATAATACATGTGCCGTCGTTTTGAAGTGGCCTGAATTGAGCGTTTCAAGGGTTGAGTGGATTCCACACCTTTTCAAACCCAAATCCCTCAAAGTGTGTTGTGTTCGCCGTGGCGAAATGGGTGACGCCGTGGTGGCGAAGGGTGAAGGCGAGGCGGGCGTCTATGATGTGGCCAAAGCCGGTTTTTGTTTTGGCTGTGGTCCATGTGTTGCATGGAGGATGTAGGAGAAGAGGTCAGAGCAACCCGCTCGGATGGCTTTGGTGTCCTTCAATTTTGAGGCAACAAGCTCATTTTGCCTTTGAATTGAACTCAACTAATTTTTCCCAATCAATATCTCCATTGTTCTTGCAAAATATGTTTGAAAAATCTTTTGTGAATATATTGACCATCTGGGAATACGATTTTACAAATTCTTCATTCCTTTCCTTTGCCTTATATCCAAGCGGCTCAATAATTTCAGTATAAAGGTCAGCTTCACCAGAGATAAACGCCCAAAATGCCTGACCGCAATATTTGAAATAATCTCCCTTGTCGGGCTTATTATCTTTTCCGTAACAGCAACCATTTATTGCAACAATTTTTAACTGTGAATTACTTGTTCGCAAGGTTCTCATTGCCGTAGCAAAGTCTGCCCTCATTTTCTTTATTTGGGAACTATTTCCCCAATTTGGACCTGATTTGATAGTTACAATATTTCTTTCTCTATTATGGTCAAATTCCAGGTCAATGCCTGAAATGCCAGATTTATAGCCGCCGAAAACTTTGTTGTTAATGAAAATTGCGAGTCCTTCGAGCCAATCACCAAATATGGTTTCTTCGTTTGAGGAAATATGGGCATCAACGATACCTCGAATGATCTGATCAGAGGTCAATACATGTTTTGCTTTAAAAAGATATGGGTTCTTGCGTTTTAGAACTTTGGAAAGTTTTAGACTATCAAGACTTTCAATTCGTTTTTGATGGAAGATTCCGATGTTTTTTTCAACGTATTCTTTTACTTCGCACAACTTTATTCGTTTCATATTTTGCTTGTGGTTCTAATAGATAAAGCTCGACTGGAGTAAGTTTATTTTTTACCATTTCGCAGTATTCTGGTACGATATCTATTCCAATGGAGTTTCTTCTCATTTTTTTTGCGACGCTTAGCGTTGTCCCTGAGCCCATAAAGGGATCGAGAACTGTATCATTTTCTTTTGTAAACAGCTTTATGAACCATTCAGGGAGTTCTTCTGGAAATGCTGCGCTGTGATTTTTATTGCTGCACTCTGTTGCCAGGTGAAGAACATTCGTAGGGTAGGCTTTTTTCCTCTCCAACCAATTGGAAATGTTCTTGCCAAATCCACTGCCAACTTTTGAATTATCTCTGATTTTGTCTGTGTCTGATAGATTCTTAAGCCGTGATTTAGCCCAGTTTCCCATTGGAACCATCACTTCTTCCTGATACATGTTAAATTTTCTATCCTTGTTAAACTGAAGAAGCCTTTCCCACGCATCACGAAAACGATTTGACCATTTTCCTGGGTAACAGTTTTTCTTGTGCCAAATAAATTCTTCTGTCCAAAGCCACCCTTGCTGTCGCATTGCGAGAATTAGTTCCATAACATAAGTGCTCCGCTCTCCCTCAAGCACCTTTTCCTTAATGTTCAAAATAAAGGTTCCAGTTGGCTTGAGCACCCGCAAGAGTTGTTCAGAAATTGGCAAGAACCATTGAACGTATTTGTCAGGATGTATGCCGCCGTAAGTGTTCTTTCGTTGGTCCGCATAGGGTGGGGATGTCACGATGAGATCAACATAATTGCTCGGTAATGATTTTAGCTCATGGCCTGCGTCGCCAAGGTAAATGTCTGTAGTAATTTCCATCTTTTTCTTTCTTACCGAGCGTTTGAGGTTGTATCTGCTGAAACGGTGAAGATTCGCCGTGACCTCTCCGACATAAAGGAATTTTGAGGGAGCCTTGTAGCCTTGGCAAGTCCGGAGCATTTTTTGCCAGCCGTGCGCCCGTTGCACCCATAATTGGGATTCTGGCTTAATCGCGTGGATAGGAACGAGCGGATGAGGCTCCCGCGTTATTTTTTGTCCAAAATACTTTTGCATCAACCGTGTCAGCATTTTTGAGCCAACTGATCAGATGGGCTTTACCTGTGTCGCGGCGTTGTTTACAGTGATAAGTTTATGGCCGATGTGACTTTTGAGCGACTGAGGGAAATGCTGATGGAGAATTGCATGATTCGGATTTCCGCCGATGACATTCAGGAGGAGACGCCGCTTTTTGGGCCGGACAGCGTGGGGCTTGATTCACTCGATGCGCTTCAAATGATCATTGCCGTGGAAAAGGAATACGGGGTGGCCATTACTGATCCGACTTCGGCCCGGGAGGCGTTGCAATGCCTGAGCGTATTGCGCGATTATATTGTCCGCCGTCTGGCCGACGGAGCCGCCCCTCGCAACAATGAGTTCTCTTCCAAAGGAAACTGATGTCGTCATTATCGGCGGAGGGCCCGCCGGAGCTTCCGCAGGTGCGCAGCTTGCGCGGGCCGGATTGCGGGTTGTCATTTTTGAAAAGGCAAAGTTTCCGCGTTTTTGCATAGGCGAGTCATTGCTGCCGCATGGCAACGATGCGCTTCGGGAGTTGGGTGTTTGGGGAAAACTCGAAAGTGCCGGTTATCTGCGCAAATACGGTGCGGATTTTTGCAGTGGGGATGGAACGCGGACGAATCGTTTTTGGTTTGGCAACAGTCTGGGGTCGGGGCGGGAGTATTCTTATCAGGTGGATCGCGCCAGTTTTGACCAGCTTTTGCTGGATCATGCGCGGGAGCGGGGGTGTGAGGTGCGGGAGCAAACACGGGTTGTTGCGTTGGAGGAGGACGCCGACGCCGTGCGGGTGAAGTATGCCGGGTCTGACGGCACTTGTGATTTGCGCGCGCGGTGGGCGCTGGATGCCAGCGGACGCCTTGCTTTTTCCGGAGCGCGCATCGGTTTGCGGCGGCTGCCGACACTGCCTGTCCGCCGCGTCGCCATATTTGGTCATTTCGAGGGTGTGGAGAGAAATTTGGGAAAGGCTGCGGGTCACATTGCCATTGTGCGGCTTCGTGACGCATGGTTTTGGTTTATTCCATTGGCGGGCGACCGCACGTCGGTCGGTGTGGTTTTGCCTTCGGAAAGGCTGGGATCGGGAGCCGGACGAAAAATGGATGAAATTTTTCGCTCTGCGGCGACGCATGGCGAGGGCGCGGGCGGTGTCGCCACTGGTCGCCACCGGGGATTACAGCTGGAGATTCTCCTCGTTTGCCACGAGGCGAGTTTTGCTGGTCGGCGACGCCGCCGGATTTCTTGATCCCGTTTTTTCCTCCGGCGTGACGCTGGCTTTGAAATCGGCGATGCTCGCCGCGTCACTCGTTGTCGAGGCTGACGCATCGCATCGTGCACTGAAATCTTCGGAACAAACAAAATATACGAAGGAAGTCGTCCGTTGGATGAATGAATATTCAAAAATAATCCGCGTGTTTTATACGGTGTCCGGATTTGAAGTTTTTATGAGTCCGTCTCCATTTTTGGGAATTTCAAAAAGCATCGCCAGGCTGGTCGGCGGCGCCGTGACGCCGGGAATTCCCGACCGCGTGCGGCTGGGGATTTTTCGCCTCATTTGCCGCGTTCAAAATCGGTTCGGGCTGGTTCCTGTCATACAGTCGCTGCGCTGAACGCGCGCATTTGATTTTTTGCATGTCATTATTCCGATCGCCATTCAAAGCGGCGTTTCTCGTGCTTGTCATGGGCTTTGGAGTGTGGGCTTTGTTGACGCTAAAGCTGCAGACGGAGCTTCTTCAGACCCTTCCGGATTCGCTTCCGAGCGTTCGCGGGCTCGTCGGGTTTTCGCGTTTGGCGGCTGGGGAGGATAATGTTTTTGTCGTTGCCGATCCGGCGTCGTCCGTCCAGGAACGCGTTCGCTGGTTGGAAAAGGCACGTGTTGCGCTTCAGGCGGTGAATGGCGTTGGAAGGGTGAGTGCTCCGGAGGAGGATTTCGCGGATAATATTGGTGTCTTCGCCGCGTGGATTCTTTTAAATTCCCCTCCCGAGGTTTTTTTGCCGCTGACAAAATCCGTGGCTTATGACGAGGCGCGCACCCGGCTTGAGGCCCTTCCGTCCCGGCTGGCGGGCGCAGTGGATCCGGTGGAAATCGCGAGGCTGCGGATGGATCCATTGGGTCTGATTGCCGGTGGGGACGCTGGGAGCGCGGGGGCGTTTTTGCCGGATGCTGCGGGTTTCCTGAGGGTGACGCCGGATCATCGTCTGACTTCCGCTGCCGAGGACGCAGCTTTCACCGATGCTCTTCAATCGGCATTGGATGCGGCGTTGGGCGATGCGGGGCGCGGCAAGGTGCTGCTGACAGGAGCGCCCGTGTTCACGGCGGAGATTTCGCGTCAGATGCGTCGGGACATGCTGCTGATGGTGGGTGTGGCCATCGCATTGCTGTCGGGAATATTTTATGCGTTTTACCGGACGCTGCGCCCGCTGGGATGGATTATGTTTTTTCAGGCGTTCGCCATGCTTTGCGGTATTCTGGTCGCCCGTGTTTTGTATGGGGGGCTGAATGTGATCAGCATTGGATTCGCCTCGATTCTCCTCGGTGTCGGCATGGATTACAGCATCCTGGTTTATCATCATTTTGCCGCGCCGCATCGCAATGACGCAGGAGTGTGGCGCACCTTGTGCCGGAGCATTTGGTTCAGCGCGATTGTCACATCGCTGTCCTTCTTTCTCCTGGCGTTTTCGTCCTTTCCCGCCCTGCGTCAGCTCGCCGTCCTTGTGGGAACGGGGCTTCCCGCCTCCGCCCTCCTGGCAACCTGGCTGTTGAGTGGGGTGTTGCGGGAGCATCCGCCCGAGGCACCGCCGGAAATTTTTCGGGCCAGTGGATGTTCGGCGCGATGGATTTTGCGACATCGCGGACTGCTAGCCGTGCTTTCGTTGATTGTGCTGGCGGCGGTGGTGATGGCTCGCCCGTGGACGCGTCCTGATTTGCTTTACGACTCCGACCTGTCGCGCCTGCAACCTGTGGGCAGCGCGGCATTTGTCGGGCGTCAGTGGCTTGCAAAACTCGATCCTGCCGAGGGAGACGCCGTTTATCTTCTGCGGGGGCCTTCTCATGATGCATTGCGGGCGGCGGCGACGGAGCTGGCGCGGGAGATAAATCCATCCGCACCCGCCCAGGTGTGGCGCATTCCGAGCGAAACCAATGCGGCAAAAAACACCGACGCATGGCCGTCGGGTGCCGCCGATGATTTGAGGCGGGCGTTTGACGCCGCCGGGTTGGGGGAGGAGTGGTCCGCGCCGACGCTGAGAATGGCTGATGCGTTGGATGCGGTGAAACGCGGGGAAGGCCATCCATTTTCCGCGATTGACGATGTGCTTGCGACGATGGCCGGGCGCGATGACGGCGGGGCATTCGCGCTCGTGAGGATTCCCGGTGCGGCGGAGCGCCCGGTTCCTGCAGGTGGCTTCGGCATTACGGAGGCTGGCGTTGCGGTTTATCCGGTCAGTTGGGTGTCGCTTACCAATGAGGTCACCGTGTTGGCGCAGCGCGATTTCGGGGCATTGGGCATCGCAATACTTGTGGGCATCGTCATCCTTTGTTTCCTTGTTCACCGATCCGCGCGTCTTGTGACATTGAATTTGGCCGCCCTGGCCCTTTCGCTCGCCATATTCACAGGTCTTCTTTATGTGACGGGCGCGCGGTTGACGCCTGTTTCCCTCATTTGCATGCCGCTGCTATTCGGACTGGTCGTGGATTACAGTCTTCACATTCTGCTGGCGCTGGAGCATCAGAAAGGCGATTTGGCGAAGACTTACGATCATTTGGCCGCACCCGTGTTGCTGACGGGATTGAGCGCTTGCATTGGGTTTGGCGCGCCAATGCTGACTGGGCAGCCGGCGTTGCGAAATTTTGGATTGATCATGGATTTGGGAGTGATTGCGGCCGTGAGTGCGTGCCTTGTATTTTTGCCGACATTGTATTTGCTCGGGCGATCGGCGGATTATCGTGAACGGGCGTTTTACCGTCGTCTTTACCGGCGTGGTGTTTTTGATTGGATTCTTTTGGGGAGAAGGTTGGTTGGTGGTCCGGGCGCGTGGATAATTTCGCGGTCGATAGGAATTTTTTACGTCCTTTCGCATCCTTCGACCGTTCGATCCGTGCGGGAGAATCTTGCGCTTCTTGATCCTTCAAAGGCGACCTTTGGTGCGGCGTGTCGGCTGTTTGTTAATCAGGCTGAAAATTTTTCCACCTACGGGCGTCTAGCTTTGCTGAAAAAGCCGTCGGATGTACTTGGTCTGCTTGGTGAATGTCGTGGGGTTGAGCTGTTGAACCGCGCGCGGAGCGAAGGGCGCGGCTGCATCCTTGTCACCGGGCATTTTGGTTTTTTTGAAATTGGAGGCATGGTGATGGCGCAGATGGGATTTCCAATTGTTGCCCTGACCTTGCCGGAGCCGGGCGAGGGGCTTACGGAATGGCGCGCTGATTTTCGGGCACGCTGGGGCGTCGAGACGCTTGTGGTTGGTGATGATTCATTTTCCGCCGTTGCCATCGCCAAACATTTAAGGGAAGGGGCATTTGTCGCGTCGGTGGCGGATCGTCCGCATGATGGCAATTCCGTATCCGTTGCATTTCCATACGGAGAGGCGCCCTTTGCCACCGGCCCCGCCCTTTTGGCGCTGCTTGCAAAATGCCCCGTGATTCCCGTAACCATCGTGAGACAGCGTGATGGAAAATATCAAATGGAAGCGCTTTCCTATATCGAGCCCCGCTGGCTGTCTTCGGGCAGGCGGGCGACCATCGAGCATTATACGCGCGAAATCGCCGCCGCGCTTATTCCCGCCTTTGCGCGGCATCCCGAGCAATGGTTTCAATTCGCCCGCCTGCGGTGACCGAACTTTTTTCATGCACCGCTTCCTTGTGATTTTGCTGATTCTGGCGCCGCTTGCCCTGCGGGCCGAAAATCTTTCCACCGTCGAAGCCGAGGCTCTTGAGCGTCGGTTTGTGAAAATGCAGAGGACGACACGCACCCTGCGGACGGATTTTGAACAAACGGTTCGCATGTCCGGGATGCGGGAGCCGGTGGTGAGTCGGGGGGAGTTTTTTTATCGCGCACCCGATGAACTCCGCGTCACGTTTTCGGAGCCGCCCGGTGATTTTTTTCATTTGTCGGGTGATACGCTGGAATTTTCGCGGGGAGGTGCAGCACCCATCAGGAAACCCTCATCCGACGGGGCGGCCCGTGCCCTGATGGCATTGCGCAATGTTCTGCGGGGGACGCCCGAAAGCTCCGAAGATCCGGTGGATCGCAGGGTCGCCAGGGAGGGCGACGAATTCGTTGTGACAATCACTCCTGTCGTCCGTTCGATTCGAATGCCTGAAAAAATAGAGAATCGCGTGGATGCGGAATCGCTGCTTTTGCGAACCATGACAATAACATTGCCGCGCGGAATTTCGCTGGAATATAGGTTTTTCAATCCGCGTCGCAATGCACCGTCGGATGATTCGTCAGTCCATGCCAAGCCATGATGCAGCGTCTTACTCCCCACGGACCGGGCTTTAGTTTTATAGATCGCTTTGAAAAAAGTGGTTCATCCGCTGGTGTTGCGTGGAAGGAGCTTCGGGGCGACGCCCCGTATTTTGCCGATCATTTTCCCGGTCGTCCCATGATGCCCGCCGTGCTGTTGGTGGAGTGTGCCGCACAGGCTGCCGGTGTCTTGTGGATGTCGCTTGGCGACGAGCCGCCGCTGACTCCGCTTTTTCTCGCAGGCATCGAGCGGTTTCGTGTTGTGGACGCCGTTTGTCCCGGAGCGATCCTTCGCACCGAAGTGCGTTTGGAGAGGGAGTTTGGCGCATTGGCCGGATTTGATGCAGAATGCACCGTGGAATCGCGTACGGTGGCCCGAGGGCGGATTTTGTTAAGTCGTCATGTTGCCGCTTCGGCAGAAAGCGGGGCGGTAAAATGAAACGCGTTGCACCTGGGCGCGTGGCGGTGACGGGAGTCGGCTGCATCACGGCGCTTGGTGCGAACGCCAGAGCGACATGGGATGCCCTTTGCGCGGGGAAATCGGGCCGCGCACCGGTTGCGGCGATT
>JACTMZ010000076.1:0-8561 GCA_014584375.1 Verrucomicrobiota bacterium | reverse complement strand
TACAGCCGGGCTTCGCGTCTCGCCATTCCCGCAGTGCGGGAGGCACTCCTGCAGGCGAAGTTGCTTGATGCCGAAGGTCGCTGTGTTTTGGAACAACTTGAGATGTCCGTTGGCACAACGGCCGGCGGCATGGAAAAGGGGGAGGAGTTTCTCAAGGGGGTTTGGGCGGGTGATTCCAGCGGACAAATGGCGCGGGTTGCCCGCTATCAGGCGCAGCAGCAGACGGGAGAGATTCAGCGTTATTTCGGCTTTGACGGGCCATCCATGATTGTCGCCAACGCCTGTGCGAGCGGAGCCAATGCGGAGCTTATGAGGCTTTGTGCGAGATGGTTTTTGTCGGATTTGACAGCTTGCAGGCCCTTGCTCCGGATAAATGCCGTCCGTTTGATCTCAATCGCAACGGTCTGATGTTGGGAGAGGGGGCGGCATTTTTTGTCATGGAAAGCGAGAATCATGCGCGCCGCCGCAATGCGGACATCCTCGGCTTTCTTGCGGGCTATGGTTTTGCGACGGATTCCGGTCATTTGACGCAGCCGGCGCAGGACGGCGCGCCACTTGAACGCGCCGTTCGCACAGCGTTGGCCGACGCAAATATGGAACCCGCCGACATTGGATATCTCAATGCGCATGGTACGGGAACACCGCTTAATGACGGAGCGGAAGCCGAGGCGTTGATTCGGATTTTTGGCAAAGAACTCAAGATCAGTTCCACAAAAGCCGCGCTGGGGCACGCGCTGGGCGCGGCGGGAGCCATTGAGGCGGCATTGTGTCTTATGGCGTTGCAATCCGGTCGCATTCCGCCGCAGATCAACACGGAAACTCCCGAACCGATCATCGCCGACTCCCTTGCGACTGTCGGGGAACGTCTGCCTGCAAATGCCGTTGCGAGCGTGAATCTGGGGTTTGGAGGCTCCAACGCCGCTCTGATTTTCACCCGCTTATGAACTGGCGTATTGTTTCCAGCGGTGTCGTATGCCCCGGAGGAATGGGGAGCAAGGCATTGCACATTCCGTGGAGGGCAAGCATGACGTCCAATGCGGCGGGAACGCGGGAGCACGAGGTGTTTCTTGTGGATCGCAATGCGCCGGAATTGCAGCGCTGGCAAAAGGAGCCAAGATTGCGCCGCGCCAGTCCGATCTCCCTTTACCTGGCGGAAGCCGCTGAACAGGCGTTGTCCGCCGCACCGGATGTGGACAGGGAAAAAACCGGCGTCGTCGCGGCCTTGTTTCTGGGATGTTTGATTTACTCCATCAAATTCTATCGTCAGCTCACGACCGATGGCCGCCGTTTTGCGAGTCCGCTGCTTTTTCCCGAGACGGTGTTTAACAGCCCGTTGAGTCATCTTGTGTCCGTGCTTGGGCTTGGCGGGCCGGCTTACACCCAGGTTGGCGACACATCCGGCTGGGCCACCGCATTGCGAACCGCGCATTGCTGGCTGACCAAGGGAAGGGCCGATCATGTGCTTGTGCTTGGGGCGGAGGAATTCGATCCGCATGAATTGGACGCGTTCCAGGCAGCGGGATTTTTTCGGAGGCGGCTCATTGCGGGAGAGGGAGCGGGAGCGGTTTTACTGTCGTGCGGAAGCGATGAATCCCGGGTTCGTCTGACGGAAATCGCCGATGGATATTCCTTTGAAAACAGGATCGAGGCGGGATTGTCCGCACGGCGTTGTCTTGAAAATTTTTCACCGGACTGTCCTGTTGCGCAAACCGCCGCCGGTTGGACGGAGAATGCCGCTGCGGTGGCGTTTTGCGGGCGTTCCGTTGTGGAAAATTTTTCGCCCAATCCCTGCATCGCCGGAACCGCAGCGGGTGCGTGGCATACCATCCTGGGGGTGGATTTTTTGAATGAGTCCGCATCCCGCCGCGAAGTGGTGATTCCGTATTTTGGATATTCCCGGCAAACGGCGGCGGCTCGCCTGACCCGATCCTGATTTTACGCGGCGGCTGCGATCATTTTGCCGTCGGTGCTTTCCAACCTTCCGTCAGTTCGAGGCGCAGCCATGACATCATGGCGCTGGCGATGATTTTCAGCAGATGAGGTGTGTGGAAATTGAAGCCGGCAAACAGATGACGACGACCGTTGTTGTTGCGTCCAAAGCGCCCGCTCCGGTGTCTTGCCCGTCCCATGGCCGCAAGTCGGCGGTTGTAAAATTTCATAAGGTGAAAAATCGGTGCGGCTTCGCGTGCGGAAAAGGGTGGGAAGCAAAGCAGAGCCAATCCCTGTCGGAAAATCGGGCGCGCCACGAACAGATAATAGAGCGCAATGTCCAGGCGAAAGGCGACGCACATCAAATCATAATCGCCCAGGTAATCGTATTTGTTTTCATAGAGCGCCTCGTACATGCGGCGATAGCTCGTTTGGAAATCACGGTTGTGTTTCTCAATGGCGGCGGCTGTGTCCCCTCCGCTCCTCCAGGTCATAATAGTGCGGACGGCCGCCGTTGCGCTGAAGGCGAGCCAATCCATACCCGGACTGTAAAACGGATCCAGAAAGGCCGCTGCGTCGCCCGTCAATACAGCTCCGTCGCGGGCGTAAACGGAGGAGTGATAAGGGAGATTGCGGCGGAAGTGACTATCGCCGTCCACGATTTTTGCCTGTTCCAGCAGTTCGGCTGCGGCGGCGTGACGGGAAAGAAAAATGCGCAGTTTTTCGCCGATTGGCATGTCTCCCTCCGGCCAGGAAGCCCGGCGCGGATCAATGACCACGCCGACGCTGGTGTCGCCGCCCTTGAGGGCGATGAACCACGCCCACCAGCCGTATCCGACAAGATGATTGGTGGCTGTGCCGCGAATGCCCACAAAGGGACTGCCGAGCTGCGGGTGACGGCGGACAAAATCCGGGCAGTCCCAATCGGCAACGTCTTTCCACCGGGCCCATGCGGACAGGGTTGGATGTTCCTCGAAGGAGCGTCGCCATCCATTGGCGCGCGCCAGCAGACATTTGACGCCGGAAGCATCCACAATCCATCGGGCCTGCAGGCTTGTTTCTTTGCCATCCGAGCGAACGACGAGCATTTGTTGGGCGCCTTCGTGCAGTTGTGCGGAGACGACCGTCGCCGGGCGCATGAGTTCCGCACCTGCGGCGACCGCGCGACGCAGCACCTCCTCGTCAAGAACCGCGCGATCCACGAGAAACGAGGGAACGGTCGAAAGATACCGCCCGCCGACTTCGGAGCATTCGCCGGGATTTGCCGCGCTTTCGTTGGAAAACCAAAAACGCAGTCCGTTTTTGACAAGCTGTGTCTGCGTGAGAAAACGCGTCAGCCCGAGAACGCGGCACATAAAGTAGGCGCTCACCTCCACGGTTGCTTCACCGACCCGCCGTTTGAAAACGGCGTCCTTTTCAATGATGAGGATGCGCAGGGAGGGATCCTCCCGTTTGAGCAGGAGAGCCGTTGCGGCGCCACTTAATGCGCCGCCAATTACGATGACATCATATTCCACGGCTTCCATGGTCATGCGTTGAGACACTATGAACTCGACAATTTGCGGGCAATGACACAATTACTCGCGGCTTGAATTTTCTGCGAAAGAACGGATTTCTTGCACTCCAGATTTTGCTTTCCGCGTTTCTTTTGCATCGCGTCTTTGGGGATGCGACGTTGCGTCGGGAGGCGGTTGCGGTGCTGTCCCAAGTCAATCCGCTGTGGGCAATTGGCGGCCTTGCGTCAGCTTTGCTGTGCGAGCTTTTGTGCGCTGTACGATGGTTGATCATGCTTCGAATTTTCAACATTCCCATCGGTTTCGGACGCGTGTGCGCCTTTTCTTTCGCCGGACTTTTTTATTCGTTGTTTCTTCCCGGTGCGGGCGGCGGCGATTTTTTTCGGATCATCTATGTCATAAGGCTGCATCCCGGGCAAAAAAGGCGCGCGGTGGTTTCCGTGATAGCCGACCGATTGTGCGGCTTGGTCGCGCTGGCGATTTTTCTGTCCGTTGTCTTTCTGTTTCGCGATGCGTTTCCCGTCGGAAGTCCCGCACGGATGATTCTGGGTGTCAGTCTGCTGGTGCTTTCCGTATCGGTGGCCTTGGTGTTTCTGTGGTGGATGACCACGCTTCCGTTCATGCAGAAACGTGCGAGGTTTATTCCGGCGCGTGTGAGGGAATCCATGGTGCTGTTGGGGAAAAATTTCTGGGAAATTCTTCGTCATCCCGGCGGGGTGTTTGCCGGTGTTGCCGTTTCTTGTGCGGCTCTCCTTGCACATGTGGCGACCTATTTTTTCAGCGCCCTGGCATTCGGGGTTTTCACAAGTTTTTGGGGAATGTTTTTGATTATGCCGGTGGTGGATGCGTTCATTTTGCTACCGGTCACTTTTTTTGGAGTCGGCTTGCGTGAGACGCTTTTTCAGAATTTGCTGGGTAGCATGTACGGTGTTGCACCTGCCGCCGCCGCACTTGCGGCCCTGGGAGGATTTGGATTTCAGGCGGTGATTGGGCTTCTCGGCGGCCTGTTGATACCATTTACCACGCCGTCGGTTTCAACGAAGGCGCCGGAGCGGCGGGCGGAATGATGTGGAACGGGAGAATTTGATGACAACAGCCTGCAAAACATGACGACATTTTCGGATGCGGAGCATTTTGACGTGATTGTGCTGGGCGGCGGCGCCGCCGGGTTGTTTTGTGCGTTCAACGCCGGGCGGCGCGGTCGCCGGGTTCTCGTGTTGGAGCACAATGACCGGGTCGGACGCAAAATCGAAATCTCGGGCGGCGGGCGCTGCAACTTCACCAATCTGCGCGCGGCGCCGGAAAACTACATTTCCAACAATCCGGATTTTTGTCGTTCCGCCCTGGCACGATTTTCGCCGGAGGATTTTCTTTCCTTTGTGGAGAGCCGGGATGTTCGCTGGCATGAAAAAAAACTTGGGCAGCTTTTTTGCAATGACGGATCGCGTCGGATGATTGCCATGCTTCTTGAGGAATGCGCGCAGGCCGGGGTGGATGTACGCTGCGGCGTTCGCATCGGGGAGGTTGCCAAGCCCGAAAAATTTCGCGTTGGCACTTCCTCGGGCGTTTTTCTTTCCGACTCGCTTGTGATGGCCACCGGCGGACTTTCCTTTGCCAAACTTGGCGCAACGGGACTGGGTCATGATATTGCGCGGCAATTTGGTCTTCGGGTCACTCCGATGCGACCTGGACTTGTGCCGCTTGTTCCGCATCCTTCCGTTCATTCGCTTTTTGCGCCATTGAGCGGTGTTTCCCTGCCCGTGCGCGCCCTGTGCGGCGGAGCGATGTTTGAGGAATCGCTTTTGCTGACGCATCGGAGTTTCAGCGGGCCGGCTGTTTTGCAAATTTCCAATTACTGGCATCCCGGGGAAACCGTCGCATTTGACTTGCTTCCCGATGGTGCGGAGCCGTCTTTTGCGGGTGCCGGCGATGTCGCCGCTCAATTGGCCCGTGCGTGGCCGAGGCGTTTTGCGGAGACATGGTGTAAAAATTTTGCGCCGCAAAAGCCGTCCGCCCAGTGGACGGCGCGGGAGCGGAGGGAAACAGCGGATATGTTGCGCCGCTGGCCTGTGATTTTTTTGGAAAGCGAGGGTTATCCGAAAGCCGAAGTGACTGTGGGCGGTGTGGACACGCGCGATCTTTCCTCGAAAACCATGGAGGCCCGCAATGTTCCCGGACTTTATTTTGTCGGCGAGACGGTGGATGTCACCGGTTGGCTCGGCGGTTACAATTTCCAGTGGGCCTGGGCGAGCGCCCATGCCGCCGCGACGTTTGTGTAATCAATCCGACGCGGCTCCCTTTTCCTCCACAATGCGAATGCCGAGGGCTTCCGCCGACAGCACAAGCTGACGCGTGACTTCATTCAAGGCGGACAGCAATTGCCTCCGCGCCTCCGCGTTGTCCGGTGAAAGTTCCAAGGTTTGCGAGAGCGCCGACGCCTGGGCGACGGCTCTTTCCACGGCGGCAGCCCGCAATGGCGCGACGGTGGACACCAGATCCTTCAGCCCCGGTGTGTTCTGCGTCGGGGCGTTTTCATGTTTTCCGAGATAAATGTCTCGCAGCGCCGCGATGCGTCCGCTGATTTCCTTGGCAGACAGCGGGCTGATTTCGTCCGTGCGGGAGCGGGTGGGCAGCACATCGCCGCTTAAAGCCAGCAATCCTTGAAACATCCGTGCCACGGCGTTGTCGGGATCGGACAGAAAGTAATGCGTTCGAAAATTGGTGTTGGAATTTCGCCATGCCTCCGCCAGCGATTTCATGTCGCCGTCGAGCTGTTGGGATTTCAGCGCCAGTTCCTTCAGGGTCGTCAGAATTTCGCCGGCGGCATCCGGTTTTTCCGGCGTTATGATCGCAAGTTTGTTGAGTATGGTTGAAACATCGGCCAGTGAATTGGGGTGGCTTTCGTCGGAGCCGCTGCCCAAGGGATCCGGCTGGGCGGCGAGTTCTTCGGGTGATTCCGGATTGACGTAGAAAACGGAGGGCTCCGCCAGGTGGTAGAGCTGTTGGATTGTGGACAGGGCTTCTGCGGCGCGAGGCAGCTCCTTTACCGCGCTTGCGAGCGATGAGGAGGCCTGTTGGACGGCTGTGTTGAAAGCGGTCGCTTCCTTGGATGCCTGCGATGTGACAGTCGCCAGCATGGCGGCGTTGCCCTCGGCCACGGATGGGCGAGGGCGATGGCGAGGGGGTTGGAAGCGGGAGTTTTCCGACTTCCCAGCGGCAGGCGGAGAGATTGATAGTCAGCAGCAGGGCGCCCGTCATCGCTGCATACCAAGCAACGCCTCGTACATGGTCATGCGTTACTTTCATAAGGCGAGATCGTGCTCCTGCCATGGTTGCTGTCAAATAAAAACAGCCCTACTTTTTCCCGGGATTGCGAGGGCGTGATTGCTCGATCATTTTGAGCCCTCCGGAAGCCAGGGAGGCACCAGGCAGGCGTTTGGCGAGGCGGAAAAGGCGCTCGGCTTCGTCGGGCCTTCCCAGCCACCAATAGTGCAGTGCGAGGTATTCGTAGCCTCGCGCATTGTCGGGTTCCCGGGCGATCGCCCGAAGGTGGGCCGACAAGGCGTCCCAAAATTGCTCCGATCCGTCCAGAGTCAGCGCCCGCTCGCGCCAGGCGTAGCCGAAATACGGTCTTTGCCGGATTGCCTGGTCAAAGAAATCCGCCGCACGACGATACCAGTCTTTGCGTTCGATGGCGTTGTCCGCCGTATTTCCCAGAGCCAGGGCGGCTTCACCGGCCAGGATTAAAAGCCGGGGATTTTCGGGGCGGCGGTTCAGTCCTTTTTCCGCCAGGTTCCAGGCGACCTCCGGTTCCTTGCGCATCATGGCGTTTTCCGCCTGCAGAGCGTCATATTCCGCAGGCGCTTCATGAAGTGTGCGCATCAGCAACAATGCGCCTGTAAACATGGGGAGCAGGAAGGCCGCAAAGCGCAGCCATGGCGACATGCGGCAGGTGTCCCGCCTGACGGGGGCAACGCGCGCGCCGGCCAGCCATCCGGCGCACAGGGCCAGCAATAAGACAACCGCCGGCAGGTGCAGTCGGTAGTCAAACAGCGCGTGCATTCCCTGGGAGGTTGCGGCGGCCAGCGATCCGGATAACAGCCCCAGCTCCATGCTCTGCGGCAGCCAGCCGTCGGGTGTTGTTTCGCGGGACAGCCGAAGCGCATTGCGCCAGCCCGCCGCCAGGTGAGTGACAAAGAACAATGCTCCGAGAACAAGCCCCGTACGACCGTATTCGATTAATAGCTGCAGCCAGTCGTTGTGTGCATGAACCGCTCGTCCGTCAAACCCCGTCGCACGATAGCGCAGGGACAGTTGATCAAACATGTTTGCGCCTGCACCCAGCCATGGATCGAGTTCGAGCATGGGTGGCACCGTTACGAACCAAAGTTTTTCGCGGTAGCTGTCGGCCCCCAAATCCAGAAGCCTTAGTTGAATCGTTGTGCTTTCCGCACCGATCATGATTCCCAGGGTCAGAGGCAGTGTTAAAAAGACGAGTATTCCCGCACTCAGCAATCCCTTGTGTGCAAGGGCGCCCCGGCGGACGATGAAGAAGCTGATCAGGGCGAACATCACCATGCCCGAGGAAATCCCGACATAGGCCGCGCGGGATGTACATAAGATCAGTGCCGCAAATCCCGTGGCCGCCACCCAAAACAGCAGAATTTTTCCCCACGTCTTCGCCTTTCCCCACACCAGCATTCCCAAGGCCAGAAAACTGGTCACCTGCAGAATGCTCGACAGTGTGCCCCGGCTTTCCAATGTCCCGAAAACTCCGCCGTGCCGAACCATTCGCTCGCCTCCGCTTGATAGCCCCATGTGCAGGGCGAGATCACCCAGGGGATGAAAGGGCGTTTGCGCGGCGAATTGCGCGACGGCTGTCACGGTTTGAACCGTGGCCAGGAGAAAAAGTGCGCTCAGCAGCAGCCAGCGTGGCCCGTTGTCACGCAATTGCCAGGCGGCGGTGAAATAAACGCAGAGCGCCCCCAGCAGCAGCAGTGTGTCCTCGCGTGCGACATAGGCGTCCGGTGCTTCCGATTGACGCCACAGGAGGTAGCCGGCGAAAAGCAGGGTGACTCCCGAACAAATGGCCCCCGGGGCGTCCCTGGCCCCCCGAAA
>JACTMZ010000049.1 GCA_014584375.1 Verrucomicrobiota bacterium | reverse complement strand
CCCCATGCAGATGCCGCGCTTTTCTGCAATCGCAAGCTGCAGATAATCGCTGAAGGAAATGGAGGGAATGACGATCGGATGCTGTTTCCACGGCGGACGCACCGCGATCTCCTCGCAGACGGCGTTTAGCAATCCCTCAAAATTTTCATGCGGTGCGATCTTCAGCATTTTCCGGCGAAAGGATGCCGTCATTATTCAAAAATGAAAATTACAATACGGGTGCAATTTGACAGGGATTACGGGCGCCCCTACAAATGACGTCCGATGAATCGCCTGTTCTATGCTCCGCTTCGCCGTCGGTTTTGCCTTGGATTTCTTCATTGGACGGTCATTGCCTTTATCGCGACTTTTTCAAGCGCAACCTCCGGGTTTACGAAGGAAACTATGATTCTGATGATCCCGCCATTTGGGTGCATCCGACAGATCCCTCGAAGAGTTTGATTATTGGGACTGACAAGAATACGGATGGTTCGCTTTACGTTTTTGATCTCGAGGGAAAAATTGTTCAGCGCGTGCCCGGGCTGAAGCGACCAAACAATGTTGATATTGCCTACGGATTTCAACTTGGCGGGAAGCCGGTGGATATTGCCGTTGTGACCGAACGGGAGCAACAGCGGTTGCGGGTGTTTGCTTTGCCGGACATGAAGGAACTCGATGCCGGAGATCTTGTTGTTTTTGACGGCGATCCCAAACGGTCACCCATGGGCATCGCCCTTTATCGCCGTCCGCGTGACGGTGCCTTGTTTGCCATCGTGTCCGGCAAGTCCGGGCCGAAGGAGGGGTATCTTGCGCAATACCGTCTTGAGGATGACGGACAGGGACGCGTCAAAATGAGTTTTGTTCGCTACTTCGGGCATTACAGCGGCAAGCAGGAAATTGAGTCCGTCGCCGTGGATAATGAGTTGGGTTATGTTTATTATTCGGATGAAAAGGCGGGCGTTCACAAATATGCGGCCGATCCGGACGCTCCCGACGCCGACAAGGAACTGGCGTTCTTCGCCACCGACGGCTTCAAGTCCGATCACGAGGGCATTTCCATTTACAAACTGACCGACACAACCGGCTACATTCTTGTTTCCGATCAGCAGGCCGATCAGTTTTGGATTTTCAAGCGCGAGGGTGAGCCGGGCGATCCGCACAAGCACATTCCCGTTAAAATTGTCAAAGCGGCGACGTTGGAAAGTGACGGCAGTGATGTCACCAGCGTCACTCTCAGTTCAAAATTTCCCGGCGGACTGTTCGTCGCGATGTCGGATGACAAAACTTTTCAGTATTATGCTTGGGAGGATATTGCCGGGAAGGATTTGAAAAGTGTTCCCGCATCCACGGAGAAAAAGCGCTGATTCGCAGCTCTCAATCGTTTGATTTTCCTCGCTTGCGAAAGGCATTGCGAAAAGACTGGCGAGTTTGGAAAACGAACTTGATTGATGTCATGAAATTTCACGCATTCCGCCATGGTGCGGTTTTATTTTTTGCGGTGATGGCCGGATGCTCGAAGCCGGAGCAGCCACCACCGGCGGCTCCGCCCGTGCGGACGTTTGTATTACAGCATGGAACGACGGAAAATTTTCGTCGGTTCCCAGGTGAGATTTCAGCGGTGAAAACCACGGAAATGTCCTTTGATGTCGCGGGACGGATCATTGAGCGCCCGGCGCGGCAGGGGCTTTTGGTGAAGAAAGGCGAGTTGTTGGCGCGGCTGGATCCGGAAAATTTCGAGGCACGCGTCGCTTCGGCCAATGCGCGGTTGATCAACGCTCGCGAGGAATTGGCCCGACGGCGGCAATTGCGCGAACGGGGCGTGATTTCCGCCACGGAGTTCGATCAGTTTGTTTTGGAATTTCAAGTGGCGGAGTCCGAGCAGAGGGAGGCGCAGCGGGCGTTGGATGACACACGGATGTCGGCGCCGTTTGACGGACGGGTGGCGCGGACGCTGGTGGATAATTTTACAAGCGTACGCCCGAAGCAGCCGGTGCTTGTTTTTCAGGATGTATCCATGCTGGAGGTGGATATCGAGGTGCCGGAACAATCCATGCTGCGTGTTGGAGGCGGGATCAACGAGGCAAACGCCCGGGATTTGCTGCAGGCGGAGGCCGAGCTGCCCGCATTTCCCCAAAAGCGAATTCCGCTTATATTGAAGTCATTTCAAACGGAGGCGACAGGTGCGGCGCGAACGTTTCGGGTGACGTTTGAGTTTGAGCCGCATCCGGACGTCAATATTTTGCCTGGCATGACCTGTACAGTTCTTCTGCGGGTGAAGGGCGGAGGGCAGGCGGTTGCAGAGGGGGTTTTTGAGGTTCCGACCCAGGCCATCGCCTCTGCGGACGGCTCTCCGGTGGTTTGGCGTCTGGATTCAAAAACCTCCACGGTTTCCGCTGTCGCCGTCGAATTGGACGCTCCCGTGGGGCCGTTCATGCGGTTGAGTTCACCGGAACTGCGACCTGGCGATGAAATCGTTGTCTCCGGCGTCCGCTTTTTGTCCGAAGGCATGAGGGTGGAGAAAATGGTGGAGCCCGCACGCTGACTATATGAACATTGCCGAAGCGTCCATTCGCAAGAGCACCGTCACGTGGGTGTTCGCCGCGCTGCTTGTTCTGCTCGGTGCATGGTCGTATGTCCACATTCCGCGCCTGGAAGATCCGGAGTTCACAATCAAAGAGGCACTGATTGTCACTCCCTATCCCGGCGCGACGGCGCAGGAGGTGGCGGATGAGGTGAGCAATGTGATTGAAATGGCCGCGCAGCAGCTCGGGCAGTTGGATCGCGTCACATCGCGTTCCGAGCGCGGGCGCAGCACCGTGACGGTTCGCATACGGGATCAGTATGACAAACACTCCCTGCCGCAGGTGTGGGATGAGTTGCGCCGAAAGGTGGGGGACGCTCAAAGAATGCTGCCGCCAGGCGCAGGGCCGTCGCGCGTGATTGACGATTTCGGGGATGTTTTTGGAATTTTTTTCGCGTTGACGGGGCCGGATTACAGCATGGCGGAACTTTATGAGACCGCTGATCTGCTGCAGCGGGAACTTTTGTTGGTTCCAAACGTCAAAAAGGTCGAACTATTCGGCGTTCAGCAGGAGGTTGTTTACATTGAAATGCAGCGCGACCGCATGGCGCGGCTGGGGATTCGTCCTGAGGAGATTTTTGCCGCCCTGCGCGAGCAGAATTTGGTGGTGTCCTCCGGGCGTGCGGATGCGGGGCCGCTGGCCATCACCATTGATCCGACGGGTGAGTGGAAGGGAACGGAGAATTTTGAAAATCTTCTTATTCGCGGGGGAAACAGCAACGCCCTCGTGTTTTTGCGCGATATCGCGACCGTGCGGCGCGACTATGTGGATCCGCCTTCGACGATTCTTCGCTATGACGGAAAGCAGGCGATAGGCATTGGCATTTCGACGGTTGAGGGGGGCAATGTCGTGCGGCTGGGGGCGGATGTGCAGAGACGCATTGCCGAGCTGGGGTCGCGAATCCCGCTGGGGATGCAATTGCAAAAGGTTTCCTTCCAGGCGGACACGGTTGTCGAGGCAATCAACGCCTTTGTGTCCAATCTCGTCGCCTCCATCATCATCGTGTTTGTCGTGCTGCTTGCAGCGATGGGGCTGCGGAGCGGATTGATTATCGGGACGATTCTGCTCATCACAATTGCGGGAACAATTCTGGCGATGAACCTGGGCGGGGTGACGCTGGAGCGCATTTCCCTGGGGGCGCTCATCATTGCGCTGGTCATGCTTGTGGACAATGCCATCGTCATCACCGAGGGGATGCTTGTGGCTGTTCAGCGTGGGCACGAGCGGTTGAAGGCGGCCAAGGAAGTGGTGTCGCAAACGGCGTGGCCTTTGCTGGGTTCGACAGCCATTGCAATTCTGGCCTTCGGCGCCATCGGGCTTTCCGACAACAGCACCGGCGAATACACCCGTTCGCTTTTTGTGGTTTTGCTCTTCGCCCTCGCGTTGAGCTGGATCACGGCGGTGACGATCACTCCGCTCTTCGGCTTTCTTTTTCTTAAGGCTGGCAAGGTGTCCGCGACGGACAAGGATCCTTACGGAGGAAAAATTTACCAAGGTTACAAAAGGCTGCTTGTTTTCTGCATGCGTCGGAAATTTTCATCCGTCGCGGTCATGCTGGCGATGCTGGCGCTGTCCGTGTGGGGCTTTCGTTTTGTCGAAAACAGCTTTTTTCCGGATTCCACCCGAGAGCAATTCATGGTGAACGTTTGGCTTCCCGTGGGAACAAGGTTGGATGCGACGGATCGGGTGGTGGAGCAAATGCGCGAGCGGATCGAGGGAACGCCCGGCGTCACCCATGTGACATCGAGCGTGGGGCAGGGGACACTGCGGTTTTTGCTGACTTATGCGCCGGAGAGATTCGATTCCTCCTACGCATTGTTTTTGGTGGATGTGGAGGGGCATGAGGCGATTGATGGATTGATCGCCGGGATTGAGAAGAATTTGAGCGCGGCTTTTCCGGATGCGCTGATCACGGGGCGGAGGTTCTTGCTTGGGCCGGGTGAAGGGGGACGAATTCAGGTTCGTTTTTCGGGTGAAAATCAGCAGGAGCTGCGGCGGCTGGCGGCGAAGGCTGTTGCAATTTTGCACCAGGATGGCGGAGCCAAGGGAATTCGCCTTGATTGCCGCGAGCAGGTTCCGGTGTTGCGCCCGCAGTTCGCCGAGGCTCCCGCCCGGCTTGCGGGGATAACGCGCACCGATCTCGGCGCGGCGCTTGACACGACGTTCAGCGGACGGACCGTCGGGGTTTACCGCGAGGGCGACATGCTGCTTCCCGTGGTGGCGCGTGCGCCGCTGGCTGAACGTGCGGATCCCGATTACATTCGCGACGTTCAGGTTTACAGCCCGGCAGCGGCGACTTTTATTCCCGTGCGGCAGATTGTGAACGGTTTCAAAACCGTGCTTGAGGATCCGATCATCATGCGCCGCAACCGGCTTCCGACGATAACGGTTCATGCCGATCAGACGACCGGTCTGGCAAGTGTTCTTCACGATCGCATTCGGGAAAAAATCGAGGCGATTCCGCTGCCGCCGGGTTACACGATGGAGTGGGGAGGAGAGCATGAGGATTCCCTGCTGGCACGCAAGGCGCTGGCGGAGGCGCTGCCGCCATTTGTGCTGGCGATGGCTCTCATTATTGTTCTGCTTTTTAATTCGATGCGGATCTTTTCCATTATTTGGCTCACCGTGCCGCTCGCCGTCGTCGGAATCGTGGCCGGACTTCTTGTTTTCGACAGGCCCTTCGGCTTCATGGCGCTGCTTGGCGCCTTGAGCCTCATGGGAATGTTGATCAAAAATTCCATTGTGTTGATTGATGAAACCAATGTGCAACTGGCGGCGGGAAAAAGCGGATGGGATGCCACGGTGGATTCCGCCGTCAGCCGCGTGCGCCCCGTGTCCATGGCGGCGTTGACGACGGTGTTCGGATTGATTCCGCTGATTCCCGACGTGTTTTTCGGAGCAATGGCCGTGACGATTGTCGTGGGGTTGTTGTTTGCCTCGGTGCTGACCCTTTTTGCAGTTCCCGTTCTTTACGCGGTGTTTTTCCGGCTCAAACCGCCGTCGCAAACAACTTGATATTTCGCCGAAGACTGGCCAATTTTTGCCTGCCATGAACAAAACAATTGCCCTCCTTGCCATCGCATCTTTTTCCTTCGCTCCGTTCGTCACGGCTCAAGTGACCCGTGAACAACAGGCGGCTTCGACTCCCGATAGGGCGTTGAATTTTCTGATGAAGGGAAACAAGCGTTTTGTTGCCGGTCAGGCGGCGGCTTCCCAAGATATTCTTGCCCGCAGATCTGCTGCGACTCAGGGCCAATATCCAAAGGCCGTCATTCTTTCCTGCCTTGATTCGCGTGTTCCGGTCGAAAGCGTTTTTGATGCGGGCATCGGCGATCTTTTTGTCGGTCGGGTTGCGGGCAATATTGAGGACAAGGATCAATTGGGTTCGATGGAATTTGCGACGAAATTGGCGGGCGCAAAGCTTGTCATGGTTCTGGG
>JACTMZ010000131.1 GCA_014584375.1 Verrucomicrobiota bacterium | reverse complement strand
CCTTCAAATCCGACGATGTCATCCCCTTGCCAGCAATGAACGGAAATTGCCGTGTCGCCCAGAATCCGCAGGGCGTTCTCGGTGTCAATCTTCCGAGCGGCAAACTCCTCCTTCGCCAGTTCGTAGGGGAGAGACATGGAATTTGCTCAGTTGCCGTTTTGAGTTTCCCCATTGTTCGGGGTGCCTCCCATCCAACGTTCGATTTCTTCGAGCGTCTTGCGTCCGCAGTTGCGTTGATTTTGCAGCAGGGAGAGGACGTCTTTTTGCCGGGCTTCCTCGCGGGTTTTGACGCCCATGCGCCCGAGTGCATTGACGGCGCGGGCCGAGAGGTTGCTCAATTCCATGGATTCGTGCAGGGATTTGAGACAGCGGCGGTAGCGGGACAGCATGAGGGAAACCGCCTGCGGAGTGATGTTCAACGGCTCGGCAATTTCACGAAATGTGTAGCCAAGCCCACGCAGGGCCGCAATCTCCCGAATGCGAGCCGGAACCGTATCCGGTAAAATCTCGGCAGTGGCGAAGGCTTCGTGATCAATCATGCTGGTTGTATCAAGGCTCATTGGTATTTTATGTGTGTGTTGTTGTTATTTTGTGGTGAAATCTGTGAAAATTATGCCCGTTTACGAGTGTTTTTTCGGGTTTTAAGTAATTCAACTAATAGGAAGTATGTGTTCTTTTTGGTTTTTTTGCAAGTACTTTTTTTGTGTCTGGTCAATAAAACAGTTTCCGCATAGGATTTTACTGATTCTCTAAATTCCCCCTCCATTATGCTTATTGCGGAACGTCATCGTTGGATTATGGATCTTCTGAATGTTCGTGGCAGCGTGCGGACGACGGAAGTGGCGGAGGCTTTGAGTGTGACGGATGAAACGGTGCGGCGGGATTTTGAGAGACTTGAGGCGGAGGGGCTGCTTTTGCGTTCGCATGGCGGTGCGGTGCGCATGGATCCGAATCGCCGCGAACCTCCCGTGCAGGAACGCGCGAGTGAAAATGTCGCGGCCAAGCAGGCTGTTGCGCGGGCGGCCTTGGAGCACATTCGTCCTGGGCGAACTGTTTATTTTGATGCCAGCACGACTGTTTTGCCGCTGGCGCTGCTGCTGCCGGATCAGCCGCTGACGGTGGTGACCAATGGGCTTCAAAATGCGATGGCATTGGCCGAGAAGCGGGAGATTCAGTGCATTTTGCTCGGCGGGGCCCTGAGTGGTGCGTCCCTGGCCTGCACGGGGTGGACGACGGAAAAGGCGCTGGAGATTTATCATGTGGATCAGGCGTTCATTTCCTGCCGGGGGATTGACGGAGAGAGGGGATTGAGCGAGGCCACCGAGGCGATGGCGCGTTTGAAGCATGAGGTTATTGCCCGTTCCGGGCAGGTCATTTTGCTTGCTGATCATTCAAAATCCGGAGTCGCATCCAGCTATTTTTATGCCCGTCCGTCGGAGATTGATCTCTGGATCACGGATGTTTCCCCCGCTGCGCATGTGGCGGAAGCCATGAACCGTCAGGGTGTGCGTCTGGAGATTGCGCTGGAGAAATCATGACAAAAAAGGTTTTTCTGGCTGCGGATTTGGGCGCTGGAAGCGGACGGGTGATGGCGGGTGTTTACGATGGGCGGCGTCTTTCGCTGCGTGAAGTGACGCGGTTTCCGACGGGGGGGATGCTTTTTCCCGATGGATGGCATTGGGATTTGCCGCGAATTTACGGTGATATTTGCGAGGGCGTGGCCAGGGCGCGGGCGGATTTTGGCGATGCGGTGGTTTCGGTTGCGGTGGACACCTGGGGTGTGGATTACGGGCTGCTGGACGTCCGGGGAAGTTTGCTGGGCCTGCCATGGATGTATCGTGACAGCCGCACCGACGGCGTGATGGAAGCGGTGGAGGCCGTGGTGCCTGCCGGTGAGATTTATCGTCGCACCGGCGTTCAGCCGATGTTTTTTAACACCCTCTACCAATTGGTCGCCGAGGTGCGGGATCGTCCGGAAGCATTGGCTGCCGCGTCGCGACTCGCTTTTGTGCCCGATCTGCTCACGTATTGGCTCGGCGGTGAGCTTGGTGTGGAACGAACAATCGCCAGCACGTCACAATTGCTGCGCGCTGGCTCCGCACAATGGGATTTTGACCTGGCAAATCAGCTTGGAATTCCGGAAAAAATCCTGCCACCGATCAGCGAGCCCTGCACCGTGGCGGGCAGATTGCGCGGGGAGGACGGGAATTTGTGCGATGTCAAAGTGGTGCGCTGCGGCAGTCATGACACGGCTTCCGCTGTGGCCGGAATTCCCGCCGGGGAGCCCAATCCGCTTTTCCTGAGCTCGGGAACATGGTCGCTCATCGGGCGGGAATTGGATGCCCCGCTGATTTCGGAGGAAATGCGCGCGGCGGGTTTTTCCAATGAACAGGGGCTGTTTGGAACCGTCCGCTTTCTCAAAAACGTGGCCGGCATGTGGCTGCTTCAGGAATGCAGGCGGAATTGGGAGCGCAGTGGTGAAAAATTGGACTTTGCCGATCTTGTTGCGGAGGCGGAGAGCGCCGAGGCCGATGTGATGATTGATCCGGATGCCCCTGATTTTTCGCGTCCCTGCGACATGCCGTCCGCCATTGCCCTATGGCTTCAAAATCGAGGGCAAAAGCCGCCGCAAACACGGGCGGGAATGACCCGCGTCATTCTCGAAAGTCTCGCCCTCAAATACCGGCTTTGTGTTTCTCAAATGAAATCCCGGATGCCGGACTTTCCCGACACGCTGCACATAGTCGGCGGCGGTTCGCGCAATGCCCTGCTTAATCAAATGACCGCCGATGCCACGGGCCTGCGTGTTCTTGCGGGGCCCGCCGAGGCTTCGGCTGCAGGCAATGTGGTCGCACAGATGATCGCGTGCGGAGAAATTGCCTCCCTGACCGAAGCACGGCGTCTTGTCGCGGATTCCTTCGAGGTCGCGGAGTTTCTTCCGAAAGACCGCGCACCGTGGGATGACAAAGCGGCTCGATTTATCCAACTCATCGCCTCGTTATGATCAATCTCGCCGCCCGACCAAAAGGCAAACGCGTGCTGCTGATGGCCACCTGTTTGTGCGATGCGTTTTTTGACGATGTGGCCCGCGCCACGGTCGAGATTCTCGAACACGTCGGATGCGAAGTTGTTTTTCCCGAAAATCAAACCTGCTGCGGTCAGCCGGCTTTCAACAGCGGTCAATGGCACGCCGCCCGTCAGGTCATGCGGCACACGGCACGGGTTTTTGCCGGTGAAGATCCAATCGTCATTCCCTCGGGCTCGTGTGCGGCCATGATGTTTCACGGCTCGACTTTGGAATTTGAAAATGAAGGTGATCTTGCGGAGATTGAGCGTGTGGGCGGGCGCACTTGGGAGCTGGCGGATTATCTGGTCAACGGCCTCGGCATCACTTCATGGCCGGGAGAATTCAAATCCCGCATTGCCTTTCACCGCGCGTGCCACACACGTGGCACCGACAGCAGTCCCGCCATTCACCGGCTTTTGCAGTCCATTCGCGGCGTGGAAATCGTTCCTTTTGCCGAAGGTGAGCAGTGCTGCGGATTTGGCGGAACTTTTTCCGTCGCCTTTCCCCACATTTCCTCCGCGATGGGTGAATTGAAACTCAAGCACCTTCGCGCCGCCGATCCCGATTGCATTGTTTCCAGCGACATGAGCTGCCTGATGCACCTGGCCGGACTGGCAAAACGCGACGGACAGCCGGTTAAAGTTCTCCATTTTGCGCAGATTCTGCGCGACGCCCTTTACAGTGATGGCAAAACAACTCATTGACACTTTTGCCAGGCGCCTGCCGGGCGACATTCGCACCGCCGTCCATGACAACAGCGCCGCCGGCACGGCTGCGCGTTATCGCGCTCTTGGGGATGATTACGACGATTATGATTCGTTGCGGCGGCTGGCCGGAGCCATTCGTCAGCATTCCATCGAGAATTTGGATCACTATTTGGCGCAGGCCGAGGAGAGTCTCGTTCGCAATGGCGCCAAGGTGCATTTTGCCGTGACCGCCGGAGATGCGTGCCGCACCGTTTCCGATATTTTGCAACGGGCCGGTGTTCGCAGCGTGGTCAAATCCAAGAGCATGGTCTCCGAGGAAATTCACCTCAACGCCCACCTGACGGCGGAGGGAATTGAGTCGGTCGAAACCGACCTTGGCGAATATATCATTCAGATTGATGGCGATCATCCCAGCCACATCGTCAAGCCGATCATTCACAAGAACCGCCGTGACATTGCCCGCAGCTTTGAGCGTGAGGGGCTCGGGGATTACAATGACGATCCGGCCGTGATCACCCGCCGCGCCCGGGAGTTTTTGCGCGGTAAATATCTCGCTGCCGGAGCGGGGATTACCGGTGCCAATTTTGTCGTGGCGGACAGCGGACGTCTGGTCATTGTCACCAACGAGGGAAATTCCCGTTTCTGCCTTGCCGCCGCACCGGTTCACATTGCCATTGTCGGCATTGAAAAAGTGATTCCCTCCGACGCCGATCTCGCCGTTTTGCTGAACCTTTTGGGTCGTTCCGCCACCGGGCAGCAGTTGACCGTTTATACCGAGTTTGTCAGCGGCCCGGCATCCGCCGAATGTTCTTCCGGCCCGCGTGAAATGCACGTGGTCTTTGTTGACAACCGCCGCACCGAAGTTCTCGCCTCCAATTGCCGGGAAATTCTTCGCTGCATTCGCTGCGGTGCGTGTCTCAATGTTTGCCCGGTTTATCGTCAGTCCTCCGGCCACGCCTATCGCAGCATTTATCCCGGCCCCGTGGGCGCGGTGCTTTCGCCACTGCTTGCGGGTGACAAATTTAAGGAATTGGCCGACCTGCCCAAGGCGTCCACCCTTTGCGGCGCCTGCCACGAGGTGTGTCCGGTGGACATTCCCATTCCCGATCTGCTTTTGCGCCTGCGCGACAAGGCGCATCGTGAGCACATTCCCTCGCCGGGAACGCCGCCCATGGGCGGATTCGCCGTCATGGGAAGTCATCCGCTCGTCTGGCGCGCTGCCATGAATTTCGGAGCGGCCAAGGATTATGTGCCGATGCTCGACAAACTGCCCATTCCCTACCTCGGCGCCTGGCTGAAAACGCGGACGCTTCCCCCGTGGCGTGGTGGCAAATTTCGCGCATGGATGAAATCCCGCGCCAACCGGAAAAAGGAGGAATACTCATGACCGCCCGGGAAAAAATTTTTTCCGCTCTCAGCGCCGCCCTGGATCCGCTTCCCGAGCGGGCGCGGCGACCGGAAGTGCCCCACGGCGTGGCCGACGCCAAATGGATGGCCTCTTGCCCGGATGTCATTTCCCTTTTCTCCGAACGTCTGCAGGAGGCGGGGACGGCTTGTTTTGAATCGCCGGAGGATTTGGCCGCATGGATGGCTTCGCGAAGACCGAAGCAAATTTTTGTTCCGCCGGAGTACGATGATCTGGCGGCAACGCTGTCCGTCGCGGGTGGCGTCACTCGGGAATACCGGCGGGATCGGGTCAATGAGATTGACGCAACCCTGACCGTCGCTGCCGGTGGCATTGCCGAACGCTGCGTTGGCGCCATGGATTCATGTTGCGCTTGTTCGGCGGGAAACGGTGTATCGCTCCATTGCCGACGCCTTGGACGCGCTGCCCGACGATCCCAATATCATCTGGGTCACCGGCCCCTCGAAAACCGCCGATGTCGAAGGCATCCTCATCCAGGGCGTCCACGGCCCCGGCGTGCAGGCTTGTCTGATTTGCTGACCTTCCGCCGTCGAGACCTGGGAATTTCGCAGGGAGATTGGAGGCGCGTGGGAGCGAAGATCAAACGGCGCTTTTTTCAGATTTTTTAATTTGCTCAATCGCCCAGGCAGCATGTTCGCGGACAAGTTCCTCGGGATCGTTTAAGGCGTTTTCCAAGGCGGGCAAATCGTCGGCGTTTCCGGTGTTTCCCAGCGCCACGCAGACATTGCGGAGAAATCCGCGCCGTTTGGCGCGCAGGATGGGCGAATCGCGGAATTGCTCCTTGAAACTTTTGTTGTCGAGGGAAAGGAAGTCACGCAATGGACGATCCAGTCCGGCGCGCGGATGGAGGCGGGCGTCG